>NZ_JBVHWN010000002.1:756479-808701 GCF_055564335.1 Streptomyces sp. NPDC029139 | reverse complement strand
GTCCAGCCGTTTGCGCCCCCGCAACGACTCGGGGAGCAGCGGCCGGACGAACTCCCACTCGGCATCGGACAGTTCATGGCGACGAATCACACCACTATGATCCACCAGCGATGATCATTTGAAGACACTGCCTAGGCGCCTTCCTTCAGGACCTTCGTGATCAGCGCGCGCTGCGACTCCGTCAGGCGCGGGTCGCCGCAGCGGATCGTCTCGCCGTCGACCGTGATCTCGTACGCGAAGCCGTCCGGCACGCCCCGGACGTCGCTGTCGCCCTCCCGGAGGACGGTGGCGGCCAGGGCCTGCCACTCCCCGGAGTCCGGCCGGCCGGAGGTGTCCACCTCGGCCGACCGCTCGATGCCCGCGAAACCGCCGGTGCGCCGCACTCGAATACGCATGCCCCAGGTCTATCAGTCCGTCGGGACCCCGACAGCCGTCCATGCCTTCCGTACGGCCTGAATCTCCGCCCCGTCCCCGTACCGCGCCTTCGCCGCCTTCGCCGTCGCCCGCGCGAACTCGGCGAACCGGGTCTCGGGGCTGAGCACTCCCCCTGTCATCACGTCGTACCAGATCTGTCCCGCCCGCTCCCAGGCGTTGCCTCCCAGCTCGGTCGCCGCGAGGTAGAAGGCGTGGTTGGGGATGCCGGAGTTGATGTGCACGCCGCCGTTGTCGCTGCTCGTACGGACGTAGTCGTCCATGTGCGCCGGCTGCGGGTCCTTGCCGAGGACGTCGTCGTCGTACGCCGTGCCCGGCGCCTTCATCGAGCGCAGCGCCACGCCCTGGACGTTCTCGTGGAGCAGGCCCTCGCCGATCAGCCAGTCGGCCTCGGTGGCGCTCTGCCCGAGCGTGTACTGCTTCACCAGCGATCCGAAGACGTCCGAGACCGACTCGTTGAGCGCCCCGGACTGGCTGAAGTACTCCAGATTGGCCGTGAACTGCGTGAAGCCGTGGGCCAGCTCGTGGCCGATCACGTCCACCGGCACGGTGAAGTCGAGGAAGATCTCGTCGTCACCGTCACCGAACACCATCTGCTCGCCGTTCCAGAAGGCGTTCGCGTAGTTCCGGTCGTAGTGGACGGTCGCGAGCAGCTTCATCCCGGCGCCGTCCATCGAGTTCCGCCCGTAGACCTTCATGAAGAGGTCGAAGGTGGCGCCGAGGCCGGCGTACGCGCGGTTGACGGTCGCGTCGTCCGTCGCCTCCGCGCCCTCCTCGCGCACCACGACGCCGGGCAGGTCGGTGCCGTGCTCGGCGTCGTACAGCGTGCGCCGGGGCTTCGCCGCCTCGTCCGGGGCTGTCCGCTCGGGAGGGACGGTCGGCGCGGCGAGGCGGCGCGCGGTCCGCTGGGCGGCGTCGGCGACCAGGGTGTGACGGGCGGTCGCGGCGATCGCCGGGTTCCCGGACCGGGCCAGGTGCTCCAGCAGGTGCGGGGGCACGATGGAGCAGAAGACAGGGTGGTGCGTGGGGGAGGTCATGCCTGCAATGTGGCACTGTGTCATCGGGCTGTCACTAGCTGCGAACATGATCCGCGAAATGGAGTGATTCGTCACTCTTTCGTATTGACGATCTGATCGTCCCGCATACTGAAACAGGACGTCCGGACTCCGCCGTCCTGAGCTAGGCTGCGGCCCATCATGCGTTTCGGGCTGCTTCTCCTTAGCTGCCGCGGTGAGGGCCTGTAGTCGTAGGCCGACCCCCTCCCCGCGGGACCTGGTGCTGCGTTCGACAGTCGGCCTCCCCCGAGCTCTTCGAGCAGGGGGGACCCCCACTCCGCTGGACCGAGGAGCCCTACGCCATGTCTCAGCCCGTTGGCCGTCCGACGCCCATCACCAACGCCACCCAGATGCAGAAGCCGTCCGGGATGCCGATCCACAAGTACGGCCGGTACGAGGCCGTGCACATCCCCGATCGCACCTGGCCCGAGCAGCGCATCACCAAGGCGCCCCGCTGGCTGTCGACCGATCTGCGCGACGGCAACCAGGCCCTGATCGACCCGATGAGCCCCGCCCGCAAGCGCGAGATGTTCGACCTGCTGGTGCGCATGGGATACAAGGAGATCGAGGTCGGCTTCCCGTCCTCCGGTGAGACCGACTTCAACTTCGTGCGCTCCATCATCGAAGAGGGCGCGATCCCGGACGACGTCACCATCTCCGTACTGACCCAGGCCCGCGAGGACCTGATCGAGCGGACCGTGGAGTCCCTGGTCGGCGCCAAGCGCGCCACCGTCCACCTGTACAACGCCACCGCGCCCACCTTCCGCCGGGTCGTCTTCCGGGGCTCGAAGGAGCAGATCAAGCAGATCGCCGTCGACGGCACCCGCCTGGTCATGGAGTACGCGGACAAGCTGCTGGGCGACGAGACGATCTTCGGCTACCAGTACAGCCCGGAGATCTTCACCGACACCGAGCTGGACTTCGCCCTGGAGGTCTGCGAGGCGGTCTGTGACGTCTGGCAGCCCGAGGAGGGGCGCGAGATCATCCTGAACCTGCCCGCGACCGTGGAGCGTTCGACGCCGTCCACCCACGCGGACCGGTTCGAGTGGATGTCCCGGAACCTGACCCGCCGCGAGTACATCTGCCTGTCCGTCCACCCGCACAACGACCGCGGTACGGCGGTGGCGGCCGCGGAACTGGCGATCATGGCCGGCGCCGACCGCATCGAGGGCTGTCTGTTCGGCCAGGGTGAGCGCACCGGCAACGTCGACCTGGTGACGCTGGGCATGAACCTGTTCTCGCAGGGCGTGGACCCGCAGATCGACTTCTCGCAGATCGACGAGATCCGCCGCACGTCCGAGTACTGCAACCAGATGGAGGTCCACCCGCGCCACCCCTACGCGGGCGACCTGGTCTACACCGCCTTCTCCGGCTCCCACCAGGACGCCATCAAGAAGGGCTTCGACGCCATGGAGGCCGACGCGGCCGCCGCCGGCAAGACCGTCGACGAGATCGAGTGGGCGGTGCCGTACCTGCCGATCGACCCGAAGGACGTCGGCCGCTCGTACGAGGCCGTGATCCGGGTCAACTCGCAGTCCGGCAAGGGCGGCATCGCGTACGTCCTGAAGAACGACCACAAGCTGGACCTGCCGCGCCGGATGCAGATCGAGTTCTCGAAGATCATCCAGCAGAAGACGGACAGCGAGGGCGGCGAGGTCACCCCGGCCGCCATCTGGTCCGTCTTCCAGGACGAGTACCTGCCCAACCCGGACAACGCCTGGGGTCGTATCCAGCTGCGTTCCGGCCAGACCACGTCCGACACCGACGGCACCGACACCCTGACCGTCGAGGCGGTCGTGGACGGCGTCGACACCGTCCTGACGGGCTCCGGCAACGGTCCTATCTCCGCCTTCTTCGCCGCCCTGCAGGCGATCGGCGTGGACGCCCGGCTGCTGGACTACCAGGAGCACACGATGAGCGAGGGCGCCTCCGCGCAGGCCGCCTCGTACATCGAGTGCGCCATCGACGGCAAGGTCCTGTGGGGCATCGGCATCGACGCCAACACCACCCGCGCCTCGCTGAAGGCCGTCATCTCGGCGGTCAACCGCGCCGCGCGCTGACATCGCGGACCCCGCGAGAGCGGTGCCCCGCATCCCCCGAGGGGGCGCGGGGCACCGCTCTCTCCACCCCTGGGGGTGATCCCAGGGGGGTGCGGTCGGGCGCGCGGTAAGCCCTTGCGGCGGTGTCGCGTCTCGGCCATGTCGGTGGCGTTCTGACGACGGGGTGCTGACGCCACATCACAGATGTGGTTAACATCACGCCCACGTCGGCAATGCTGCCGGTTCGTCGAGGGAGGTACGGGATGCGGTCTGCCCGGGAGTCACGTAGTCGAAAAGTGGGCATCTGCGGCATTCGCACTTCCTGGAACACCGTAGGCGACGGGGAGTTCTTCTGCGAGGAGTGCGGCGGCGACCGCAACTACCGCCGCCGGACCGGACGTCGGCGCTTCGCCGTCCTGGGCGTCCCGGTACTGCCCCGCGGGCACGCCGGACCGGTCGTCGAATGCGCCGCCTGTCACACCCACTTCGGCACCGACGTCCTCGACCACCCGACGACGAGCCGCTTCTCCGCGATGTTGCGGGACGCCGTGCACACCGTCGCCCTCGCCGTCCTCGCGGCCGGCGGCACCTCCTCCCGTACGGCGGTGGACACCGCGGTCGCGGCGGTCCGCGCCGCCGGCTTCGACGAGTGCACCGGCGTCCAGCTCACCGACCTCGTGGAGGCGCTGGCCGCCGACACCGGCCGCTTCCTGCCCGACGAGGGCAGTGGGGGCGCGGCCCTGGCCATCGAGCTCCACGAGGCCCTGGAGCCGCTCGCTCCGCACCTCGCCGCCTCCGGGCGCGAGTCGATCCTGCTCCAGGGAGCCAGGATCGCCCTCGCCGACGGGGCGTACAGCCCGGCGGAACGGGACGTGCTCCACACCGTCGGCAACGCGCTGGCGCTCTGCGCCGACGACACCGCCCGGCTGCTCGCCACCGCCAGGACGCTGCTCTAGGGGTGTCTTGTCGAGCCCGGCAAGATCGACGCGACAGCTTCCGTCACGGCGCGATGTTGTGATTGAGGCGGAACAGGTTGCCGGGGTCGTAGCGGCGCTTCACCGTCCGCAGACGGTCGTAGTTCTGCCGGTAGTTGGTCCGCACCCGGCTCTGGTCGTCGGTGTCCATGAAGTTGATGTATCCGGCCTCCTCGGTGTGCGGCCGCAGGTCCCGGGCGTACGCCCGCGTCCAGGCGATGTTCGCCTCGTTGTCCGCGGGGTCGGTGTGGGTCGTGCCGAACGCGGCGGAGAAGGACGCGTCGCGGTAGGCGAACGCGGTGTCCTCGGGGCCGACCCGGTGGCACGCCCCGTCGATCGGGAAGATCGCGGTGTCGCTCTCCATCGAGGGCATCGTCTCCCCGTAGCGCATGTGCACGTCGATGGCGCCGTCGCTGAGATCGCGGCTGAAGTTCCCCTTCCAGTAGTGGTACAGCCCCGGTGGCAGCTGCTCGTCGAAAAGCGTGTTGATCACCGGGTACGGCATGCGCTCCACGAACCGGCCGACGACGGGTCCCAGTTCCTCGAGGAGCGCGAGCACCCTCTCGTCCTCGGTGGCCGGGCCGCTGAAGCAGGTCATCAGGCCGCAGATCGGACGGCCGTGCCAGCGCTCCGGCAGGAACGGCATCTCGGGCCCGAGAGCGACGACCAGGATCGTGTTGAGCTCCACGGGGGCGTCGGCGTTCATGTCCCGCCAGCGCCGGGCCACCTCCGCGTCGAGCGGATAGAAGACGGCGCCGCCCAGGATGTCGGACACCGGGTGCAGGCGGTGGACGAGCGAGGTGGCGACGCCGAAGTTGCCTCCGCCGCCGCGCAGCGCCCAGAACAGGTCCGGATGCCGCTCGGCGTCGCAGGTGAGGAGGGCGCCCTCGGCGGTGACGACATCGGCCTGGACGAGGTTGTCGCAGCTCAGTCCGTAGCGGCGGGCGAGGTTGCCCATGCCGCCGCCGAGGGTGAGACCGGCGACGCCGGTGGTGGAGACGACCCCGCCGGTGGTGGCCAGGCCGAAGGCGTGCGTGGCGTGGTCGAAGTCGCCCCAGGTGCAGCCGCCGTCGGCCCGGGCGGTACGGGCCACGGGATCGACGCGGACCGAGCGCATCCGGGACAGGTCGATGACGAGACCGTCGTCGACGGTGCCGTGGCCGGCGACGGCGTGACTGCCGCCGCGGACGGCGAGCGGGAGCCCGTTGTCCCGGGCGAACAGGACGCCGGCGATCACGTCGCCCGCGTCCACGGCCCGGACCACGGCGGCCGGGCGGCGGTCGTGGAGGGCGTTGTAGACCCGACGGGCCTCGTCGTACGACGGGTCGCCGCGGACGACGACCTCGCCGCGGACGGCGCCGCGCAGGGCCTCCAGGGGCAGGCTGCCGAGGGGCGGGGTGTCGGGGTGCGGGGTGTCGGTCGGGCGGGCGGTGGTGGGTGCGTGTGTGGTGTTCATGTACCCGTTCTAGGCCGCGGGGGACGGTGCGGGCATCGCCCGAACCACCCACATCCGCGGAGGGACGGGGATGGGCGATACGGCCCATGGCGGGCGCGGCCTACGCCCGGGTTCTGACCAGACCGTGCGCGTAGGCGTAGGCCGTGGCGGCGGTACGGGAGGTCACGCCCAGCTTGGCGAAGATGTTGTTCAGGTGCCGGGCGACCGTGTGCTCGCTGATCACCAGGGCCTGGGCGATGTCCCTGTTGGTGCCGCCCTCCGCCACCAGCCGCAGCACCTCCGCCTCCCGGCCGGTCAGACCGCCGGGCAGCCGGCGGCGCAGCCCCGTCAGCAGGGCGGCCGCGCGGCGGGCGTCGGGGACGGCGCCCAGCCGCTCGAACGCCGACCGGGCGGCCGCCAGCTCCAGCCGGGCCGCCTCCTCGTCGCCCGACGCCCGGTCGGCGGCGGCGAGCAGCATCCGTACCTGCGCGGCCTCGTACGGGACACGCAGTTCCAGCCAGCCGGCCAGCGCCCGGCGCAGCGGAGGCAGGGCCGGCTCGTGCCGGGCGAGCGCGAGGGCGCCACGGGCGGTGTCGGCCAGGGCGCCCAGGAGTGGCGCCCCGCCGGAGAGCGCCGCCAGCTCCGTGACGGCCTCGGCGGCCCCGTCCGGGTCCCCGACGGCCAGCGCCACCTCCGTGCGGGCCGCGAGCAGCCGGGCCCGGCCGAGGAGGTCGTGGCTCGGGTCGCTCTGACAGGCCAGCGCCAGTTTTAGGCCCGTGACGGCGGCGTCCGCCTTGCCCTGGGCGAGCCGGAGCAGAGCGAGCCCCGGCTGCGGGATCCGGCCCAACTCGTGGGCGTGGGCGTAGGAGACGGCGGCGGCGTCGAGCCGTCCCTGGCGGCGCCGGATCTCCCCGGCCGCGTAGTGCGCCGCGGCGGCGACGTCCAGGCTGTCCACCGGCACCTCCGCGCACACCCGCGCGGCCTCGGCCTCGGCCTGCGACCATGCGCCGAGCAGGTCGAGCACCTCGACATGATGAATCCGGCACAGGCCCCGGAAGGGATTGTCGGTGAAGGCCGCGGGCGGACCGGTCGTGGGGCCGGTGCCTGGTCGAGGGCGGCCGGTCGTGGGGCCGGGGGCCGGTGGAGGGTGGCCAGTCGTGGGGCCGGGGCCCGGTGGAGGGTGGCCGGTCGTGGGTCCGGGGGCGGTCATGAGTCCGGGGCCCGGCATGGGGCCGGGGGCCGGCGGGGTGGGGGCGGTCGTCAGCGCGGGGACGGCAACGGGGCCGATGCCCGGGGACTCCGCACCGGCCGCGCCCGGTGCCTCGGTGCGACCGGAAGCCCGCCGCGCCGAGCCGACCGCCTCCACCCCGACCGTCTCCGCGCCGTCCGTCTCCGCGCCGTCCGCGGCGGCGGTCCTCGCCCGGACGTGCTGGGACCAGGGCACCTCGCACCACGCCATCGCCGCGTCCGTCCATTCCACCGCCCGGCCGAGGTCCGCCGCCTCCATGCACTGGGTGAGGGCCAGGCAGAAGAGCCAGCCCGTGAACATGCCACTCAGCTCGCCCGCCGTGACCGCGCACATCGCGTCGTCGAGGAGGGCGAGGCCCTCCGTCCTCCGGCCGTTCGCCAGGAGGACCGAGGCGTGGGCCTGCCGGCTCAGGGCGATCAGGTCCGGGCTTCCGGAGTCACGGGCGAGACGTTCCATGCGCCGCGCCGCGGCGAGAGCCGCCTCCGGGTCGCGCCGTTCCTGGGCCTCCTCCGCGTCCGTCCACGCCAGGAAACACTGTTCCGGGCACTCCGGTTCGTCCTCCAGGTGGTGCCGGGACCGGTGCAGCCAGCCCGCCGCCGCCGCGGGCCGCCCCAGACAGCGGTACTCGAAGGACAGCCACCACGCCACCTGCCCGGCCCCACGGTGGTCGCCCGCCGCCACGTACCCGGCATGGGCCCGCAACCGGGCCGCGACCGACTCGTCCACGTGGCCCGTCCACCAGGCGGCGTCGGCGAGGAGATCCAGGTCCTCGGGGGCGAGGGCGGCGGAGGGGTGCCGGTCGGCCTCACGCAGCAGGACGTACGCCTCGGCCCATGACTCCCGGGCCGCCGCTCTCCGCGCCCGCTCGACGGCGGGGGCCTCTTCGACGGGGACGGCCATCGCCGCTCACTCCCTTTCCCGTCCTTCCAGAGTAGGAGCGCGCGGGGGAGTGTGCCCGCTCCCGGCACGTACCGCGGCCGGCCTCCCGTCACGTACTCCCCGGAGAGTACCGACCACGCCCGTACCGCCCCCGGCAGTAGGCCGCAACTCGACCGCCGGGCCGACGAATCCCCCCTGGTCCGGCGGGAGTCTGGGAACGACCCGGACGACAGACACAGGAGGGAGGCCCGACATGGGGGCCCCGAACAGGACCGTCGGTGAGCGCAGGGGGCGGAAGGCCGTCCCCTGGGGGGTGCTCGCCCTGTGGGTGATCGTGATCGCCATCGCCGCACCCTTCGCCGGAAAGCTCGGTGACGTGCAGCGCGACCGCGCCGTCGACTACCTGCCCGCCGGCGCCGACTCCACCCAGGTCGCCGAGATCACCGCGCGGCTGCCCGGCGGCGACTCCACCGACCTCGTCCTCGTCTACCACCGCGACGGCGGACTGACACCGGCCGACGAGGCCACCGCCGCCCGCGAGGTCTCCCGGGTCGCCGCCGAACATCCGCTCAGCGCCACACCGCGACCCGTCCCCTCCGAGGACGGCACGACCCTCCTGTACGCGGTCTCGAGCACCGCACCCGGGCAGGACGAGGAGGCCAGGGACGCGTTCGTCACGGCCGTCCGCGCCACGGTCACCGGCGAGGTCGGCGGGCCCGGCGCCCTCGCCACCGACGCGGGCGAGGTCTACAACTCCCTCGACGGCCCGCTCCTCTACACGACCGTCGCCGTCGTCGCGATCCTGCTGATCGTCATCTACCGCAGCCCCTTCCTCTGGCTCGTCCCCCTGGTCGTCGCCGGAGTCGCCGACTACCTCTCGATGGCCGTCACCTACGGCCTCCACCAGGGCTTCGACATCAGCGTCTCCGGCCAGAGCACGGGCGTCATGACGATCCTCGTCTTCGGCGCCGGCACCGACTACGCCCTCCTGCTCGTCGCCCGGTACCGCGAGGAACTGCGCCGCGTCCCACGCCCGTACGACGCGATGCTCGCCGCCCTGCGGGGCTGCGGCCCCGCCGTCCTCGCCTCCTCCGGCACCGTCGCCGTCGGCATGCTCTGTCTGCTCGCCGCCGACATGAACAGCAGCCGGGGCATGGGCCCCACGGCCGCCGTCGGCGTCCTGTGCGCGCTCGTCGCCATGATGACGCTGCTCCCCGCGCTCCTCGTCGTGCTCGGCCGACGGGTGTTCTGGCCGCTGGTCCCGGCGTACGGAAGCTCCCCCAAGGCCCCGCGCCGCTCCCTCTTCGCCGCCATGGGCAGCTCCGCGGGCCGCCGCCCCCTCGCCGTCCTGCTCACCGGAGCGGCGGCCCTGGCCGCCCTCGCCCTGGGCACGCTCACCCTGCCCGGTGCCCTCAAGCAGGAGGACTCCTTCACCTCCACCCCGGAGGCGGTCACCGCGATGAAGACGCTGGCCGCCGCGTACCCCGAGATGGGCACCCAGCCGATCACGGTCGTCGCCCCGACCGCCGGTGCGCCCGGTGCCCTGCGGACCGCCCTCGCGACGGGGGGTGTCGCGAATGCCGAGCGGAGCCGCAGCGGTGACGGCTGGACCGAGATCTCCGTCATGGCCGCCCACCCGCCCCAGTCCGCCGCCGAGACCGCGACCATCAAGGAACTGCGGCGGGCTCTCGGTGACGGGGTGTACGTCGGCGGGCCCAGCGCGGAACAGCTGGACATGCGCGACACCAGCGCCCGCGACCGGAACATCGTCGTCCCGCTCGTCCTCGCCGCCGTCCTGCTCATCCTGATCGCGCTGCTCCGCAGCCTGGTCGCCCCGCTGATCCTGATCGGCGCCGTCGTGGCCGTCTGGGGCGCGTCCCTCGGAATCGGCGGACTGGTCTTCGAGTCGGTCTTCGGCTTCGAGGGCACCGATCCCGGTCTCGCCCTGCTCTCCTTCGTCTTCCTCGTCGCCCTCGGCGTCGACTACGGCATCTTCCTGATGCACCGGATGCGGGAGGAGTGCCTGAACGGTACGGAACCGGGGGCGGCGGCCCTGACCGCGCTGCGCACCACCGGCGGGGTGATCGCCTCGGCCGGACTCGTCCTCGCCGCCACCTTCGGAGTCCTGATCAACATGCCGATGGTGCAGCTGGCCGAGCTGGGCTTCGTCATCGCGGTCGGGGTCCTGCTCGACACGTTCCTGGTCCGCACCTACCTCGTCACCAGCGCGAGCGTGCTGCTCGGCAGGAAGGTGTGGTGGCCGGGCCCCCTGGCCAAGGCGCCGGAGCCCGCCGTCGGTCAGGGTCCGGAGCGGACTCCCGTACGGGTGTGATCAGGGACGGGCGGGGGTCGTCCCGGACTGTCAACGGCCCCCGCCCGCAGGGAGGATGGACCCCGTGGACTTCACCGCAGCTCTGACCCGAGACCCGCAGGCCGCTCCGTACCCGGTCCGGCGTGACGCGATGGCCGCCGCCGTGTTCGCGGCTGTCGCGGTCGTGCTCGCGCTGACCACCGACGACGGACGCCGGCCGGACGCCCTGGGCTGGGTGCTGCTGCTCGCCGCCCACGTTCCGCTGGCCTGGCGCAGGCGCCACCCGCTGCCGGTGCTGCTCGTCGTGGTGGCGTTCGTGGTTCCGTACCACGCGCTCGACTTCATGCATCTGGCGCCGATCCCGGCCTCGATGACCGCGCTGTACACGGTCGCGGCGAACGGCCGTCCGCTGCGGACCCTGATCGTCGGCCTTTCGGTCACCACGGTCACGCTCACGATCCAGCTGTTCGCCAACCCGCACGAGATGGCCGAGATCCTGCGGGTCTCCGGCTGGGTGATCGCGATGCTCGTCTTCGGCACGAGCATCCGCCTCTACCGCCAGCTGGTGGCGGGCATGGTGGAGGGGGCGGAGCGCGAGGTCGAACAGAAGGTGGCCGAGGAACGGCTGCGGATCGCCCGCGATCTGCACGACCTCCTGGCGCACTCGATCACCCTCATCGGCGTCCAGACCTCGGTCGCCGCGCACGTCCTGGTCGCCGACCCGGACCGGCTCGACCGGGAGGCGCTCGCCAAGGCCCTCGACGGGATAGCCGAGACCTGCCGGGACGCCCGCTCCGAGATCCGTACGACGCTGGACGTGCTGCGCGCCGCCCCGGAGGGACCGTTGCCGGATCTGGCGGCGCTGCGCGATCTCGTCCGGTCGTCGGGCGCGGAGCTGACGGTGCGGACTGGGGAGGCGCGCGTGCCGGCGGCCGTGGCCGCGGCGGCGTACCGGATCGTGCAGGAGTCACTGACGAACGCGGTACGGCACGGCGGCCCGGGCGCCTCGGTGCAGGTCGATGTCGGCCTGGTGGACGAGGTGTTGACCGTACGGGTCACGGACGACGGCGCCGCCCCGCACGCCCGTCACGGTGTCGGGGGAGGCACGGGCGGATCCGGCTACGGAATCCTGGGGATGCGTGAACGGGCCCGGAGCGTGGGCGGGACACTGAGCGCGGGCTCGCGCACCGGCGGGGGTTTCGAGGTCACGGCGGCCCTGCCGCTGCGGACAGGGGAGGTCATGGCGTGAGCGCGATCCGTGTCCTGCTGGCGGACGACCAGACGCTGGTCCGGGCTTCCTTCGCGATGCTCGTCGACTCGGCGCCCGGGATGGAGGTCGTCGGGCAGGCCGGAACCGGCAGGGAGGCGGTGGAGCTGGCCCGTTCGGCGCGGGCCGATCTGGTGGTCATGGACATCCGCATGCCCGAACTCGACGGGATCGCGGCGACCCGGCTGATCGCCGCGGACGAGGACCTGGCCGGGGTGCGGGTGCTGGTCCTGACCACGTACGACACCGACGAGCATGTGATGGAGGCGCTGCGTGCGGGTGCGTCGGGCTTCGTCGTGAAGGACATCCGCCCGGCCGAACTCCTGGACGCGATCCGCACGGTGGCGGCGGGGGAGGCCCTGCTCTCGCCGGGTCCGACGGCCCGGCTGATCGCCCGGGCGCTCGCCGCCCCGGACGCCCGGCCGGCGGGCGGACCGGACGAACTGTCGGAGCGCGAGCGGCAGGTGCTCGCGCTCGTCGCCCGCGGTCTGAACAACACGGAGATAGCGGAGACCCTCGCCCTGTCGCCGCTCACCGCGAAGACCCACGTCAGCCGGATCATGGGCAAGCTCGCGGCCCGTGACCGGGCCCAACTCGTGATCATCGCCTACGAGTCGGGCCTGGTCCGGCCGGGTGCTATGCCGGGGTGACGGCGTTGCTCGCGCGCAGCATGTCCTCGCGCTCGACGATCTTCACGCGCTCCCGGCCCTGCGGCTCGCCGAGCGCCTTCTCCGCAGCGTCGAGGGCGTA
Organism: Streptomyces sp. NPDC029139; assembly: GCF_055564335.1. NCBI lineage: Bacteria > Bacillati > Actinomycetota > Actinomycetes > Kitasatosporales > Streptomycetaceae > Streptomyces > Streptomyces sp. NPDC029139. Next base: position 796,310 of record NZ_JBVHWN010000002.1, on the reverse strand, counting down.
CCAGCCCTCCCACGTCGTGTACGTGATCCCCTTGCCCTCCAGGAAGGCCACGACGGCGTCCGCGTCCGGGGTCTCGGGGGTGAGGAGCCGGCCGTGGGCGAAGTCGTCCAGGAGGTTCGCGACGGTCTCGTTGGCGTCACCCTTGGTGTGGCCGATGAGGCCCACCGGGCCGCGGCGGATCCAGCCCGTGACGTACGTGGAGGCGAGGTGCTCGCCGCCCTCCTCGATGACCCGGCCGCCCTCGTCGGGAACGGTGCCGCTGGCGGTGTCCCAGGGGAGCTTGGGGAGCTCGTCGGAGAGGTAGCCCACGGCCCGGTAGACGGCCTGGACGTCCCAGTCGGTGGTCTGCCCGGTGCCCTTGACGTTGCCCGTGCCGTCGAGCTCGGTGCGCTCGGTGCGCAGCCCGACGACCTTGCCGTCCTCGCCGAGGATCTCGACGGGCGACTCGAAGAAGTGCAGGAAGAGCTTGTGCGGACGGTCGCCGGTGTCGCGGATCGCCCAGTTCTCCAGGGTCTTGGCGACCATGTCGGTCTGCTTGTTCTTGCGCCGCTCGGCGATCGAGCCCTCGTCGTAGTCGATGTCCTCGGGGTTGACGATGACCTCGATGGTGGGGGAGTGGTCCAGCTCGCGCAGCTCCATGGGGCTGAACTTCGCCTGGGCCGGGCCTCGGCGGCCGAAGACGTGGATCTCCACCGCCTTGTTGGCCTTGAGACCGTCGTAGACGTTCGGCGGGATCTCGGTCGGCAGCAGCTCGTCCGCGGTCTTGGCGAGGATGCGGGCGATGTCGAGGGCCACGTTGCCGACACCGAGCACGGCCACCTTCTCGGCCTCCAGCTCCCAGGTACGCGGCACGTCCGGGTGGCCGTCGTACCAGGAGGCGAAGTCGGCGGCGCCGAAGGAGCCGTCCAGCTCGACGCCGGGGATGCGGAGTTCGCGGTCGGCCATGGCGCCGGTCGAGAAGACCACCGCGTCGTAGAAGGCGCGCAGGTCGTCGAGGTGGACGTCGGTGCCGTAGTCGACGTTGCCGAAGAGGCGGACCTGCGGCTTGTCGAGGACCTGGTGAAGGGCGGTGATGATGCCCTTGATCCGCGGGTGGTCGGGGGCGACGCCGTAACGGATGAGTCCGAAGGGGGCCGGCATCCGCTCGAAGATGTCGATCGACACGCCCGGCTCGGCGGCGGCCTCGGACTTCAGCAGCGCGTCAGCGGCGTAGATTCCGGCGGGGCCGGCGCCGACGATCGCGACCCGGAGAGGGCGGGGCATGTCAGGTTTCCCTTCGCAAGCGAGGTGATGACGATCACTATCGCCACTTAGGTCACCCTAATCAACCCGTTCAGCGGATCGGTACCCGCCCCCGGTCTATGGGCTCATAAGGTGGACTTATGACTTCCATAAGTGTGCCTACGCGGGCTCGGTGAGGTTGAGGGTGCCGAGGAACGCCTGGACGGTCATCACGACCAGGCCCGCGTACATCAGGAGCCCGCAGAAGGCGAGGAACAGGCCCAGGCAGAGTTCCCCGCGCCGAAGGAGCGCGACCCTCGGCCGGATCACGTTCCCCGGGTCCTGGGGGTCGTAGCTGATCTTGGCGAACGTCCCTCCCGGCCGGCCGAACACCTCACGGATCAGGCCGGCGGGGTCTGTGTACACATACGTCCCCGGCTCCCTCGTGAGCTCCACGGCGAGAGTGGTGATGCCGTGTCGCGTCAGACGGAACTCGCGGTACCAGCTGGTCAGGGCAACGACGCTGGTCACGGACGACGCTGCCCCGACGAAGCCCACGGGGATGAAGACGGCGATGCCGATGGCTTCCCCGGCGAGAGCGACGAGCACGCACAGGACGACGACCAGGCTGACCGTGGCGATGGACCACCACATGATGAGCCGCGTCTTCCGCTCCCGTCTGCTGACGGGTCGGGTGTGCGCCTCGACGAGCGCGGACCCGTCGGCCGTCGTGTCCCGTCCCGCCGCCTCGGGCAGGGCGGCGTTCACGGCCGAGGCGAACATGGCGGACGCCGCCTCGCTCACTCCGTCGATCCGGTGCACGGCCGGCACGGCCCCGGCCGGTGCGGTCAGCTCGACCGCGAGCGCCCGCCCCTCGGCACGCACCCGCGCGATCGCCGCCAGGGGGATGCGTATCTCGTCGTGGCGGCGGCTCAGAAGCAGGGCCTCGTCCTCGTGCGCGTACCGGAGGAAGGTCTTCCCGCGGCCCTGGACGAGGGGGATGGACGGAGTGATCGACATGGGCGTGATCGTAGGGGCGGGTCGATGCCGGGGACAGTCCCGTCGTCGGTACGGCCTGCTATCCGCCGAAGGCGGGGAGTGCCAGCCGGTACGTGCCGTAGTCGATCAGCCCCGCTATGGCGGCGACGACCAGCAAGAAGGCCGCCATGCCCACCTGCTCGCCCCAGCCGGTGCGGACGACGGCGTTCCTGGGGTTCCGCGGATGGTAGGCGACCCGGACGGGCTTGCCCTTGTTGTGGCCGGCGATGTAGCGGGTCACGCCGTCGGTGGCCGTGAAGGCGTGAGGGGTCTCGCCGTCCCGGAAGACTTGGTGCCCGTCCACCGTGATGCCGTAACGGGGCAGGTACCACCCCCGCCACACCATCGTCATCCCCATCAGGGAGAAGAAGGTGACCCCCACGCCGACCGCCCCGAGCAGCAGCGTCGCGATGCCCCGGCTCCAGTCCTTCTCGATCAGCCCGACGGTGACGGCGAGGGCCGCGACGGCGACGTACCCGGTGTACGCCAGCCACTTGCTGTGGGACGGCAGTCCGACAGCTACGGCGTTCTCGTCCTCTTCGCCCTCCTCGTCGTCGAATACCAGGCTCCGGGTGACGACGAGCGTGGAGCCGTTGATCGTGGCCTCGCCGTCGGCGTGTCCGGGCAGCGCGGCGTTCACCGCGTCCGCGAAGACGGAGGCGGCGGCCGCGCTCACGTCCGCGACCCGGTACATGGTCGGCGCGGCCCCCGCCGGGGCGGTCAACTCGACCGCGAGGTCACGCCGCTCGGCGTGGACGCGCGCGATCGCGGCGAGCGGGATGCGCAGCTCGGCGTCCGGGCGGCGCAGCACCAGCTCCTCGCCGACGGAGCGGAGTTCAGTGCCCTTGTCGCCCTGGAGGACGGGTACGGACGAAGAGATCGACATGCGCGTGATCGTAAGGCGCGAAGTCCTCGCCGGTGAAGGGGAAGTGGGGCTTTCGGTCGTGACCTGTGGTGCCGTACCGTCCGCTTGTGATCCTGGTGATGGTGGTGCTCGTTTGTTTCATCCTCGCGTCCGTGGCGCTCTGTCTCTTCGGCCTGATGCTGATCTCCGGTGAGCGGGAGCAGCTCAAGAAGATGACGGAGCTGAGCGAATCCGGCATCGAGGTGCAGGCGCGGCTGGTGAGCCTGGTGCCTTTCGGCAACCGGGGCTACGCGCACGCGGACTATGACTTCGAGTCTCCGAGCGGCGGCGGCCGGTATCAGACGGGCGCGGAGATGGGCCCCGCGCACGTGGTCGGAGACCTGTACCCGCTCGTCTTCGATCCGCGGAACACGAAGCGCGTGCAGCTGGGCACGAAAGCGAAGGTGCGCAAGGAGCGCAGGGCGCGCCAGCGCTACGTGCGGGGCGCGCAGCGGATGGTGCTGCTGTCCCTCGCGGCGGGCGTGCTGGCGGCGGTGGGGCTGATCGTCAGCCCCTCCTGACCCCCACGACGAACGCCGCCCAGGCGGCGGCCGGGGCGATGAGAGCGGGGCCGGTGGGGTTCTTGGAGGCCCGGACGGGGACGACGTCGAGGACTTCGAGGCAGTCGCCGCCGTTTCCCTCGCTGAAGAAGCTCTTCCGCCACCGAGTAATGCTCAGGTCATACTCGCGCATCGTCTGTGGCCCTCCGCCGCCGATTCCATCAGTGCGAGGGACGCCTCCGGCTTGAGGAGTCGCGCCCGCTCCAGCCGCCGGGCGACCTTCTCGTCGACGAAGTCGTCGTAAGCGACTGGGTTCATGGCCAGGGTGATGGCCGTGCGTAGTCACCGGTCTGGAGCAGGCGCGGCATGAGCGTCGGCGCGAACTCGCAGATCCTCGTCGCGAGGGCCTCCAGTTCCGCAGCCGCCTCTACATAGGACGCGTACGGCGACGCGTTGATCGGTCGCCTACACGTCCGTTCGAAAAACCACCGGTTCGCAGCACCTCGTCGATTCGCCGCGCCACATCCAGTTGTGGCTTCCGAATTCCCTGTTCGAACTGGCCGATGTGTCCGCCGGAAACGCACACCCGCTCGCCCAGTTCCCGCTGCGACATCCCCTTCGCTTCCCGCCGCACGTTCAGCTCTTGGCCGAAGAACCGCCACGTGCTCAGCCGACGAGCTTTGGCCATGGATTAACTTCCCATCGCCACACCGCAGTTGCGGGACCTGCGCATCTGCCGATTCTACGGATCCGGTACCACCCTGGGTGCGGTAAGCGGGAAATGGATTCGGAAAGGGATGCGTTGGTGAAGGAACACGGCATGCGGTCGATCACAGGGCCCGTCGAAGAAGCGAGCGAGGCGGTGGCGGAATTGCGCGAAGCGTACGTACGAGCGGGAATCGTGCTGCCCTCCCTCGGGCTCGACGTCGTCACCCTCGCCTCCGACAACCCCCGGCCGCTCATCGAATGGGGACGCTGCACGGTGGAAACGGCGCGCCGGCTGGTCGCCGTCGTACTGCCGGGGGAAGAAGGGGGCCGGTCATGAAACTGCCCATCGGGTCGTACGTCGTCGAGATCCGCACCGGGCGTGTGGGAACGGTCATGGGTCACGAGGGCCCCTACGTCCAGCTGCGGCCGCTCGGCGGCGGGCGGGAATGGGACGCGGAGCCGGAAGGGGTCCGGGAGGCGACCTCGGCCGAGCGCCTGAGCGCGGCGACGGCCCACGCGAACGCCCGGAGCCGGGGCGAGGTGACCTGAGGGTGACCGATCGGGACCGGCCGGCGGGCCCGGGGGCGGACGGGCGGGGGCGGATACCCGGTCCCGGGCCGGGCAGGGCCGGGCGTACGGGAGAATGGGCCCATGAGTCTGTTCCGCGACGACGGCATCGTGCTGCGCACCCAGAAGCTGGGTGAAGCGGACCGCATCATCACCCTCCTCACGCGCGGTCACGGTCGCGTACGCGCCGTGGCGCGCGGCGTCCGTCGCACCAAGTCGAAGTTCGGGGCCAGGCTCGAACCCTTCTCCCACGTGGACGTGCAGTTCTTCGCCCGCGGCAGCGATCTCGTCGGCCGCGGGCTTCCGCTCTGCACGCAGAGCGAGACCATCGCCGCGTACGGCGGGGGCATCGTCACCGACTACGCCCGCTACACCGCCGGGACGGCGATGCTGGAGACGGCGGAGCGGTTCACGGACAACGAGGGCGAGCCGGCCGTGCAGCAGTACCTGCTGCTCGTCGGCGGCCTGCGGACGCTCGCCCGGGGCGAGCACGCGCCCCACCTCATCCTCGACGCCTTCCTCCTGCGCTCCCTCGCCGTGAACGGCTACGCGCCGAGCTTCGAGGACTGCGCGAAGTGCGGCCTCCAGGGACCCAACCGGTTCTTCTCGGTCGCGGCCGGCGGCGTCATATGCGGCGACTGCCGGGTGCCCGGCAGCGTCGTACCCTCTCCGGAGGCCATCGGCCTGCTCAGCGCGCTGCTCACCGGCGACTGGGCGACTGCGGACGCGTGCGAGCCGCGTCACGTCAGGGAGGGAAGCGGGCTCGTGTCCGCCTATCTGCACTGGCACCTCGAGCGCGGCCTGCGCTCGCTGCGGTACGTAGAGAAGAGCTAGGAGACCCATCGCATGGCCATCGCACGACGCGGAATCCTCGGTCGGAAGATCCGGGAGTACAAGACCCCGGAGCCGCACCCGTCCGGTGCGCGCCCGCCGAAGCTTCCCGCGGAGCTGGTGCCGAACCACGTCGCCTGTGTGATGGACGGCAACGGCCGCTGGGCCCAGGAGCGCGGACTGCCGCGCACCGAGGGGCACAAGGTCGGCGAGGGCGTCGTGCTGGACGTCCTGAAGGGCTGCCTGGAGCTCGGGGTCAAGAACCTCTCGCTCTACGCCTTCTCCACGGAGAACTGGAAGCGGTCGCCCGAGGAGGTCCGCTTCCTGATGAACTTCAACCGGGACGTGATCCGGCGCCGGCGTGACGAGATGGACGAGCTGGGCATCCGTATCCGCTGGGTCGGCCGGATGCCGAAGATGTGGAAGTCGGTCGTCCAGGAGCTGCAGGTCGCACAGGAGCAGACCGTCGACAACGACGCGATGACGCTGTACTTCTGCGTGAACTACGGCGGTCGCGCCGAGGTCGCCGACGCCGCGAAGAAGATCGCGGAGGACGTGGCGGCGGGCCGGCTCGACCCGTCGAAGGTCAACGAGAAGACCTTCCAGAAGTACCTGTACTACCCGGACATGCCGGACGTCGACCTCTTCCTCCGCCCGAGCGGCGAGCAGCGCACCTCGAACTACCTGATCTGGCAGAGCAGCTACGCCGAGATGGTGTTCCAGGACGTGCTGTGGCCGGACTTCGACCGCCGTGACCTGTGGCGCGCGTGCGTCGAGTACGCCTCCCGCGACCGTCGCTTCGGCGCGATCCCGGCGGCGGACCGCGCGGCGATGGGCTCGGTGCCGCAGCAGGGGCCGGCCGTCTGATGACGACGGGGGGACAGATGCGGGAGAGCGTGGAGCTGGTCTACGTGCCGACGCGCGCCGACGTGGCCGACGCCGTACGGGTCCAGATGCGGTACGGCATGTTCCGGCGGCTGCGGTGGCTGCTGCCCGGTGTCGCCGTCCTGGCGTTCCTGGTGGTCGCCCTCGAGCTGTTCGGCCCCGGCGAGCCGGATGCGGGACGGGTGGCGCTGATGGCGGGGCTGGGAACGCTCGTCGCCGTCATCGGGCCGCTGACGCCCCGGCTGGCCGCCCGGCAGATGTTCGCGATGATCGAACGGCAGGGGGAGTTCCGGGCCCGCGTGGACGAGCAGGGGGTCAGCTGGACCACCCGCGACACCGAGACCGCCAACCGCTGGCCGATGCTGCCCCGGTACGTCGAGACGCCGACGCAGTTCGTCCTGCTCTCGGCCGACAAGGCCAGGGCCGGTGTCGCCGCCCTGCCCAAGCGCGGGCTCGCGGACCCCGTCGACGTCGACCGGCTCCGTGACCTCCTGGACCGGAGCATCGCCAGGCTCTGAGCCAGGTTCTCCCGACTCAGGCTCTGAGCCGCACGCGTACGAGAAGGGCCCGCACCGGAGACATCCGGTGCGGGCCCTTCTCGTGTTCGTTCTCTAGCTCGCCGCCGCGCAGTCCGCGCAGGTACCAAAGATCTCGACCGTGTGCGCCACGTTCACGAAGCCGTGCTCCGCCGCGATCGTCTCCGCCCACTGCTCCACGGCCGGGCCCTCCACCTCGACCGCCTTGCCGCAGACGCGGCAGACGAGATGGTGGTGGTGGTCCTCGGTCGAGCAGCGGCGGTAGACCGTCTCGCCCTCGCTGGTGCGCAGCGCGTCGACCTCGCCCGCGTCCGCGAGGGACTGGAGCGTGCGGTACACCGTCGTGAGGCCGACGGAGTCGCCGCGGTGCTTGAGCATGTCGTGCAGCTCCTGGGCACTGCGGAACTCGTCCACCTCGTTCAGTGCCGCCGCCACCGCGGCCCGCTGCTTGGTCGAGCGGCCGCGTACGGGGGGTCCTGCCGTCGCCACAGGGGCCTCCTAGGGATGTCGTCGCCCCCGCCATTCTGCCAGGCTGCTAGAGCGTGAGGTCTCCCGCGGGTCGCCGGCCGGCCGGAACCGCCATGTCGCACTCCGCCGCGGACGAGGCCGCGGCCTCGACGGCCCGGGCGCGGCGCCGGGCCAGAGGCGTCGCGAGGACCGTGAGGAGGACGAAGACGGCGATCGCGAGCAGCACGATCGTCGCGCCCGGCGGCAGGTCCTGGTAGTACGAGGTGACCGTGCCGGTCAGCGTGGTGCCGGTGCCGATCACGACGGCGAGGGCGAAGGTCGTACGGAACGAGCGCGACAGCTGCTGGGCGGCGGCCACCGGGACCACCATCAGCGCGCTGACCAGCAGCAGGCCGACGACCCGCATGGCGACCGTGACGGTCACGGCGGCCGTGACGGCGACGAGCAGGTTCAGGGCACGCACCGGCAGGCCGGTGACGCGGGCGAACTCCTCGTCCTGGCTGACCGCGAAGAGCTGGCGGCGCAGTCCGACCGTCACGAGCACCACGAACGCGGCGAGGATGCCGATCGCGGTGACGTCCTCGCGGGAGACCGTGGTGAGGGAGCCGAAGAGGTACGAGCTCAGGTTGGCGTTGGAGCCGGTCGGCGAGAGGTTGATCAGCAGGACACCGCCGGCCATGCCTCCGTAGAAGAGCAGGGCGAGCGCGAGGTCGCCGCGGGTCTTCCCGTAGGCCCGGATCAGCTCCATCGCGACCGAGCCGACGATGGCGACGAGGGTCGCCATCCACACCGGGCTCCACGAGAGCAGGAAGCCGAGACCGACACCGGTCATGGCGACATGGCCGATGCCGTCGCCCATCAGCGCCTGGCGGCGCTGGACGAGGTAGACACCGACGGCAGGGGCGGTGATGCCGACGAGGACGGCCGCGAGCAGGGCCCGCTGCATGAATTCGAGGTGCAGGAATTCCATGGTCAGGTCAGCTTCCTCAGGTCAGCAGACCCGTGCGGAGCGGCTCACCGGCCGCGTGCGGATGGACGTGGTCGTGGCCGGGCAGCGCGTGCTGGCCGACGGCCTGCGGCGGCGGGCCGTCGTGGACGACGCAGCCGTCGCGGAGGACCACGGCCCGGTCGATCAGGGGCTCCAGGGGGCCCAGCTCGTGCAGGACGAGCAGGACGCTGGTGCCGCCCGCGACCTGCTCCCGCAGGGTGGTGGCCAGGATCTCCTGGCTGGCGAGGTCGACGCCGGCCATCGGCTCGTCCATGATCAGCAGCTCGGGCTCGGAGGCGAGCGCGCGGGCGATGAGGACGCGCTGGTGCTGGCCGCCGGAGAGGGCGCTCACCGAGTCCTTGGCGCGGTCGGCCAGGCCGACGAGGTCGATGGCCCGGTCGATGGCGGCCCGGTCGGTCCTGGTCAGCAGGCCGAAGGTGCGGCGGGACAGCCGCCCGGAGGAGACGACCTCGCGGACCGTGGCGGGGACGCCGGAGGCGGCGGTGGTGCGCTGGGGTACGTACCCGACGCGGGCCCACGCGCGGAAACGCTTCTGTTCGGTGCCGAAGAGGGAGATCGCGCCGCCGGTCAGCGGGACCTGGCCGATGACGGCGCGGACGGCGGTGGACTTCCCGGAGCCGTTGGCCCCGAGCAGGGCGACGACCTCACCGGCGTTCACGGTGAGGTCGATGCCGCGCAGGACGGGGCGCGACCCGAGGGTCGCCGTGGCTCCGCGGACGGATATGACGGGAGCGGTCACGGTTGCCTCCTGCTGTGCGTGGGTCACTTGGCGCCGAGGGCCTTCTTCAGCGCGGCGAGGTTGGACTGCATGACCTCGATGTAGTCATCGCCCTTCGACGTGTCCGTGATTCCCTCCAGCGGGTCCAGGACGTCGGTCTTCAGGCCGGTGTCCGTCGCGAGGGTCTTCGCGGTCTTGTCGCTGGCGAGCGTCTCGAAGAAGACGGTGGAGACCTTCTCCTTCTTCGCGATGTCCTGGAGCGCCTTCATCCGGGCGGGGCTGGGCTCCGACTCGGGGTCGATGCCGGCGATGCCCTCCTGGTCCAGGCCGTAGCGCTCGGCGAGGTAGCCGAAGGCGGAGTGGGTGGTGATGAAGGTCTTGGTGGAGGTGTTCTTCAGACCGGTCTCGAAGGCCGTGTCCAGGTCACCGAGCTTCTTCACCAGGGCGTCGGTGTTCTTCCGGTAGTCGGCGGCGTGGTCCGGGTCGGCCTTCTCCAGGGAGGCGCCGACGCCCTTGGCGACCTCGGCGTACTTCACCGGGTCGAGCCAGACGTGCGGGTCGGCACCGGCCTCGGACTCGCCCGCGTGCTCGTCGGCGTGCTCGTCGGGGTGCGCCTCGCCCTCGTGGGCGGCGTGCTCCTCGGCCGTCTCGCCCTCGTGGCCGGGCTCCTCGGCGCCGTGGTCGTGGCCGACCGCGGTGCCGTGGTCCTCGAGCTTCGTGAGGGTGGCGGCGTCGACGGTGTTCTTGACACCGGCCTGCTTGATCGCCTCGTCGACGGCGGGCTGGATGCCCTTGAGGTAGAGGATGTAGTCGGCCTCGCCGAGCTCGCCGATCTGCTTCGGCTTGAGCTCCAGGTCGTGCGGCTCGACGCCCGGCTTGGTGAGGGTCTGGACGGAGACGTGCTCCCCGCCTATCTGCTCGGCCAGGTACTGCATCGGGTAGAACGACGCCACCACGCTGAGCTTGCCGTCGGCCTTGCCGGCGGCGTCGGACGTCCCCGAGCAGGCGGACAGGGTCACGAGACCGAGGGTGACGGCTCCGGCGATGGCGGTGCTGGGTATCAGGCGGCGTACGTTCATGACACTCATTTTCAACAAAGGTGGAAACGATTGTCAATTGTACTACTTGTGTTCCCCGCCACGCGGGGCTCGACGGCGGGCCCTCGTTCCGCCGGGTGCGCGCGGGGGCCGGACCGATTTGATACCGGGGGTGTGCGCGCCGGTAATCTGAAGCATTCGCACTTCGTCGTCGTAATGAAGAGAGCACCGTGGCCGCCGACAAGATCGACACCATCGTCAGCCTGAGCAAGCGCCGTGGCTTCGTCTACCCGTGCAGTGAGATCTACGGCGGCCAGAAGGCCGCCTGGGACTACGGACCGCTGGGTGTCGAACTCAAGGAGAACATCAAGCGTCAGTGGTGGCGTTACATGGTCACCTCGCGCGAGGACGTCGTCGGTATCGACTCGTCGGTGATCCTGGCCACCGAGGTCTGGGAGGCGTCGGGCCACGTCGCGACCTTCACCGACCCGCTGACCGAGTGCACCTCCTGTCACAAGCGTTACCGCGCGGACCACCTGGAGGAGGCGTACGAGGAGAAGCACGGCCGCCTCCCCGAGAACGGCCTCGTCGACCTCAACTGCCCGAACTGCGGCAACAAGGGCACCTTCACCGAGCCCAAGCAGTTCTCCGGTCTGCTCTCCACCCACCTCGGCCCGACCCAGGACTCCGGCTCGGTCGCCTACCTGCGCCCCGAGACCGCGCAGGGCATCTTCACCAACTTCGGCCAGGTGCTGCAGACCGCGCGCAAGAAGCCGCCGTTCGGCATCGCGCAGATGGGCAAGTCGTTCCGGAACGAGATCACTCCGGGCAACTTCATCTTCCGCACCCGCGAGTTCGAGCAGATGGAGATGGAGTTCTTCGTCAAGCCGGGCGAGGACGAGCAGTGGCACGAGTACTGGATGGAGCAGCGCTGGAACTGGTACACGGGCCTGGGCCTGCGTGAGGAGAACATGCGCTGGTTCGAGCACCCGAAGGAGAAGCTCTCCCACTACTCCAAGCGCACCGCCGACATCGAGTACCGCTTCCAGTTCGGCGGCAGCGAGTGGGGCGAGCTCGAGGGCGTCGCCAACCGCACCGACTACGACCTGAAGGCGCACTCCAAGGCGTCCGGCAACGACCTGATCTACTTCGACCAGGACGCCGGCGAGCGCTGGACCCCGTACGTCATCGAGCCTGCGGCCGGTGTCGGCCGCACCATGCTCGCCTTCCTCCTCGACGCGTACAACGAGGACGAGGCCCCCAACGCCAAGGGCGTCATGGAGAAGCGCACCGTCATGCGCCTCGACCCGCGCATCGCGCCGGTCAAGGTCGCCGTCCTGCCGCTGTCCCGCAACGCGCAGCTGTCGCCGAAGGCCAAGGGCCTCGCCGCCGACCTGCGGCAGAACTGGAACATCGAGTTCGACGACGCCGGCGCCATCGGCCGCCGCTACCGCCGCCAGGACGAGATCGGTACGCCGTTCTGCGTCACCGTCGACTTCGACACCCTGGACGACAACGCGGTGACCGTGCGCGAGCGCGACACCATGAAGCAGGAGCGCGTCTCCCTCGACCAGATCCAGGGCTACCTGGGCAGCCGCCTGCTCGGCTGCTGACGGTCGCACCCACGGGACGAACGAGCCCCCGACTCCGCAAGGAGTCGGGGGCTTTCGTCTGTTGCGGACCCGGGCCGGACCCGGACCCGGACCTGGCCCCCGGCGGTGGTCCCTGGGACCTCGGCGGTGGGCCCTGGCGCTGTCGCGAGCGCGCTAGGCGCGCAGGCCGCGCAGCAGCAGATCGAGCACCGCGTCGAACTCGCCCTGGACCGTGGGGCGCCGCCACTCCTGGGCGTAGGCCGGATCGTGGAAGTGGGCCGTCGCGGAGAACAGCGCGCGGGCGGTCGCCTCGGGGTCGGCAATGGAGAACTCGGCCTTCCGCACGCCCTCCTCGACGATCTGCCGCACCTGGTCGACCAGCGCGTCGATGTGCTGCTCGACCACCCCGCTGGCCTCGTCGATCAGCACCCCGTACGTGGCGAACAGCTCGGGGTCGTCGCCCGCCTTGTGCCGCTTCGCCTCGAAGAGGCCGGCGAACCAGGCGCGCAGCTTCTCCGCGGCCGGCCGGTCCGAGGTCTCGATCAGCTCCGCGAGGGCTACCTCGGCGCGCGTCAGCCAGCGGTGGGTGACCGCCTCCCGAAGCGCCGCCTTGGTACGGAAGTGGCGGTAGACGCTGCCGTGGCTGACGCCGAGGACCCGGGCCACGTCCACGACCGTCGCCTTCGCCGGACCGTAGCGCCGCAGCACCTCCTCGGTGGCTTCCAGGATGCGCTCTGCGGTCAGGGTCTCGGTGGGCATGGGATGACAGTACCTGTCAGCCGGTCCGGGCTCAGTGCTCGCTGTCCAGGTGCGCCATCTGTGCCGCGGGGTAGCGCTCGCCGGCCGCGGCGCCCAACGGAACCGCCTGCTCGATCGCGGCCAGGTCGGCGGCGTCGAGCGTGAGGTCCAGGGAGCCGAGGGCCTCCGAGAGGCGGTCCCGGCGGCGGGCGCCGACCAGCGGCACGATGTCGGCGCCGTGCCGGGTCCCCTGGGCCAGGACCCAGGCGATCGCGATCTGCGCGACCGTCGCGCCCTTGGCCTCGGCGAGGGTGCGCAGCCGGTCCACCAGGTCCAGGTTCCGGTGGAGGTTGTCCCCCTGGAAGCGCGGGCTCATGCCCCGGAAGTCGCCCGGGCCCAGCTCGCGGTCACGGGTGAAGTGGCCGCTGATGAGCCCTCGCGACAGCACGCCGTACGCCGTGACGCCGATCCCCAGCTCGCGGGCGGTGGGCAGGATCTTCTCCTCGATGCCCCGGGATATCAGGGAGTACTCGATCTGGAGGTCGGCGATCGGGGCGACGGCCGCCGCCCGGCGCAGGGTCTCCGCGCCGACCTCGGAGAGGCCGATGTGCCGGACGTGCCCGGCCTCGACGAGCTCGGCGATCGCGCCGACGGTCTCCTCGATCGGCACGTCGGGGTCGACGCGGGCGATCCGGTAGATGTCGATGTGGTCGGTGCCGAGGCGCTGCAGGGAGTACGCGGCGAAGTTCCTCACCGCGGCGGGCCGCCCGTCGTATCCGGTGAAGCCGCCCTCGACCGTGCGCAGCGCACCGAACTTCACGCTGGTCAGGGCCTTTTCGCGGGCGGCCGGGGAGGCGGTGCGCAGGGCCTCGTTGATCAGCAGCTCGTTGTGTCCCATTCCGTAGAAATCGCCGGTGTCGAGCAGCGTGACGCCGGCGTCGAGGGCCGCGTGGAGGGTCGCGATCGACTCGGCGCGGTCGCTCTCGCCGTACAACGCGGACATGCCCATGCAGCCGAGACCGAGGGCGGAGACCCGGGGGCCGGTCGCACCGAGAGGGCGGGTGGGGATGTGCGGCAGGGAGGTCATGGGGGCTCCTCTGGAGTCGAGGGACGTCGGGCGGGACGTCGGAGGAAGTGACGCATGACAACCATGGCATGACGGCTGACAGATTTCAATCTCTGTCACTCTCCTGAGTGGTCCGGCGGAAAATCTGGTGTCCGAAGCCCGGGCGGCGGGGTAGCGTCTTCGGCATGTCTTCGTTCTTCCAGATCTACGAGTGAGAGCGCGGCGGGCCTCGGCGCCCGCCCGCCGGACGATCCCCTCACCACTTCTCACCAATGGGAGAACCCCATGGCCAAGGGCCGTAACAACCTTCTCGGTGTCGGCGGACAGCGGAAGAAGCTGTCCCGCGCCGATCAGCAGGGCTCCGTCGAGGGCCGCAGCGCCGACCGCAAGGCCGCTGTCGACCAGAAGCAGGAGCTGCTGAAGAAGATGCGCGAGCGCGCGGCGGGCACCGAAGGCGCCGAGACCGACCAGGCCGCCGACACCGCGCAGGAGACGTCGGACGCCTCGGGCGCCCAGGAGTAAGTAAGTAGTAAGTAAGCACAGGCCGTACAGCTCGGGCCCGGGTCACAAACGTGACCCGGGCCCGACGCGTACTGCCCCCGGCCCTCCGGCCCGACGCGTACCGCCCCCCGGCCCCTCCGGGCCCGGGCCTCCGCCTCAGCTCACCGTGCGCGGCAGGCGCAGGCTGAGGGCCACCGTCAGGAGCACCGTCGCCAGCTGGACCAGGAGGGTCACGGTCAGCGCGGTGCCCATCGAGCCGGTGGCCGCCAGGGACAGGAAGAGGGAGCCGAGCGTGGCCACGCCCAGGGCCAGGGCCGACTGCTGGGCGGTCACCATCACGCCGCTGCCCACGCCCGCCCGGTCCGCCGGGACCTCCGAGAGGACGATCCGGAACAGCACCGGGAGCTGCAGGCCCTGGCCGAGGCCCGCGACGGCCATCCCCGGCAGCAGGCTCCAGGCCGACAGGTCGGGCCAGGAGCGCCCCACCGTCAGGGCGAGCGCACCGATCCCGAGGCCCTGCAGCACCCCGCCCGCCGTGACGATCCGGGTGCCCCAGCGGCGCACCAGGCGCGGGCCCGCGAGCGAGGCCCCGAAGAAGGCCACCGCCATCGGGACCAGCGCCAGGCCCGAAACCACCGCGCTCAGGCCGAGTCCCTGCTGCAGCGCCACCGCGATCACGAACATGAAGCCGCCGAAGCCCACCGAGAACGGCAGGACCAGCGCCAGACCCCGGCGAAGCGAGACGAGACCGAGCAGGCTCGGCGGCACCAGCGGCGTGCGGCCGCGCCGGTCGGCCCGCAGCTCCACCCACCAGAACGCACCCGCGGCGAACGGGAAGACACCCAGCGCGATCCAGGTCCACAGCGGCCAGCCGGAGGCGCGGCCCTCGGTCAGCGGGGCGAGCAGGGTGAGCAGCGCGAGCGCGAGGAGCAGCGTGCCCGGAACGTCGACGGGCGCCGGGCGCTCCGAGCGGGTCTCCGGGACGGTACGGACGGCGAGCAGCAGCCCCGCGATCGCCACCGGCACGTTGACCAGGAAGATCGCCCGCCAGCCGGTGCCCGCCAGGTCGGCCGCGACCAGGATCCCGCCCAGGATCTGGCCGGCCACCATCGAGAGGCCGGCGGTCGCCCCGTACAGGCTGAGGGCCTTGGCCCGGCGCGCACCCGCCGTCGAGGAGTGAATGGTCGCGAGGACCTGCGGCAGCATCAGGGCGGCCGAGGCACCCTGTGCCACCCGGGCCGCGACCAGGGTCCAGGCGTCGGGAGCGAGCCCGCAGGCGAGCGAGGTCAGGCCGAAGGCGGCCATGCCGGCGAGGAAGAGCCTGCGCCGGCCGAACAAATCCCCGAGCCGTCCGCCCAGGACGAGCAGCACGGCGTACGAGAGCCCGTACCCGGCCACCACCAGCTCCAGCATGGCCGGTCCGGCCGCGAGGTCGTGGTCGATGGTCGGCAGGGCGACGTTGACGATGAAGAAGTCGATCAGGGGAAGCGCGGCCCCGAGGAGCACGGTGAACAGACCGAGGGAGCCGAGGGCGGGCGCCGCGGGGTCGACGGCGACGCCGGTCCGCCGGACGGAGGTGGTGGTGGCTGTAGTACTCACGCCGTCCACGGTCGGGCGTCCACCAGCCTGGTACCAGAGTCTCCTTATCCTGGTACAGGCACTACCTGGCAACGGGCTGACCGCCCCGGCACCCTGGGAGCATGACGACCATGGCAGTGGAGACCCGCACGGTACCCGCGGGAGCGACCAGCCCCGCGGCGACCGGAGCGCCGGGCGCCGGTACGAACGCCGATGTCCGCCGGCACGAGCTCGCCGCGTTCCTCCGCAGCCGTCGTGAGCGCATCACCCCCGAGCAGGTGGGCCTGGTCCGCGGCCGCCGCCGCCGCACCCCGGGGCTGCGCCGTGAGGAGGTCGCGCACCTCTCCGCCGTCGGCGTCACCTGGTACACCTGGCTGGAGCAGGCGCGGGACATCCACGTCTCCCCGCAGGTCCTCGACGCCCTCGCCCGGGCCCTGCTGCTCGACCCGACCGAGCGCAGCCATCTCTTCGCCCTCGGCGGGGAGAGCGATCCGCACCCCGAGTCGCCCTGTCCGACCGTCACGCCCGCCCTGCGCGCCATGCTCGACCAGCTGGAGCCGCTGCCCGCCTGCATCCAGAACAGCCGGTACGACATCCTGGCGTACAACCGCACGTACGGCAGGCTGCTCTGCGATCTCGACGCGCTGCCGCGCGAGGACCGCAACTGCATCTGGCTGGCCTTCACCAACGACGACTGGCGGGCCGCCGTCGCCGAGCTGCCGGACGTCACGCGCGCGATGGCGGGCAAGTTCCGCGCCTCGATGGCCGAGCACCTCGCCGAGCCCGCCTGGAAGGCGATGCTGCACCGCCTGGAGGCAGCCTCGCCGGAGTTCCGGGAGATCTGGGCGCGCCACGAGGTGGTGGCCCAGGGCGGCCGCACCAAGATCATCCGTAACGCCCGGGTCGGGACGCTGCACCTGGAACACACCAACGTCTGGCTCGGACCGACCTCCGGGCCGCGCCTGGTGACGTACGTACCGGTGGACGAGGAGTCCCGGGCGGGCCTCGAGCGCCTGTTGGCCTGCGCGGACGGCACGGCCGACGGATGACGGCGGCAGTGCGCGACAATGGCTCAATGACCGTGTTCTCCCCTCTCGCCATCGGGCCGCACATCGTGCAGCCGCCGGTGGTGCTCGCGCCGATGGCCGGCATCACCAACGCCCCCTTCCGCACCCTCTGCCGCGAGTACAGCGGCGGCAAGGGCCTGTTCGTTAGCGAGATGATCACGACGCGGGCGCTGGTCGAGCGCAACGAGAAGACCATGCAGCTCATCCGCTTCGACGAGAGCGAGAAGCCGCGGTCGATCCAGCTGTACGGCGTCGACCCGAACACGGTCGGCAAGGCCGTGCGGATGATCGCGGACGAGGACCTGGCCGACCACATCGACCTGAACTTCGGCTGCCCGGTCCCCAAGGTCACGCGCAAGGGCGGCGGCTCGGCCCTGCCGTACAAGCGGCCGCTGCTGCGCGCGATCCTGCACGAGGCCGTGCGCAACGCGGGCGACCTTCCGGTCACCATGAAGATGCGCAAGGGCATCGACGACGACCACATCACCTTCCTGGACGCGGGCCGGATCGCGGTCGAGGAGGGGGTCACGGCGATCGCCCTGCACGGGCGGACGGCGGCGCAGCACTACGGCGGTACGGCGGACTGGGACGCGATCGCGCGGCTCAAGGAGCACGTGCCGGAGATCCCGGTGCTCGGCAACGGCGACATCTGGTCCGCGGACGACGCGCTGCGGATGATGCGCGAGACCGGCTGCGACGGCGTGGTCGTGGGACGCGGCTGCCTGGGGCGGCCGTGGCTCTTCGGCGACCTGGTGGCGGGCTTCGAGGGCACCGGCGCGTACGCCCAGCCGGGTCTGCGCGAGGTCGCGGACGCGATGGTGCGGCACGCGCGGCTGCTCGGCGAGTGGCTCGGGGACGAATCGCGTGGTGTCATCGACTTCCGCAAGCACGTGGCCTGGTACCTGAAGGGCTTCTCGGTCGGTTCGGAGATGCGCAAGAAGCTGGCGATCACCTCGTCCCTGGACGAACTGAGCGCTCAGTTGAGCGAGCTCGATCTGGACCAGCCGTGGCCGGCGGGCGCGGACGGTCCCCGTGGCCGTACCTCCGGAAACAACCGTGTGGTGCTGCCCGACGGCTGGTTGAAGGACCCATACGACTGCGCGGGGGTCAGCGAGGAGGCGGAGTCGGACACGTCCGGAGGGTGACCTCGGGCGTCCGGATCGTGGGAAACGGGACGCTTTTACGGAGTGATTCGCACCACCCTTGATAAGGGTGCTGCTCAGATGAGCAGATTACGCGGCGTTGCACTTATGGAGGGGTGGCACTGGGTGCCACCCCTCTTGTGTTCAAGAGTTGAACGCAGATGCTCAGGAAGGGGCTCAGATGAGCGCGTAGGCTGAGGTTTGAGTCAAGGGGGCTTCGGCTTCTGAAAGCGGAAGCTACCCGTCAGTTACTTTCGATGTCCTGGCGGACGGGTGGTTAAGACCAGATGACCGCTAGGCATACCTCCCCAGGAGCCTTCGATCTGGGTATGTTCCTGGCCGTCAGGGCAGCCACCGAGTCCTCGAGGAGTCGAGACACGTGTCGGAAAACAAAGATCAGAAGTTCGTGTACGACTTCACCGAGGGCAACAGGGACCTGAAGGACCTGCTCGGTGGCAAGGGTGCGAACCTCGCCGAGATGACCAACCTCGGCCTCCCGGTTCCCCCCGGCTTCACGATCACCACCGAGGCGTGCAAGGTCTACCTCGACAGCGGCTCCGAGCCGGTCGAGCTCCGCGACGAGGTCAGCGCGCACCTCGACGCCCTCGAGCAGAAGATGGGCAAGAAGCTCGGCCAGGCCGACGACCCGCTGCTGGTCTCCGTCCGCTCCGGCGCCAAGTTCTCCATGCCAGGCATGATGGACACGGTCCTGAACATCGGCCTCTCCGACGAGTCCGTCACCGGGCTCGCCGCGCAGGCCGGCGACGACCGCTTCGCCTGGGACTCGTACCGCCGCCTCATCCAGATGTTCGGCAAGACCGTCCTCGGCGTCGACGGGGAGCTCTTCGAGGAGGCCCTCGACGAGGCCAAGGCCGCCAAGAAGGTCACCGTCGACACCGACCTCGACGCCGCCGACCTCAAGAAGCTGGTCAAGCAGTTCAAGAAGATCGTGAAGGCCGAGGCCGGTCGCGACTTCCCGCAGGACCCGCGCGAGCAGATGGACCTGGCCATCGAGGCCGTCTTCAACTCCTGGAACACCGACCGCGCCAAGCTCTACCGTCGCCAGGAGCGCATCCCGCACGACCTGGGCACCGCGGTCAACGTCTGCTCCATGGTCTTCGGCAACCTCGGCCCGGACTCCGGCACCGGCGTCGCCTTCACCCGCGACCCCGCCTCCGGCCACCAGGGCGTCTACGGCGACTACCTCCAGAACGCCCAGGGCGAGGACGTCGTCGCCGGTATCCGCAACACGGTGCCGCTGGCCGAGCTGGAGTCGATCGACAAGAAGTCGTACGACCAGCTGATGCAGATCATGGAGACCCTGGAGACCCACTACAAGGATCTCTGCGACATCGAGTTCACCATCGAGCGCGGCCAGCTGTGGATGCTGCAGACCCGTGTCGGCAAGCGCACCGCCGGTGCCGCCTTCCGGATCGCCACCCAGCTCGTGGACCAGGGCCTGATCGACGAGGCCGAGGCGCTCCAGCGCGTCAACGGCGCGCAGCTCGCCCAGCTGATGTTCCCCAAGTTCGACGAGAACGCGAAGGTCGAGCAGATCGGCCGCGGCATCGCCGCGTCCCCGGGTGCCGCGGTCGGCAAGGCCGTCTTCGACTCGTACACGGCCGTCAAGTGGTCCCGCTCCGGCGAGAAGGTCATCCTGATCCGCCGTGAGACCAACCCGGACGACCTCGACGGCATGATCGCCTCCGAGGGCATCCTGACCTCGCGCGGCGGCAAGACCTCGCACGCCGCCGTCGTCGCCCGCGGCATGGGCAAGACCTGTGTCTGCGGCGCCGAGGAGCTCGAGGTCGACACCAAGCGCCGCCGGATGACCACCTCCTCGGGCGCGGTCATCGAGGAGGGCGACGTCGTCTCCATCGACGGCTCCACCGGCAAGGTGTACCTCGGAGAGGTACCGGTCGTACCGTCCCCGGTCGTCGAGTACTTCGAGGGCCGTATGCACGCCGGCGCCGACGACGCCGACGAGCTCGTCCAGGCCGTTCACCGGATCATGGCCTACGCGGACCGCGTCCGCCGGCTGCGCGTCCGCGCCAACGCCGACAACGCCGAGGACGCGCTGCGCGCCCGCCGCTTCGGCGCCCAGGGCATCGGCCTGTGCCGCACCGAGCACATGTTCCTCGGCGAGCGCCGCGAGATGGTCGAGAAGCTGATCCTCGCCGACACCGACGAGGAGCGCGAGGAGGCCCTCCAGGCCCTGCTCCCGCAGCAGAAGCAGGACTTCGTCGAGCTCTTCGAGGCCATGGACGGCCTGCCCGTCACGGTCCGCCTGCTCGACCCGCCGCTGCACGAGTTCCTGCCCGACATCACCGAGCTGTCCGTGCGCGTCGCCCTCGCCGAGGCCCGCAAGGACCCGAACGAGAACGACCTGCGCCTGCTCCAGGCCGTGCACCGGCTGCACGAGCAGAACCCGATGCTGGGTCTGCGCGGCGTCCGGCTCGGCCTGGTCATCCCCGGTCTGTTCACCATGCAGGTCCGGGCGATCGCCGAGGCCGCGGCCCAGCGCATCGACGCCAAGGGCGACCCGCGCGCCGAGATCATGATCCCGCTCGTCGGCACCGTCCAGGAGCTGGAGATCGTCCGCGACGAGGCCGAGCAGGTCATCGCCGAGGTGCAGGCCCGGACCGGTGTGGAGCTCAAGCTCGCGCTCGGCACCATGATCGAGCTGCCGCGCGCCGCCGTGACCGCCGGTCAGATCGCCGAGGCCGCCGAGTTCTTCTCGTTCGGCACCAACGACCTCACCCAGACGGTGTGGGGCTTCTCCCGGGACGACGTGGAGGCCAGCTTCTTCACCGCGTACCTGGAGAAGGGCATCTTCGGTGTCTCGCCGTTCGAGACCATCGACAAGGACGGCGTCGGCGCGCTGGTCCGCAGCGCCGTCGAGTCCGGCCGGGCCACCCGACCGGACATCAAGCTCGGCGTCTGCGGCGAGCACGGCGGCGACCCGGAGTCGGTCCACTTCTTCCACGAGGTCGGTCTCGACTACGTCTCCTGCTCGCCGTTCCGGATCCCGGTGGCGCGCCTGGAGGCCGGCCGTGCGGCCGCCGAGTCGAAGGGCTCCGACAGCCGCTGACGCCGTGCCGGACGCTCGCTGACCGAGCGTTCAGTAGCAAAGACCGCCGGAGCCGCCGCTCGTCCCCGACCCTCAAACCGATGGGCGGTGGCTCCGGTCAGCAGGAGAGACGGGGCGGACACCTTGTGCGGAGGTGTCCGCCCCGTCGTATTTCGTCCGCCCCACATCGGCACCCGGATGTTCGCCTGATGTGAGTTCATGTTCAATTGAGGCCGGTTGAATTATTGGCCATTGAACTTTCTGTTTTGAACTTTCCACGATTCGTCCCGCAAAGAACGGGAGGGGCGCGGCCCCCGGATCCCCACCCGGTGACCGCGCCCATTACCCATGCCGGGCAGGTGAGCCGCAACCCTCGCCGACCGCCGCCGGACGTGTGAAGCCCCCCACGGTCTTCGTCACGCCACCTCGGTCCTGAAGGTTTCCTGCCCGACCCGCACAGCTTTTCGGTTCTCCCCCGTTCTCCGCGATGCTTTTCAAGTGTGGCTGAAACACCCTGGTAACGTGCAGTGATGGTGTGCATACTCATCGACGGGGGTGGTTGCGAGTGCACAGGTGGGGGTTTCATGCTGCGGATTCATTTCACCGCAAACGATGTCGCCGGGGTCCGGATGGCGGCCCGGCCGGATGTTCTGTGGGAAACGATTCTCAGTTTTCACCGTTTAAGAGACCGGCGCGGGTCCGTCGTCTACGGCGAATGGCGCTCGGACACCCGCACACGCCTCAACGGTGAGACCCGGCTCCTCGCGGCCCTCGTGCCCAGTCGCGGTTACTTCCCCGACTTCCTGACGCCGTCCGAGGGCGTGCACGGCCTCGATGAGGGCCTCCAGGCCGTCCGCGGGACCTCGCAGACCCGCCTCCGCCGCGAACTGGCCCTGCTGGGCGCCGACCGGCCGGGCGGCCGGACCGTGCCCCACTCGCTGCGCGCCCTCGCCGAGGGCGGCGCCGAGCCGCTCAGCCGGCTCGTCGGGGCGCTGCGCAGCTACCACCGGGCGGCGATCGAGCCGTACTGGCCCCACATCCGGGCCCGGGTCGAGGCCGACCGGGCGCTGCGCGGTCGGGCCCTGCTCGACGGCGGCGCCGACGAACTGCTCGCCTCGCTGCCGCCGATGCTCCGCTGGCGCGCGCCCGTCCTGGAGGCCGACTATCCCGTCGAGCGCGACCTGTACCTCGACGGCAGGGGTCTGCTGCTCCAGCCCTCGTACTTCTGCCGCGGCACCCCGGTCGTCCTGCGCGATCCCTCGCTGCCGCCGGTGCTCGTCTATCCGACGACGCACTGCGAGGCGCCGACCGTCCGGGAACCGGGCGGGTCCTCGCTGGCCAAGCTGGTCGGCAACACCCGCTCCGCGGTGCTGCACGCGATCGGGGACGGCGGGACCACCAGCGAACTGGCCCGCAGGGCGGGGGTGTCGCTGGCATCGGCGAGCCAGCACGCGGGCGTGCTGCGCGAGGCCGGGCTCGTCGCCACCCTGCGGCACGGCAACGCCGTCCTGCACACGCTCACGCCGTTGGGCGCCGCCCTGCTGGGCGGCGCCCAGGGAGTCGGGGGCCCGTCACGGGCCCCCGCCGAACGCCACTACGCGCGGAACGGACCCGTCACCTCGTAGGTGATGCCGCCCGAGGAACTGCCGGTGGTGCCCCGCTGGCTGGAGAAGTAGAACCGCGTGCCGTCGGGGGAGAAGGCCGGCCCGCAGATCTCGGAGCCGGACTGACCGGTGATCCGCAGGAACGGCGCGACGATGTCGTCCGGCGTGATGACGCAGATCTCCATGTTGCCGCCGTCCTCGGCGACGAACAGGTCGCCCGAGGAGGAGCCGGTGACGTTGTCGACACCGGTCAGCGGGGCGCCGCCGCCGACCACGAGCGAGTCGTCGTAGGCCAGTTCGTAGGTGTTGGTGAGCAGGTTGAGCTGCCAGAGGCGGTTGTCGCCCTTGGTGGTGAACCAGACGGTGTCGTTGGCGTAGTGACAGCCCTCGCCGCCGTTGAAGCGCTTGACGCCGGAGACCTGGTTACGGGTCGCGGTGGGCGAGCCGTCGGGGTCGGGCACGGTGGCCCAGGTGAAGGAGCCGGAGGTGGCGGTGCCGGCCCTGAGGACCTGGAGGGTGCCGGAGGAGAGGTTGCCCCAGGTGGTGGGGACGAAGCGGTAGAAGCAGCCGTCGGACGCGTCCTCGGTGAGGTAGATCGCCTTGCGGACGGGGTCGGCGGCGGCGGCCTCGTGGTTGAACCGGCCCATCAAGGGCCGGCGGACCGCCGCGTTCACGCCCCACGGGTCGGTCTCGTAGACGTATCCCGTGGTGACCTCCTCGCAGGAGAGCCAGGTGTTCCACGGGGTCGCGCCACCGGCGCAGTTGCGGTTGGTGTTGGAGAGGATGCGGTAGGCGGAGGTGATCGAACCGGACGAGTTGAACTTGATGGCGCTCGCGCCACCGGTGGTGGAGATCTCCGAGTTGGAGACGTAGATCCAGCCGGTCCCGTCGGCGAAGCAGGCGCCGCCGTCGGGGGCGTTGTGCCAGGTGTACGAAGTGCCGGTGACCGTCTGCCCCGACCGGGCGATGATCCGGCTGGTGAACCCGCTCGGCAGCTGGATGCCGCGGGCGTCGGCGGCGCCGAGGGCGCCGTACGGGCCGGCGCCGGGCTGGGCGGGCGCCGCGTAGGCGGCCCCGCGCATCAAGGTGCCGCCGAAGGCGGCGGCCGACGTGCCGATGACCGCTCCGCGCAGGAAACTGCGTCGCTCCACGTCACACTCCAGAGGTGGTGGTGATCACCCGCCGCACGGTCTGCGGCGGGACGCGCGATCCGGAACCTAGAAGTACGGAGTTGACGGTGCATCAACAAGCGGTGAAGGGGAAGCGTCGGTCCGAATGTCACTGGGGTTCGTTACGGTCGGGGGCATGTCGATCACCGCACAACTGCTCGCCTCGGTATGGCTTCCGGGAGGGAGCGCACTGATCAACGGCGCGGCCTACGAGAGCCGGACGGGCTCGCCGCGCCGCGCCCTGCTGCGGCACGGGCACGAGCTGCACGTGTACGAGCTGGACGGCCTCCTGGCCGGGGAGCGCGCCCCGCGCGCCGTCTTCCCGGTGCCGTGGCCGGGATGGGAGCAGGGGGTCCACTCGGTGAGCCCGGACGGCACCTTCGCGGTGTTCTCCGGCCAGCGCTCGGTGCGGGCGGTGGACACGGCGGGCGCGACCCTGTGGGAGTACCGGCACGGCTGCTGGGACCAGCAGATAGGTCACCGGCACACCGGTGACCCGGCGCAGATCTGCCGCGACAACGAATCCGGGTCCTGCAAGGTCTCGGGCGACGGCCGGCTGGTGTGGGCGCACGTCGTCACGCCGGAGCGCGGCGAGGGCGAGGACGACGGGGACTACGACGAACTGTGGGTCGTCCTCGACGCGACCGACGGCCGCGAGCTGGCCCGGCTGACCCTGGACAGCGTGGCCTCCGGCTCCCAGCAGCACCCGCACCCGGACGGGGTCCACATGGGTCTGGAGATCGGCATGGGCCAGGACGGCATCCTGCTGTACTGGGGGCGCTGGGACGGGGAGAAGCTGACCACCTGGGACCTGAACGAGACGCTGGACCGGATTCTGATGGACGTCCATCAGGAGCACACCGGCTTCCTGACGATGGAGCACTACGGGGACGACCTCCAGCTGCACACCCTGGACGGGACCGTGCTGGCCGAGGCGGAGCCCCCGGGCGCCGCGAGCGAGGAGGACCGGCCCTCCTGGGACTGGGCGTGCGGCTTCGTCGACGCCGAGACGGTCATCGCCTCCACCGTGGACCACGACGAGGACCCGGACGCCGCACGCCACTGGCTCCTGGACGCCCGCACCCTGGAGATACGCGGGACCGTCGACTACCCCGGGGGGCCCGTCGACGGCTACACCCGGCCCCTCGGGGACGGCACCTGGCTCACGTACGACGAGGAGAGCGACACCCTCAGCCGGTGGGGGATCGCCCCTCGGACTCCAGCAGCGTCTTGAGCCCGGCCAGGCGCTCGCGCCAGAAGTCCTTGTAGGCGGAGACGGCGTCCGCGTCCGGGAGCTTGGTGTGGCCGAGCCCGATCCGGGTCTTCGCGTCGCCCTGCGGCGTCAGATAGACCTCGATCCGGCTCGTCCCGCCGTCCCAGTCCGCCGTCACCGAGATGCCCGGCCGATGGGTGCGCACCTCCAGCTCGCCTTCCGGGAGCCAGCGGCGCCGCAGCCCCCCGTCGGCGAAGGCGGCCGTGCAGCGGGCGGCCGGGGCGTGCACCGTCTTGCTCGCGCTCACCTGCCAGTCGCCCGTGGAGGACTGCCCGACCGCGCGCATCCCGCGCTCCTGCTCGTACCCGACGGTGATCGACTGGGCGTGCCAGCCGCTCACCCCCTCGGCCGCCACCAGGTGGCGGGCGATCTCGGTGTGCCCGCGCTCCGTCGCGCCCCACGCGTCGAGCAGGGCGAACCAGTCGGCCCAGCCCTTGCCGGTCGCAGCGGCGAGGGCCTCGTCGGAGAGCTTTTCGGTGATCTTCCTGCCTGCGGGGCTCACGGTTCGACGTTAGCGTGAACCGTGGTGAGGTGCCTCGGGCGAGTGTTGGACAGATCTTCGAGAAGAGATCGCCCCGAACCGATGAGTTCCGCTCGGCCCCGCCGTCTTACCTCCTGAAAGCGCACACGACACGGACGAACCACAGGAGAGAGTGACCACCATGACCCAGATGATCTTCGTGAACCTGCCCGTGAAGGACCTGGAGACCTCGAAGGCCTTCTGGGGCAAGCTCGGCTACTCCTTCAACCCGCAGTTCAGCGACGAGAACACCGGGTGCCTGATCATCAGCGACACGATCTTCGCGATGCTGCTGACCGAGCCCAAGTTCAGGGAGTTCACCGCGCCGGGCAAGGAGGTCTCCGACGCGACGAAGACGACCGAGGTCCTGATCACGCTGAGCGCCGAGAGCCGGGAGAAGGTCGACGAGCTCGCGGACGGCGCCCTGGCCGCCGGAGGATCGGCGGCGAAGGAGCCGATGGACCACGGCTTCATGTACGGGCGTTCCTTCGCGGACCCCGACGGCCACCACTGGGAGGTCTTCTGGATGGACCCGGCGGCCGTCCAGGGCTGAGCCCCGCGGAGGATCAGGCGGAGACGCCGCCGTCGACCACCAGGTCGGATCCGACGACCGAGCCGGCGTCCTCCGAGGCCAGGTACAGCACCGCCGCCGCCACCTCGGAGGCCGTCGAGATACGGCCGAGCGGCGACTGCTCCTTCATCCGCACCTCCCGCTCGGCCTCGGTCTCGCCGGGCAGCAGCGACATGGTGGACTCCGCGGCGCCCGGGCTGACCGCGTTGATCCGGACGCCGTCGGCGATGTGGTCGCGGGCGGCGGCGCGGGTGATCGCGGACACGGCAGCCTTGGAGACCTGGTAGCCGAAGACGCCCGGGATGCGGACGTGCGCGCCGAGGTTGGACGAGACGTTGACGATCGAGCCGCCGCCGTGGGCGCGCATGTGCGCGATCTCCGCCTGGAGCGAGTGCAGGACGCCGGTGACGTTGGTGTCGAGCAGCGCCTGCCAGTCCTCCAGCGGGAAATCGGCGGCCGAGGCGCCGCCCCGGAAGATCCCGGCGTTGTTCACGGCGACATCGAGGGCGCCGAAGATCTCGACCGTGCGGTGGACGAGGTGACGGACGTCCTCGGCCCGGGCCACATCGGCGGTGACGGCGGCGGCGGTGCCGCCCGCGGCCTCGATCAGGGAGACCGTCTCGTCGAGGGTCGCCGCGCTGCGGCCGGAGACGACGACCTTCGCGCCCTCGGCGGCGAAGGCGAGCGCGATGGCCCGGCCGAGCCCGGTGCCGGCGCCGGTGACGAGGACGGTCTTGTGGGTGAAACGTGCGGACATGCGAGGTCAACTCCTGAAGAGAGAGGTGAGAGAGGTGAGAGAGGTGAGAGAGAAGGCCGTCGTCACGCGGTAGGCGTGGTGGAGGCGGTACGGGCGGTACGGGCGGTACGGGCGGTCAGAGCGGCCAGGGTGGCGAAGCCGACGGCCGTCGCGGCGAGCGACGAGGCATCGCTCCCGAGCGTGAGCAGCACGGCGAAGAGGACGGTCGGGCCGAGTTCCATGGCCGTGTTGAGGACACCGCCCGCGAGCCCCACCCGGTGCGGCGGTACGCCGTCGGTGGCCAGGACCGCGGCCCCCGCGAAGGAGGCGGCGGCGCCCGCCGGGAGCAGGAGCAGCCCGGGCAGCAGACCGGAGGCGTACGGGACGGCGGGGTCGAGCCCCGTCGCCGCGAGGAGGGCGAGCCCGCAGGCTCCCGTCGCGAGGCCGGCGGCGGTGACCCGCCCGGGGCCGTACCGCCCGATCAGCGGGGCCGCGAGCCGTCCCGCGGCGAGCAGGGCGACGGCGAAGGGGACGAAGGCGGCCGAGGTGAGCAGCGCGGAGTAGCCGCGCTCCTGCTGCAGACCGAGCGAGAGCAGGACGAAGACGGTGGCCGTGCCCGCCGCGGTCAGCGCGATCGCGGCCAGGCCGAGGCCGCGGCGGCGGTCGCGCAGGAAAACGGGCGGCAGCAGCGGGTCCCCGGCCCGCCCCTCGACGGCCGTGAACGCGGCGAGGAGAACCAGTCCGCCGAGCAGCGGGAGCAGGACGGCCGCCGAGCTCCAGGGGTGCGCGTCGGTGCGGACGAGACCGTAACTGGCCAGCGTGACACCCATGGTGGCCAGCACCGCGCCCGGCAGGTCGAGCGTACGGCCGGGACCCGCTGGGGTGCGGGGGAGGAGGCGCGGGCCGAGGGCGAGGGCGAGGACGCTCACGCCGACCGGCACCGCGAAGGCCCAGCGCCAGTCGGTGAGGGCGGAGACGACACCGGAGAGCAGATTGCCCGCGGTGGCGCCGAGGACGGAGAGGCCGCCCCACGTGGCCATCGCCCGCCCGTACGCGGCGGGTTCGGGGAACAGCGCGCGCAGGACCGCCATCGCGGCGGGCGCGACGAGGGCCGCGCCGACGCCCTGGGCGAACCGGGCGGCGAGGAGCGCCTCGTACCCGGGAGCGAGCGGGGCGAGGGCGGAGGCGGTCCCGAAGGCGAGGAGTCCGGCGGTGAGGACGCGCCGGCCGCCGTACCGGTCGGTGAGCCGCCCACCGAAGAGCAACAGCCCGGCGAAGGTCAGCCCGTACGCGGCGCTGAGCAGGATCAACTCAGGTCGCCCGAGGGATAACTCGCGGCCGATCCGGGGCAGGGGCACGGCGATCGACGCGAGCGTGAAGATCAGTGTGACCTGTACGGCGCCGAGCAGGGCGAAGCCCCCGCGGCCGGCGGCGAGGCGTAAGGCCGGAGCCACGGCGCCGGTGACCCTGTCCGGCCGGAGCCCGGCTCCGGCCCCCGGCCCGCATGCTTCCCGGCCGGTCGTTCCTGCCATGCCCCCCACCTTCCGGACCACCGCCTTCTGGTCCCCGGCCTTCCGGACCCTCGCCTTCTGGTCCCCGGCCTTCCGGACCCTCGCCTTCTGGTCCCCCACCTTCGACACCCCCACCTTCGACACCCCCACTTTCTTGACCGTGCGTTCCAATATGAAGGCCCAAGAAAAGGGCGCCCTCGGGGCGCCCTTCGCGAAGGTCTCAGTCCAGCAGGGACAGCGCCTGCTCCGCCGCGTCGCGGACCCTCGCGGGGTCGCTCGACGCCTTGCCGACCAGGCGGATGCCCTGCATCAGGACCAGCAGCATCCGGGCCAGGGCCTGCGGATCGCGGTCGGCGGGCAGCTCGCCCTGGGCGCGGGCCCGGACGAGGGAGGCGTGCAGCAGGGTCTCGATCTGCTCCCAGCTCAGCTCCACCCGCCGCGCCACCGCGCCGTCGTGCGGCCCCAGTTCGGCCGCCGAGTTCGTGATGAAACAGCCGGTCAGGCGGACCTCGTCGGTCCCCGCCTCCTCGGCGAAGCGGCGGACCAGGGCCCGGACGGGCGGCAGCGCCGGCCCCGGCGCGGACAGCTCCTCCAGTATGAGCGGGTCACGCGACCGGAGGTAGCAGTCCATCGCCTTCATGTACAGGTCGTGCTTGTTGCCGAAGGTGGCGTAGATGCTGGCGCGGCCGATCCCGAGGTGCTCGACGAGGTCCGACATCGTCGTCGCCTCGTACCCGCGCCGCCAGAACAGCTCGAGAGCTGCCCGCAGCGCGGCGTCCGGATCGAACTCCTTGGTCCTGGCCACGCCCTCACCGTAGGGCTTTCTGGAACGCTCGGTCAAGCAAACCGGGTTGGAGGCGTCTCAGACGGCGTGGAGCGCGCCCTCGTGGACGCGGACCGGGTACACCGCCACCGCGACCTCCTCGTCGTCCAGGCACCGGCCCGTCTCCAGGTCGAAGCGCTGCTTCAGGAGCGGCGAGGCCACGAACGGCCGGCCGTTCGCCGAGCCGAGCAGACCCCGCGACAGCACCTGCGCCCCGGTGAAGGGGTCCCGGTTGTCGATCGCGTACGCGCGCCCCGACCGGTCCTTGAACAGCGCCGCCTGGCGGCCGTCCGGCAGCAGCACGGCCGCGCCCCGGCCCGGCGTCAGCCGGGACTCGTCGCAGACCGTCATCCAGGCGTCGGGCGACGGAGACAGTTCGAGCTTCATGGCTTCAGACCCTTTCCAGGCGGGTTCCGATGGTGAGGACCGTCAGGTCCGGCTTGATCTGGTCCCGCTCGGGCACGAACTTCACCGACGGGTCCGGCGCTTCGGGCGCGTTCACGAACGACACGAAGCGGCGCAGCCGGTCCGGGTCGTCCAGGGTCTGGGCCCACTCGTCCTGGTAGTCCTCGACATGGGCCGCCATCAGCGCCTCCAGCTCGTCGCAGAGCCCCAGCGAGTCGTGCACGACCACGTCCTTGAGGTGCTCGAGGCCGCCCTCCAGCCGCTCCAGCCAGGTCGAGGTGCGCTCCAGGCGGTCGGCGGTGCGGATGTAGAACATCAGGAACCGGTCGATCAACCGCACCAGTTCGGCGTCCGACAGGTCCTGGGCGAGCAGGTCCGCGTGGCGCGGCGTCGCACCGCCGTTGCCCCCCACGTACAGGTTCCAGC
The DNA here is from genome assembly GCF_055564335.1 of Streptomyces sp. NPDC029139. Classification (NCBI taxonomy): domain Bacteria; kingdom Bacillati; phylum Actinomycetota; class Actinomycetes; order Kitasatosporales; family Streptomycetaceae; genus Streptomyces; species Streptomyces sp. NPDC029139. The sequence goes on along the minus strand of NZ_JBVHWN010000002.1, from coordinate 766,096 downwards.
CGCTCGCCGTCGCGATGACGCCGAAGTCCTTCGACTGCGCCTCCGCGCACTCGCGGGCGCAGCCGGAGACCGCCGACTTGAGCTTGTGCGGAGAGCGCAGGCCCCGGTAGCGCAGCTCCAGCTGGATCGCCATCTTCACCGAGTCCTGCACGCCGTAGCGGCACCAGGTCTGCCCCACACAGGACTTCACCGTGCGCAGCGACTTGCCGTACGCGTGCCCCGACTCGAAGCCCGCGTCGACCAGGCGGGTCCAGATCGCCGGCAGCTGCTCGACGCGGGCGCCGAACATGTCGATCCGCTGCCCGCCCGTGATCTTGGTGTAGAGCCCGAAGTCCCGTGCCACCTCGCCGATCACGATCAGCTTGTCCGGGGTGATCTCACCGCCCGGGATGCGCGGCACGACCGAGTACGAGCCGTTGCGCTGCATGTTCGCCAGGAAGTGGTCGTTCGTGTCCTGGAGGGACGCCTGCTCGCCGTCGAGGATGTAGCCGCCCGCGCCGATCGTCGGTGCCAGGCTGGCCAGGATCGAGGCGACGGTCGGCTTGCAGATCTCACAGCCCTCGCCGCCGCGCGCCGCCTCCCGGCCGTGCGAGTCGAGCAGCTCGGCGAAGGAGGTCAGCCGCAGCGTGCGGGTGATCTCGTACAGCTCACTGCGGGTGTACGAGAAGCAGGCGCAGAGCCCCTTGTCCTTCGGCTCCGGCAGCAGCTGGCCGATGAGCTTCACGCAGCTGCCGCAGCCGGTACCGGCCTTGGTGCACTTCTTCACCTCGGGCAGCGTCGAGCACTGGGTGATCGCGTGCTTGGTGACGTTGTGGCACGAGCAGATGACGGCGTCGTCGGGGAGCGCGGACGGGCCCAGCGCGACCGGTGCGCCCGCACCCGCCGGCAGTACCAGCTGCTCGGGCGAGACCGGCGGGACCGAGCCGGTGAGCGGCCGCAGCATGCCGTACGAGTCGGCGTCACCGACCAGCACACCGCCGAGCAGCCTGCCCTCCTGGTCGATCACGAGCTTCTTGTAGACCCCGGAGCGGGAGTCGGAGTAGACGACGTCGAGGCAGCCCTCGGCCGTGCCGTGCGCGTCACCGAAGGAGGCCACGTCCACACCGAGCAGCTTCAGCTTCGTCGACATGTCGGCACCGGTGAAGCCGGCCGTGTTCTCGTCGGCCTCCTCGGCGATCACCGCCGCCGCCGTCAGCGCCATCTCGTAGCCGGGGGCGACCAGGCCGTACACGCGGCCGTCGGTGGCCAGCGCGCACTCGCCGATCGCGTACACGGCGGGGTCGGACGTCCGGCAGTGCGCGTCGACCGCGATGCCGCCGCGCTCACCGACGGTCAGACCGCAGTCGCGGGCCAGCTGGTCCCGGGGCCGTACGCCCGCGGAGAAGACCACCATGTCCGTGGCGAGTTCGGAGCCGTCCGACAGGCGCATGCCGGTGACCGCGCCGTTCTCGGTCACGACCTCCTGGGTGCCGGTGCCCGTGTGGACGCTCAGCCCCATCTGCTCGATCGTGCGCAGCAGCGCCGCGCCACCGCCCTCGTCGACCTGCACCGGCATCAGCCGGGGCGCGAACTCCACGATGTGCGTGGCCAGGCCGAGCCCCTTCAGCGCGCCCGCCGCCTCCAGGCCGAGCAGACCGCCGCCGACGACCGCGCCGGTCGTCGCCGTCTTCGCGTACTCCTCGATGGCGAGCAGGTCCTCGATCGTCCGGTAGACGAAACAGCCGCGGGCCTCCTTGCCGGGGACCGGGGGCACGAAGGGGTACGAGCCGGTGGCCAGGACGAGCGTGTCGTACGCGAAGACCTGCCCGGAGCGCGCGGTGACCGTACGGGCGTCGCGGTCGATCGTCTCGGCCGGGTCGCCGACGTACAGCTCGATGCCGTGCTTCTCCATGAAGCCGTCCTCGACCATCGAGAGGTCGTCGGGGGTGCGGCCGGAGAAGTACGAGGTCAGCTGGACGCGGTCGTAGGCGGGTCGCGGCTCTTCGCAGAGCACGACGACCCGCGCGCGCTCGGTGACGCCGCGATCCGCCAGCGCCTCGAGGAAACGCTGGCCCACCATGCCGTGGCCGACCAGGACGACAGTGGGGGTGTGCACGGGCATGGTCGACATCTCAGGAGCCTCCGTCATGGGTGAGCAGGTGGAGCAGGGGAGCGTTCGGAAGGGCCTCGTCGCCCTCCCACGCCCGGGCGAGCGTTCCGACCGCGGCCAGATCGCCGAGGAGTACGCCCCCCACGAGGCGGTCGCCGCGGACGACGACCTTGCGGTAGGCGCGCCGGGTGGCGTCGGTCAGCTGGACCACGTCGTCCCCGGGCAGGGGAGTGGCCTCGCCGAAGGAGGCCAGGTCGAGCGAGACCGGACCGCCGAGCGTGAGCCGGGTCAGGGCGCGGGTGCCGGTGTACGGGGAGGCCCCGGTGTCCGGCAGCGCCAGCAGGAGGTCCGCGAGCGCGTCCGCCTGTTCCAGGGCCGGCCCGGCCAGGCCGTACACCCGGCCGTCGTGCTCGGCGCAGTCGCCGATGGCGTGGATGTACGGGTCGGAGGTTCGCAGCGCGTCGTCGACGACGATGCCCTTGCGGACGTCCAGACCGGCGTCCCGGGCGAGACCGACACGCGGCCTGACCCCGCAGGCGAGCACCACGACCTGGGCCTCGAGCACGAAGCCGTCGGCCAGCTCCACGGCCGTGACCGCGCCGTCCTCCTGGCGCAGGCCGCTGACCCGGCACTCGGTGTGCACCTCGACGCCCAGCGACTCCACGTGCTCGCGCAGGAGCTCCGAGGCGTGGGCGTCCAGCTGGCGTTCCATGAGCCGCTCGCCCTGCTGGGTGAGCACGACCTCGGCGCCGAGCGCCGCCAGCGCGCGGGCCGCGGAGACCCCCAGCAGCCCGCCGCCGACGACCACGGCGCGGACACCGGGCCGGACGAGTGCCCGCAGCTCCAGGCAGTCGTCGAGCGTACGGAACGGGTGGACGCCGGCCGGCAGCTGGGAGCCGCGCAGGCCACGCAGCGGAGGCAGCACCGGGTTGGAGCCGGTGGCCAGGACCAGCCGGTCGTAGCCGACCTCCGTCCCGTCCTCGCACTCCACGATCCGGGCGGCACGATCGATCCGCACCGCCCGCACTCCGCGCCGCACCGGCTCCTGGGGAGCGGGCAGCGCGATCACCTCGGGCGCGTACCGCCCGGCGAGGACGTCCGCGAGCAGCACCCTGTTGTACGGTGCGTGCGGCTCTTCGCCGAGGAGGGTGACCGGCAGGCGCTGGGCGAGCCGGGCGCCCGCCGTTCCGCCTCCGACCACCACGATCCGTGTACTCATGTCTCGAAGAGTGCGGGGCGGGTGTTACCCGACGGCATCCCGATTGTTTCCCGCACGGAACGCTGATCTCAGATCCGGGGGCTTCGCCCTGTGAGGCTCACGGCTGTGAGGCGAGCGCCGGGGTGAGGCGCGCGGGGGCTCTCCGGTGACAGGCGCGGGGGCGGGGACTCTCCAGCGTGAGGCGCGGAGGGGTGAGACCCTCCGGCGTGAGGCGCCGAGGGAGCCTCCACCGGCGCCGGTCAGGCGCAACCTCAGACGTAGCTCAACTCTCCCGCGATCGATGGACGGCGCACCCATCGCCTCCCTAGGCTCGCGATCATGCCCGACATATCCTTGACGACCCTCGTCCTGCTCTGCCTCGCCGCACTCGTGGCCGGCTGGATCGACGCCGTGGTCGGCGGGGGAGGGCTCCTGCTGCTGCCCGCCCTGCTCCTCGGGCTCCCGCAGGTTCCCGCGGCCCAGATCCTCGGCACCAACAAGGCCGTCGCGATCGTCGGCACGTCGGGGGCCGCCGTCACCTACGTGCGCAAGGCCCCGGTGCGGGTGAGGACGGCGGTACGGATCGGGCTCGCCGCGCTGGCCGGGTCCATGGGCGGCGCCTTCTTCGCCGCCGGGATCAGCAGCGACGTGCTGCGACCCGTGATCATGGTGGTGCTGCTCGGCGTGGCCGCCTTCGTGATGCTGCGGCCGTCCTTCGGCACCCAGGGCGAGGACAAGGGGCCCGTGGGCCGGGCCCGTGTCGTGGCCGCGATCGTGCTCGTCGGCGGTGGGATCGGCTTCTACGACGGGCTCTTCGGACCCGGGACGGGCACGTTCCTGGTCCTCGCGCTCACCGCCGTGCTCCACCTCGACCTGGTGACCGCCTCCGCCACCGCCAAGATCGTCAACGTCTGCACCAACGCGGGCGCGCTCGCGATGTTCGCCTACCAGGGCACCGTCCTGTGGCAGCTCGCCGCCGTCATGGCGGTCTTCAACCTGGCCGGCGGGATGATCGGGGCGCGGATGGCGCTGAGGAAGGGCTCGGAGTTCGTCCGCGGGGTGCTGCTGTTCGTGGTCTTCTCCCTGGTGGCGAAGCTCGCCTTCGACCAGTGGAGCTGACGGGTCTCAGCGCACGCCGATGAGATGGCCGAAGGCCACCACGTTCCCCTGGTAGCCGGACTTCTCGCTGAATCCGCCGCCGCAGGTGATCACCCGCAGCTCGGCGCGGCCCTTCTCCCCGTAGACCTTCTGGTCCGGGAAGTCCTCGTTCTCGTACACCTCGACGGCGTCGACGGTGAACACGGCGGTACGGCCGTCCTGCCGGTCCACCTCGATCCTGTTGCCCTTCTTCAGCGCGCCCAGCGCGTAGAAGACGGCGGGGCCCCGCGCGTTGTCGACATGGCCGGCGACGATCGCGGTGCCCCGGGCGCCGGGCGGGGGGCCGTCCTCGTACCACCCGGCCAGGTTGCGGTCCTCCGCCGGCGGCACCTCGAGCGTGCCGTCCTGGCTCAGCCCCAGCCCCGTCATGGGCGTGTCGACGTCGATCTCGGGGATGCGCAGCCGGACGGGCGCGGAGGGCGGCAGCGGGTCGGCGGCGGCGTCGGTGTGCGCGTTCGGCCCGGCCGCGAACGCCTCGGCGGCCGACGGGACCGGCGGGGTGATGTCCTGCGAACCGTCCTGGACGAGCCAGAGGCCGACGCACACGGCGGCGGCTATGCCCCAGCCCTTGCTCCTACTGCTCACGGTCTGCCCTCACGGTCTGCCCCTGGGGGGTGCGGGAGTGTGGCCCCGCCCCCGCCGGGCCTCGTGGGGCGCGCGGCGGGGGCAGGGCGCGGGCGGTACGCCCAGGGCCCGGGAAGGACCCGGACCCCTCAACGGCCCTGCGTGCCGCTCGCCCGGCGACGCAGGAGCCAGGTACCGCCGACGGCAGCCGCGGCCAGCACCGCCGCGCCCGCCGTGACCTGGGCGGTGTCGGGGCCGACGCTGCCTCCGACACCGGTCTTGACGTGGCCGCTCGGGACCTTGTGCCGGACGACGAGGTCACCGCGCGCGGTCTTGCCGTTGTCGCAGGCGACGCTGATGCCGTACGTCCCGGCCTTGGTGTGCTCCGGGATCGTGAACTGTCCGACCACGACCTCCTTGTGCGTGCTCGGGTTCAGCTGGAACTCGCCCGCGCCGAGGGAGTTCGCGTCCCCGACGCCGTGGCCCTTCTTGCCGCAGGCGAGCGTGTTGACGGTGATGGTGGTGCCGGGGGTGGCGGAGGCCGGGTAGACCTCCAGCGCCTCCCAGTTCCCGGCGTACGCCGCCGGTGCGGCGAAGGCGCCGATCGCGGCGACCGTCAGCGCGGTACCGGTGAGCAGGCGGGCAGTGGTGCGCATGGGGTGTCCTCCGGGGCGCGCGAGCGGTCTTCCGTAGGACCGAGGTAAGTGCCGCGGCACGCTCCGCGCCTGCTGATGGACAATCAGGATTACGCCGTCCGGTGCGGTGTGTCGCCTGGCGAGCGGGCGTTTGCGCAGGTCGGGCAGGGTTACGGGGTGTCAGCCGGCACCCCGTGCCGAATGGGTGACGCGGTCCGGAGGCGCCGGGCGGTGGGCGGCTCCCGGTCCTACAGCTCGTCCCACGGCACCGACGCGTATGCCGTGTGCACGCGGTCCATCAGGTCCTCGTCGACGTCGAAGTCCGTCCCGTCGATCCGCGCCACGGGCGAGATCCCCCGGGAGTTCGTCACGAAGGCCGCCCGGAAGTCCCCGAGGCCGTCCCGCGTCACCCGCCGGCGCACCGACTCCAGGCGCTCCTCCAGCAGGGCCATCGTGACGCCGTGCAGACAGGGGGCCGACGGCCAGACCAGCGACGTGCCGTCCCAGAACGCGATGTTGGTGACGGCACCCTCGGCGATCTCACCGTCCGGGGACGTCAGCAGCGCCTCGTCGAAACCCTCGCGCCGTACCGCCTCGCCGTAGTACGTCTGCCCGAAGCCCCCCACGTGCTTGATGTGGGCCGCCGGCCGCCCGTACACGACGGACTTCAGGCGCTGCGGGGCCGGGACGTGCGTGTACGGCTCGCGCAGGGTGACCGTCGTCCGGGTGCCGCCGGCGAGGTCCGGGTGGACGTACACCCGCGCCGCCGCGTCCCGGCGGCCGGCCGCCTCCAGGGCGTGCCGCAGCAGCGCCCGCACACGCACCTCGTCGGCGCCCTCGCCGAACAGCTCCCGGTTGGCGCCGTCGAGGCGGGCGAGATGCCGGTCGAGCCCCTGCACGCGGCCGTCGCGCACCTGGGCGGCGGTGAAGTGGCCGTAGCCGGTCAGGAGGCTCGCGGCGAGCGCCGGGTCGGTGACGGGGGAGCCGTCGGTCTCGAGGTACGGGAGGGGTGTCGTCATGCCCTCACCGTAGAGCGGAGACGTACACGAAAATCGGCGCTTGACCTCAACCAAACTTGAGGAAGAAGGATCCTCGGCATGGACCTCACGAACTCCGCGCACTCCGCGCCGCTCAAGCTCGCCGTCATCGTCGCCAGCAACCGCGAAGGCCGCTTCGGCCCCGTCGTCGCCGACTGGCTGCTCGGCCGGACCGCCGAACGCGACGACTTCACCGTCGACGTCGTCGACCTCGCCGACATCGACCTGCCGACCGCCCTCTCGCACCACCCCGACGCCGGCGTCCGCGCCGAACTGGCCAAGGTCTCCCCGGTCCTGGCCGCCGCCGACGCCTTCGTCGTCCTCACCCCCGAGTACAACCACTCCTTCCCGGCTTCCCTCAAGTCCCTCATCGACTGGCACTTCACCGAGTGGCAGGCCAAGCCCGTCGGCTTCGTCTCGTACGGCGGGATGGGCGGCGGACTGCGCGCCGTCGAGCAACTGCGCCAGGTCTACGCGGAGGTGCACGCCGTCACCGTCCGGGACACCGTCTCCTTCCACAACGTGTGGGGGCTCTTCGAGGACGGACGACCCAAGGACCCCACCGGTCCCGACGCCGCCGCCAAGTCGATGCTCGACCAGCTCGCCTGGTGGGCCCACGCCCTGCGCGACGCCAAGTCCGGCCGCCCGTACGCCGCCTGAGCACGGGGGAAGCCATGCTCCTCCGACTCGTCGCCGGCCGGCTGCGGCCCCACCGGCGCACCCTGGCCCTGGTCGTCCTGCTCCAGCTCCTCCAGATCGCCGCCTCCCTGACCCTGCCCACCCTCAACGCCGACGTCATCGACAACGGAGTACTGCGCGGCGACACCGGCCATGTCCTCAGGGGTGGCGGCCTGATGGCCGCCGTCGCCCTGGTCCAGGCCGCCGCGGCGGCGGCCGCCGTCTACTGCGGCGCCAAGATCGCCATGGGGGTCGCCCGTGACCTGCGCGCCGCCGTCTTCCGCCGCGTCCAGGACTTCTCCGCCCGCGAGATGAGCCGCTTCGGCACCGCCTCCCTGATCACCCGCACGACCAACGACGTCCAGCAGGTCCAGACGTTCGCCGTCCTCGTCCTGACGATGCTCGTGGCCGCGCCCCTGATGTGCGTCGGAGGCATCGTCATGGCCCTCGACCAGGACGTTCCCCTCGCCCTCCTGCTCCTGCTCTTCGTCCCCCTCATGGCCGGGGCGGTCGGCACCGTCGTCCTGCGCATGAGGCCGCTGTTCCGCGGGATGCAGGAGCGGGTCGACCGGGTCAACCGCGTGATGCGCGAACAGATCACCGGGATCCGGGTCGTCCGCGCCTTCGTCCGCGACCGGCACGAACAGCGGCGGTTCGCCGCCGCCAACGACGAGCTGCGCGAGGTCGGACTGCGGGTGGGCCGGCTCCAGTCCGTCATGTTCCCGATCGTGCTCATCGTCTGGGAACTCGCGACCGTCACCATCGTCTGGGCCGGCGCCCACCGGATCGAGTCCGGCGCGCTGCAGGCCGGTTCGCTGATCGCGTTCCTCGGCTACCTGCTCCAGATCATGATGTCCGTGATGATGGTCATGTTCCTGATGATGCACCTGCCCCGGGCCGAGGTCAGCGCCGAACGCATCCAGGAGATCCTCGCCACCGAACCGTCGGTCGCCCCGCCCGTCGCACCCGTCCACGAGCTGCGCGGGCCGGGCCGACTGGAGATCGTCGGCGCCGACTTCAGCTACCCCGGCGCCGAGGAACCGGTCCTCCGCTCGGTGAGCCTCACCGCCGCTCCCGGCAGCACCACCGCCGTCATCGGCTCCACCGGCAGCGGCAAGACGACCCTCCTCGGCCTCGTCCCGCGCCTCTTCGACGCGACCGGAGGCGAGGTCAGGGTCGGCGGCGTCGATGTCCGCACCATGGACCGCACGCTGCTGGCCCGTACGGTCGGACTCGTCCCGCAGAAGCCGTACCTCTTCTCCGGCACGGTCGCCGGCAATCTCCGCTACGGCAGGCCGGAGGCGACGGACGAGGAGATGTGGCACGCCCTGGAGGTCGCCCAGGCCGCCGACTTCGTACGGAACCTCCCGGAGGGACTCGACGCGCCGATCGCCCAGGGCGGCACCAACCTCTCCGGCGGGCAGCGCCAGCGACTCGCCATCGCCCGGGTCCTCGTGGCCCGCCCGCGGGTCTACCTCTTCGACGACTCCTTCTCGGCCCTCGACCACCGCACCGACGCGCTGGTGAGGGAAGCCCTCGCCGCCGAGACCGCCGACGCGACCGTCGTCGTCGTCGCCCAGCGCGTCTCCACCATCCGCGGCGCCGACCGGATCGTCGTCCTCGACCAGGGCCGGGCCGTCGGCAGCGGCACCCACGAGGAACTGATGCGGGACAACGCCACCTACCGGGAGATCGTGCTCTCCCAGCTCACCGAGGAGGAAGCAGCGTGAGTGCCGCGAACCAGAAGGAAGGGCGTGCCCCTCAGCGCCGGGGCCCGGCCGTACAGCAGCGCGGGCCCGGGCTCAGCGCCCCCTCCCTCGAACGGTCCCTGGACTTCCGCTCCTCCGGGCTGCGCCTGCTGCGCACCATGGCGCCCGAACGCACCCGGGTCGTCGCCGTGTTCGCCGCCGCGGCGGTCGGTGTCACGCTTGCCGTCCTCAGCCCGATGATCCTCGGCCACGCCACCGACCTCGTCGTCTCCGGCGCCGCGAGCCCGGCCGGTGTCGACTTCCACGCCGTGGCCCGGGTGCTCGCCACCGCGCTGGCCCTGGTCGTCGGCTCCGCCGGGCTCAACTGGCTGCAGCAGCGGCTCGCCACGACCGTCGTCCAGCGCACGGGCCACCGGCTGCGCGAGGAGGCCCAGAACAAGCTGGCGCGGGGGGGGGGGGGGGGGGGGGGGGGGGGGGGGGGGGGGGGGGGGGGGGGGGGGGGGAGGAGGAGAAAACAAAAAAAAAGAAAAAAAAAAACAAAAAAAAAGA
>NZ_JBVHWN010000002.1:675196-756469 GCF_055564335.1 Streptomyces sp. NPDC029139 | reverse complement strand
GCTGCGGCCGCGTCGGCCCCCATTTCACCCAACCCCTCCTCGATCCCTTCCCCTCCCCCCCCCCCCCACCCCCCCCACCCCACCCCCCCCCCCCCCCTCCCCCCCCCCCCCCCCCCCCCCCCCCCCCCCCGCGGCGAGGTCCTCAGCCGCACCACCAACGACATCGACAACATCACCCAGACCCTTCAGCAGGCGTTCAGCCAGATGGTCCGGGCCCTGCTCACCCTCGTGGGCGTGCTGGTGATGATGTTCTGGATCTCGCCGCTGCTCGCCCTGGTCGCGCTGGCGACCGTCCCCCTCGCCCTGCTCGTCGCCACCCTGATCGGCAAGCGCGCCCAGCCGCAGTTCGTCAAGCAATGGGCGGTGACCGGCCGCCTCAACAGCCATGTGGAGGAGATGTTCACCGGCCACGCGGAGGTCGTCGCCTTCGGACGGCGCGACGAGGCGGCGGCACGCTTCGACGCGCTCGGCGAGGAGCTGTACGCCGCGAGCTTCCGCGCCCAGTTCATGTCGGGCTTCATCCAGCCGGCCCTCACCTTCGTCGGCAACGTCAACTACGTGCTGATCGCCGTGGTCGGCGGCCTGCGGGTGGCGAGCGGGACGTTGACCGTCGGCGACGTCCAGGCGTTCATCCAGTACTCGTACGAGTTCAACGGCCCCATCACCCAGGTCGCGGCCATGGCCAATCTGCTCCAGTCCGGAGTCGCCTCCGCCGAGCGGGTCTTCGACCTCCTCGACGCGGAGGAGGAGCCCCCGGCGGCCGCCGGCGTCCCCCGCCCGGAACCGGTGACCGGCCGGGTCTCCTTCGAGAAGGTGTCCTTCCGGTACGAGCCGGAGAAGCCGCTCGTGGAGGACCTGTCGCTGTCGGTGGAGCCGGGACAGACGGTCGCGATCGTCGGTCCGACCGGCGCGGGCAAGACGACGCTGGTCAACCTGCTGATGCGGTTCTACGAGGTGACGGGCGGCCGGATCACCCTCGACGGCACGGACATCTCGTCGATGTCCCGGGAGGACCTCCGGTCCGGGATCGGCATGGTCCTTCAGGACACCTGGCTCTTCGGCGGCACGATCGCCGACAACATCGCCTACGGCGTCCCGGGCGAGGTCTCCCGCGAGCGGATCGTCGAGGCCGCCATGGCCACGCACGCCGACCGCTTCATCCGCACCCTGCCCGACGGCTACGACACGGTCCTCGACGAGGACGGCGCCGGGCTGAGCGCGGGCGAGAAGCAGCTGATCACCATCGCGCGGGCGTTCCTGTCCGAGCCCGTGATCCTCGTCCTCGACGAGGCGACCAGCTCGGTCGACACCCGCACCGAGGTCCTCATCCAGAAGGCGATGTCGTCCCTCCGGGCGGGCCGCACCTCGTTCGTCATCGCGCACCGGCTCTCCACCATCAGGGACGCCGACGTGATCCTCGTGATGGAGAACGGCGCGATCGCCGAGCAGGGGACGCACGACGAACTGCTGGCGGCCGAGGGTGCCTACGCCCGGCTGTACGCGGCCCAGTTCGCCGTGGTGGCGTGACGGTACGGTGACGGCGTGACCCTCGCACTCACCGTACTGACCACGACCGACAGCGCCGCCAAGGCGCGGGAGCTCGCGCGCGGGGCGGTCGAGGCCCGCCTCGCCGCCTGCGCGCAGATCTCCGGCCCCGTCACCTCCGTCTACCACTGGCGGAACGCGATCGAGACCGACGAGGAGTGGCAGGTCCTCTTCAAGACGACCGAGGCCCGCTACGAGGCCCTGGAGGCCCACCTGTCGGCCGTGCACGACTACGACACCCCGGAGATCGTCGCCACCCCGGTGGTCCGCGCGTCGGCCGCCTACCTGGAGTGGATCGAGGCCGAGACGACCGCGACCGAGACGATCGAGGCCGAGACGACCGCGACCGAGACGACCGAGGCCGAGACGACCGCGACCGAGACGACCGGGGCACCGTGAGGGAGCGCGCGACAGAGCACCGGAGGGAGGCCGCGAGGGAACCCGCGAGGGAGCCCCTGACGGAGCCGCCCTTCTTCGTCTACGGCACCCTGCGCCCCGGCGAGTACAACCACGACCGCTTCCTCCTCGGCCGTACCGCGGCGGAGGAACCCGCCCGCCTCACGGGCGCGCTGCTGTACGACGGGCCCGGCTATCCGTACGCCGTACCGGGCGAGGGATGCGTCGCGGGCGACCTGGTGACCCCCGCGCCCGGGGCCTACGGCGCCCTGCTCGCCACTCTCGACGAGGTGGAGTCGGGCGCCGGGTACGAGCGGGTGGAGCGCACGGCCGTACGGCTCAGGGACGGCGCGGCCGTCCGCGCCTGGGTCTGGTTCGCGGCGCCCGGCACCCCGCTCGGCCCGCTCATCGGGGGCGGGGACTGGCGGGCTCGAGGCGGACCGCGCACACCTTGAACTCGGGCATCCGGGAGACCGGGTCGAGGGCGGGGTTGGTGAGGGTGTTCGCCCGGCCCTCCCCGGGCCAGTGGAAGGGCATGAAGACGGTGTCCGGCCGGATGGTGGTCGTGACCCGCGCGGGTGCCACCGCCCGCCCGCGCCGCGAGACCACGGCGATCTGTTCGCCGTCGGCCACCCCGAGCCGCTCCGCGAGCCGCGGATGCAGCTCGACGAACGCGCCGGGCGCGGCGGCGTTCAGCTCGTCGACCCGCCGGGTCTGCGCCCCGGACTGGTACTGGGCGACGACCCGCCCGGTCGTCAGCACGATCGGATACTCGGCGTCCGTCTCCTCCGCGGCGGCCCGGTGCACGACGGGCACGAACCGCGCGCGCCCGTCGGCGGTCGCGAACCGGTCGAGGAAGAGGCGGGGGGTGCCGGGGTGGGCGTCCCCCTCGGAGTGCTCCGGGCAGGGCCAGAAGACGCCGTTCTCCTCGCGGATACGGCGGTAGCTGATCCCGGAGTAGTCCGCGGGACCGCCGGCCGAGGCCCGGCGGAGCTCGTCGAAGACCTCCTCCGGGTCGGTGGGGAAGCCCTTCTCCCAGCCGAGCAGACCGGCGAGCGCGTGCATCACCTCCAGGTCGGTGCGCACCCCCTCCGGCGGGGTCAGGGCGCGCTGCCGCAGCAGCACCCGGCCCTCCAGGTTGGTCGTCGTCCCGGTCTCCTCCGCCCACTGGGTCACCGGCAGCACCACGTCCGCCAGCTCCGCCGTCTCCGACAGGACCACGTCCGCGACGGCCAGGAAGTCGAGCGAGCGCAGCCGTTCCTCGATGTGCGCGGCGCGCGGCGCCGAGACCACCGGGTTCGAGCCCATGAGGAGCAGGGACTTCACCTCGCCGCCGAGGGCGTCCAGGAGTTCGTAGGCGCTCCTGCCCGGACCCGGCAGCGACTCCGGGGCCACCCCCCACACCCTGGCGACGTGCGCCCGGGCCGCCGGGTCGTCGAGCTTGCGGTAGCCAGGGAGCTGGTCGGCCTTCTGGCCGTGTTCCCGGCCGCCCTGGCCGTTGCCCTGCCCGGTGAGGCAGCCGTAACCGGAGAGCGGACGTCCCGCCCGTCCGGTCGCGAGGCAGAGGTTGATCCAGGCGCCGACCGTGTCCGTGCCCTTCGACTGCTGCTCCGGGCCGCGTGCCGTGAGCACCATCCCGGTCTCCGCGTCGCAGAACATCCGCATGGCGTCCCGCAGGTGCGGCACCGGCACGCCGGTGATCCGCTCCACCAGCTCGGGCCAGTGCGCCATCACCCCGGCCCGGGCCTCCTCCCAGCCCGACGTGCGCTCGCGGACGAACTCCTCGTCCACCCGTCCCTCGGCCACCACCAGGTGCAGCAGCCCGAGGGCGAGCGCGAGGTCGGTGCCCGGGCGGGGCGCGAGGTGGAGGTCGGCCTGCTCGGCGGTCCGGGTGCGGCGCGGGTCGACGACGATGAGCTTGCCGCCGTTCTCCTTCAGCTCGGTGAGGTAGCGCAGCGCGGGCGGCATGGTCTCGGCCAGGTTGGAGCCGACGAGGATCACACAGCCGGTGCGGGGAATGTCCTCCAGCGGGAAGGGCAGCCCCCGGTCGAGCCCGAAGGCCCGCTGGTGCGCGGCGGCCGCCGAGGACATGCAGAAGCGGCCGTTGTAGTCGATCTGCGAGGTGGCGAGGACGAGCCGGGCGAACTTGCCCAGCGTGTACGCCTTCTCGTTGGTGAGGCCGCCGCCGCCGAAGACCCCCACGGCATCGGGTCCGTGGTCGGCGCGGGTCCGGCGCAGCCCGTCGGCGACGGCGGCGAGGGCCTCCTCCCAGGAGGCGGGCTCCAGGGCACCTGTGTCAGGGCATCGGACCAGGGGCCCGGTCAGCCTGACCCGGGAGGAGAGTACGGCCGGGGCGGTGCGGCCCTTGCCGCACAGCGCGCCCCGGTTGACCGGGAAGTCCGTGCGCTCGACCACCTCGACGGACCGCTCGGCCGTGGGGCGGAGCGACATACCGCACTGGAGGGCGCAGTAGGGGCAGTGCGTGGGGGTGGTGGCAGCCTCGGACATGCGGAAAGCATGCGACGGGCGTGTTACGGGAGGCGGCGTGCCAAATTACAAGTCCCGTGCGATCTGCTCCCCCGGGCACCGCCCCGAACGTGAGGGTCAGCCCGCCGAGGCTAGGGGGCGTCTTGCCGATCTCGCCGGGCTCGCGTGCCCTGGCACCGCTCCCCCGTAGCCCTTCAGAGCACGGGAGGTGCCCCCACGCCGCGTTGTCGTCGGTCGTCAACTCCCCCGTAGCCCTCCGGGCACGGGAGGTGCCCCCACCGCGTCGGCTCCCTCCTCCGCCTTGCGATGCGTCCCCTCGACCCTGGCGGGCCTGGGGAGGCCCCATGCACGAGACCCCGCTCACCGACCCGGGGCCTGACCGACTAGACGCCCCCCAGCGCCTCCGTCACGCCCTCCTCGCGCTCTCCGAGGAAGTGCGGATCCGGTCGCAGCGCCGCGTCCAGGGCCGCCTTGCTCGCGGCGACGAGTTCGCGGACGCCGCCGTAGTAGAAGACGGAGTCATGGGGTTCGACGACCTTCACGCCGTACGACTCGATCCCGGCCGCCCGGCAGAGCGCCACCGCCCGCTTGATGTGGAAGTCCTGCGTGACCAGGACCGCCCGGTCGACGCCGAAGATCTTCTTCGCGCGGACGCAGGAGTCCCAGGTGTCGAAGCCCGCGTAGTCGCTGACGATCCGGCCGTCCGGCACCCCGCGCTCGGTGAGGTACCCGCGCATCGCGTCGGGCTCGTCGTACTCCACCCGGCTGTTGTCGCCGGTGACGAGGACGACCTTGACCTTGCCGGCGCGGTAGAGCTCGGCGGCGGTGTCCAGGCGGTGCGCGAGGTACGGGGTGGGGCGGCCGTTCCAGAGGCCCGCGCCGAAGACGACGGCGACGTCCTGGGCGGGCACGTCGGCGGTGGTGCGCAGCCGGCTGTCGGCGACGGCGTGCGTCCAGGTGGCCGGGGCGAGGGCGAGGACGGCGCCCAGCATCACGGCCTGCACGGTGCGGCGGCGGGCACGCGTGGTGCGGGGAAGCCTCACCCGCCGCAGCCGGGCGGCCACCCGGGCCGGTACGCGGACGCGTCGCATGGCTGGAACCTCCGTGGATCTCGTCTGCCCCGTCACTCCTCTCGACGCGAACAGGGGCGGTTCGGTTCACCCGGGCCGTACAGAACGGCGGCGAGGGCGATGCCGAGCAGGGTGCCGAGGAGCTGCGCCGCGACGAATCCGGGCAGCGAGGCGGGGGCGATGCCGGTGAAGGAGTCGGAGAAGGCACGGCCGACCGTTCCCGCGGGGTTGGCGAAGGAACCCGAGGAGGTGAACCAGATCGCCGCAAGGAGGTATCCGGCCACGGCGACCGGGGCGAGCGAGGAGCGGCCGATGCGGCGCAGGCCCTGGACGAGCAGGACGAGCCCGGCGGTGGCGACGGTCTCGCCGAGCAGCAGGTGGGCGCCGGAGCGGACCTGGGTGGACCAGATGCCGGGCGGCCGCCCGAACATCGCCTCGGCGAGCAGGGCCCCGGCGATCGCGCCGGTGAGCTGGGCGCCGAGATAGACGGCGACCTCCCGGACGCCCGGGGCGTCGGCCCCGCCCCGCCGGGCCCACCACTCGGAGAGGGTGACGGCCGGGTTGAGGTGGCCGCCGGAGAGTGGGCCGAGGAGGGCGACGAGCAGACCGAGCCCGAGGGCGGAGGCGAGCGAGTTGGCCAGCAGGCGCACCCCGACGTCCGGGCTCAGAGCGGCCGCCTGGATGCCCGATCCGACGACGACGGCCAGGAGGGCGGCGGTGCCGACGAGTTCGGCGGCGGCCCGTCTGAGAAGCCGGGGAGGCTCGGAGAGGGGAGAGGAAATCATTCGCATGGCGGAAAAGATATTCCGCTAGATAAAAGAATGAGAAAGCGCGGGGCAGAACCGTACGATCCGCACATGATCATGGAAGCCGTGCGCAACAACGCCGAGTGGTGCCAGGCCATGTGCCGCGCCCACGGCCGCCCGGGCACCTTCGGCCCCCGCGCCTGGACCAACCCGGTCCGCACCCCGCTGTACTACCCGGACGCGGTGACGCTCAGCGCCGAGGCGTCCGTACGGGACGTGCTGACCGCCATCGACCGGAGCGCCCCAGGCGCCTCGGTCAAGGACAGCTTCGCCGGCCTGGACCTGACGGCCGACGGCTTCCGGGAACTGTTCGAGGCCCGCTGGATCCACCGGCCGGCCGGGCTGCCCGTACCGCCCGTCGCCGCGGTGTGGCGGCCCGTCCGCACCCCCGGGGAGCTGGCCGCCTGGGCCGCGGCATGGAGCGGCGCAGACGCCGACGCGGCCGCCCTCTTCCGTACCGGACTGCTCGCCGATCCGGCGACGACGATCGTCGCCGGACACGGCCAGGACGGCCGCATCGTCGGCGGCGCGGTCCTCAGCGCGAGCGGCCCGGTCACCGGCGTCTCCAACCTCTTCGCCACCGAGGGCACCGACCCGGCCGAGGCATGGGCCGGCTGCCTCGGCCTCGTCGCGGACGGCGGCCCCGTCGTCGGCTACGAGTCCGGCGACGACCTGCTCCCGGCGCGGGCCCTCGGCTTCGAGGAGACCGGCACCCTGAGGGTCTGGCTGGACACGGGCGCCTGACATCGCGGACCGGTGGGCGGTGAGCCGAAGGTAAACACTCGTGACGCCCGCGCAACGGGGAGGCAACGAGCCGCCGTCAGGATCGGTACATGACGGAGCCGGACACCACGTTCGACAGCACCGCCGAGCTGCTCGGCCGCATCACGACGCAGCTCGGCAGCCAGCTGAGCCATCTCCACCGTGACAGAACGCGCAGGCCGCCCATGAGCGCCCCCCCGAGCCCGCCCACCCTCGTCGCCGTCGGCCACGGCAGCCGCGACCCCCGGGCGCGCGCCACCCTCGCCCTGCTCCTCGACCGGGTTCGCGAACTCCGCCCCACGCTCGACGTCCGCCTCGCCCACATCGAGCTGAACGCCCCGCTCCTCGACGACACCCTCGCCGGCCTCACCGAGGAGGGCGGCCGGGACGCCGTGCTCGTCCCCCTCCTCTTCGCCCGCGGCTACCACGTCAAGCACGACCTGCCCGCCGCCGCTGCCGCCGCACCGGCCCTGCGCACCCGGATCGCCGCCCCGCTCGGCCCGCACCCCCTGCTCGTCGAGGCCCTCGCCGACCGGCTCGCCGAGGCCGGCTGGACCGCCGCGGACAGCGCGTCCCGGTCCACGGGCGTCGTCCTGGCCGCCGCCGGCTCCCGCGACCCCGAGTCCCTCGCCGACATCCGCCGCACCGCCGCCCTCCTCGGCGAACGGCTCGGGGGAGTGCCCGTCGTGCCCGCGTACGCCTCCGCCGCCGCACCCACCGTCCCCGAGGCCCTGCGCCTCCTCGCCGCCCGCGGCCGGCACCGGACAGCCGTCGCCTCCTGCTTCACCGCCCCCGGACTCTTCGCCGGCCGCGCCGCCGCCCACGCCCCCTGGATCGCCGCCGCCCCCCTCGGCGCCCACCCCGCCCTCGCCCGCCTGGTCCTCCACCGCTACGACCGCGCCCTGGCCCGCGCGCCGCAGCGAGAACTCGCCGTCAGTCGCTGACGCCGCCCGCGCGCCGTGGTTATTCTGCGCGCGGGGGGTGGATCATGCGCGGTGCCGTCAAGGGAGCCTCGCTCGCCGCGATCGCGGCGGCGGTCGCCGTACTGGTCTCACTGGCGGCCAACGCGGCGACGTCCAGGGAGCGTTGGCCCGGGGTGCTCGACCGGGTCCGGCAACAGCCGTGGTGGTGGGTGGCCGGCCTCGCCGCCGTCGGCGTCCTCGTCGCCGTGGTCGTGGCCTGGCGGCAGGAGCGGACCTCCACCGTGGCCACCGACCCGCCCCCACCCCCGCAACACCCTGTCCCGGACTGGGTGGTCGACCGGGCCGAACGCGCGCGGACGGTCAAGGCCGTGTGCCGCACCGGCCGAGGGAGCGGCAGCCGGACGGTGGCCATCACCACCTCCCTGGAGGGCGCGGGCGGCTTCGGCAAGACCGTCCTCGCGGGAGCGGTGGCGGCAAGTCCCCGGGTACGCAGGCACTTCCGTGGCCGGACCTACACCGTCACGATCGGTCGCGACGTCCGCGGTCGCGCCGCCGTCGCGGCGAAGGTCGCCGAGGCCACCCGTTTCATCACCGGCGACACCACCACCTTCGACGACCCGGGCCTCGCCGGCGACCACCTCGGGCGGCTGCTCGACAGCCGTCCCCCGACCCTCCTCGTCCTGGACGACGTCTGGGACGCCGAGCAGCTCGACCCGTTCCTGAGAGGCGGAACGCGGTGCGTACGCCTGGTGACCACCCGGGTCCCCGGGGCCCTGCCCCGCGGCACGGAGCGGGTCCGGGTCGACCAGATGTCCCCCGCCCAGGCCCGCGCCGTCCTGACCTGGGAGCTGCCCGCACTCCCCGAGACGCTCGTACGGGACCTCCTGGAGGCCACGGGGCGCTGGGCGCTCCTGCTACGCCTCACCAACCGCCTGATCACGCGCCGGATCGCCACCGGCACGGACCCGGCGGCCGCGGCGGCGGACGCCCTGCGCGGGCTCGCCGCGAACGGCCCGGCGATCGTGGACGCCGACTCCGCGCCACTCGACCTCGACGATCCGGTGCGCCGTGCCCTGGCCGTCCGGGCCACCGTGGAGGCGGCCACCACCCTGCTCCCGACCGGCGGCGACCGGCGGCTCGCGGAACTCGCGGTGTTCGCCGAGGACGAGTCGATCCCCGTACCCCTGATCGCCCGCCTGTGGTCGGAGACCGGAGGACTCGACGAGTCGGAGACCCGGGCCCTCTGCGGGGAGCTCGACCGGCTGTCCCTGGTCTCGCTCACCTCCGCCCACGGCGGCCGGATCACCCTCCACGACGTGCTCCGCGACTACCTGCAGAAGGAACTCGGCGAGGCGACCATGACCGCCCTGCACGGCACGCTCGCCGACGCCGTCGGTCCGACCCCCTGGGAGCCCGCCGAGGACATCCGGGGCTACGTCCTCGACCACGCCGTCGAGCACCTGCTCGCGGCCGGGCGGACGCAGGAGGCCCAACGCGTCGCGAGCGACCTCCGCTGGATCGAGACCCGGCTGCACCAGCGCGGCCCGCTCGCGGCCTGGGCGGATCTGGCCGCCGTCCCCACCCGCACGGCCGCGCACCTCGCCGACGACCTCACCCGCACCGCCCACCTCCTCACCCCCACCGACCCGCCCGAACTGCTGACGAACGTCCTGCACAGCCGCCTGGAGTCGCTGCCGCTCTGGCGCGACCGGGTCGACGAGCGCCGCGCCGGTCCCGGACCCGGGCCGCACCTCCGCAACCGCCGCACCCCGCCGGACCTGCCGGAACCGGCGCTGATCCGTACCTTCTTCGGTCACAACGGCCCCGTGTGGGCCGTGGCGGTCTCCCCGGCCGGCGACGCGCTCGTCACGATCGGAGCCGACGGCATGGCCCGCGGCCTCGACCCGAACAGCGGCGGCCGGCTGGCCGTGGACGTCCGCGGCCAGGGCCGGTTCCGGTCCCTGGCGATGTCCCCGGACGGCACCTGGCTCGCGACCGCCGGCTCCGGCCGCACCGTTCACCTCTGGTCACTCGGCCGAGCCACCCTGCCGACGAGGACCCTCGGGCCGGTCGGGGACGAAGGCGCGTCGGTACACGCCCTGGCGATCACCCCCGACGGCACCCGTGTGGTGACGGTCACGGCCCGTCATGTGGAGCTCTGGGACGCCGCGGGCGGGGCGCGGCTCGCCGAAGCCAGACGGATGTCCAGTGCGACCGCCACCTGCCTGGCCGTCGCTCCGGACGCCACCGTGCTGGCACTCGGCGGGTGGGCCGGCGCGACGCGGATGTCCGTGGACCTCTCTTCGTACCTGCCGGCCCGGGGAGGTCACGCGGGCCGCCAGGTGAACGCTCTGGCCTACGGGCCGCACGGCGGGTGGTCGGTCGCGGCCTGGGACGACGGGGCGCTGCACCTGTGGGACGAGTCGGGCTCGGGTGCCACGACCACGATCGACGCCCACAGCGGCGCCGCCACCGCCGTCGCGGTGTCACCGGACGGCAGGTGGCTGGCGAGCGGTGGCGAGGACGGGACGCTCGCGGTCTGGGATCGCGGGCTGCGCACCTGCCGTGCCCGCTACTCGGCCCACCAGGGCGGGGTCCACGCCGTCGCCTTCACGCCCGACGGCGACCGGCTGATCAGCGCGGGGGAGGACGGGTCGGTCAAGATCTGGGACCGCTCCGGACCCGAGCGGTTCCGGTCCGGCGAGGGCGGGGGGATGCGGACCGTCACCGCCGTCGGACACGCCGGACTGCTGGCCGTCGCACATCGCGACGGGGTCACCCGGCTCGGCGACCCGCTCGGCGACACCTGGGGGAGCCCGCTGTCCTCCGGGATCGGAGACGAGTACCGGGGGCCGGTCGCGTTCGGCGCGAACGGCGGCTGGTACGCCGTCGGACACCTGTTCAGGGTCGAGATCAGAAGCGTCGAAGGCTCCTCGGGTGCGAGCCCCGTCGTCCTCCGGCTCGGCCACACCGTCTCGGCGCAGGCCCTCGCCGTCGCCCCCGACGACAGCTGGATCGCCGTCGCCGACTCCGAGGGCGCGCTCCAGCTGTGGGACCGCTCCACCGAGCGGCGGACCGCCCTCCTGCCACGCCCCCCGGGCACGGTCGGCCGGGCGCACGCGGTGGCCATCGCGCCGGACGGCACCTGGCTGGCCGTACTGCGCCACCGGTCCGGCTCCGGCTCCGACGGGTCGGAGTCGTCGGTGAACGTGTTCCGGCTCGCGCCGGGCCGGCGGTCGGCCGAGGGGCACCTCGACCTCCCGCACGACGGAAGGATCACCGCCCTCGCCGTCACCCCCGACGGCACCCGCCTCCTCACCACCTCCACCACCGGAGCCCTCACCCACTGGGACCCCCGCACCGGCGAGCCCCTCGCCACCCACACCCACCCCGACGGCCCGGTGAACGGCCTCTCCGTCTCACCGGACGGGAAGTGGATCGCCATCGCCGGCACCATGCTCCGCGTCCTGGACGCCGCCACCGGCCGTACCGTCGCCGCTGTCCGAGCCGAGACGCCCTACACCTCCTGCGCCTGGCTCCCCGACGGCCGCGGACTCGTCGCGGTCGGCGAACGTGGCCTGTACTCCTACGAGTTCCTGACCTGAAGGCCAGTCCCGGGTGGCGTCACGCCCCGGTTGTCCCTCCCGCCGGTTACCGTCGGAGCATGGAAGGCTTCACGGACACCCCCGGCATCACGGACACCACCGGCTACGACGACACCGCGACGGAGCGCTGGGCCGCCGAGCCCGACAAGCGGCCCGGACGGACCGCCTTCCAGCGCGACCGCGCGCGGGTGCTGCACTCCAGCGCCCTGCGCAGACTCGCCGGCAAGACCCAGGTCGTCACCCCCGGCACCCGCAGCCACGCCTGGGACGCCAGCCCCCGCACCCGGCTCACCCACTCCCTGGAGTGCGCCCAGGTCGGCCGGGAGCTCGGTGCCGCGCTCGGCTGCGACCCCGATCTCGTCGAGACCGCCTGCCTCGCCCACGACATGGGCCACCCGCCCTTCGGGCACAACGGCGAGGTCGCCCTCAACGACTTCGCCAAGGACTGCGGCGGCTTCGAGGGCAACGCCCAGTCCCTCCGCCTGCTCACCCGGATCGAACCCAAGCGGTTCATCACCGACCCCCACACCGGCGAGCCCACCAGCGTCGGCCTCAACCTCACCCGCGCCGCCCTCGACGCCGCCACCAAGTACCCCTGGCCCCGCGGCGGACACCCCGAGGACCCCGACTCGCCCAAGTTCGGCGTGTACGAGGACGACCTCCCCGTCTTCGCCTGGGCCCGGCAGGGCGCCCCCGCGCACCGCAAGTGCTTCGAGGCCCAGGTCATGGACTGGGCCGACGACGTGGCGTACTCCGTCCACGACTTCGAGGACGGCCTGCACGCCGGCCACATCGACCCGAACATGCTCTTCGCCGAGCCCGAGCGCGCCGACATCTGGGCCGTCGCCATCGGACGGTACGTACCGCAGGACACCGACCCGCAGGAGCTCGCCGACGCCCTCGACCGGCTCGTCGACCAGGACTGGTGGCCGCACGGCTACGACGGATCGGCCGTCGCGCAGGCCCGCCTCAAGGACGCCACCAGCCAGCTCATCGGCCGCTTCTGCCTCGCCGCCGAGGGCGCCACCCGCCAGGCGTACGGCTCCGGCCGCCTCACCCGGTACGCCGCCGAACTCGTCGTCCCCCGCGAGACCCGCAACGAATGCGCCGTCCTCAAGGCCGTCGCCGACCGGTACGTCATGCAGCGCGCCGAACAGGAAGCGCTCCGCGCCGACCAGCGGATCGTCCTCGCCGAACTCGCCGAGGCGCTCACCGCCCGCGCCCCGGAGGGTCTCGACCCCCAGTTCCGCGCCCTGTTCGACACGGCGGACGACGACCGGTCGCGCAAGCGGGTGATCATCGACCAGATCGCCTCCCTCACCGACGCCTCCGCCCGCACCCTCCACACCCGCCTCTGCCGCCACCACGGCTGACGGCTCCGCCAGGCGGCCCCGCCCCCTTCCGCCATCACCCTCCGTGCGGGACGCTCGGTGAGGACCCGAGGCGGAACGGCTCGCCGAACGCCCGGAGGCGTAGCGTAGAAGCGGTCGCAACGAGGAGGCATCAAGTGGTCGACGCAGATCAGACCTTCGTCATCGTCGGCGGGGGCCTGGCCGGGGCCAAGGCGGCGGAGACGCTCCGCTCCGAGGGGTTCACCGGCCGAGTGATCCTCATCGGCGACGAGCGTGACCACCCCTACGAACGTCCACCCCTCTCCAAGGGCTACCTCACCGGCAAGGAGGCACGGGACAGCGTCTTCGTCCACGAGCCCGCCTGGTACGCCCGCGCCGAGGTCGAGCTCCACCTCGGGCAGCCCGTCACCGCCGTCGACCGCGAGGCCCGCACCGTACGCCTCGGCGACGGCACCACCATCCGCTACGACCGGCTCCTCCTCGCCACCGGCGCCGAGCCCCGCCGCCTCGACGTCCCCGGCACCGACCTCGCCGGCGTCCACCATCTGCGCCGGCTCGCCCACGCCGACCGGCTGCGCCACGTCCTGGCCGCCCTCGGCCGCGACAACGGCCACCTGGTGATCGCGGGCGGCGGCTGGATCGGCCTGGAGGTCGCCGCCGCGGCCCGCGGCTACGGCGCCGAGGTCACCGTCGTCGAGTCCGAGCCCACCCCGCTCCACCACGTCCTCGGCCCCGAACTCGGCCAGCTCTTCGCCGACCTGCACGCCGAGCACGGCGTCCGCTTCGTCTTCGGCGCCCGGCTCGCCGAGATCGTCGGCCAGGACGGCATGGTCCTCGCCGTCCGCACCGACGACGGCGAGGAGCACCCCGCCCACGCCGTCCTCGCCGCCGTCGGGGCCGCCCCGCGCACCGCCCTCGCCGAGGCCGCCGGCCTCGCCCTGGTCGACCGCGCCCACGGCGGCGGCATCGCCGTCGACGCGTCCCTGCGCACCTCCGACCCCGAGATCTTCGCGGCCGGCGACGTCGCCGCCGCCGACCACCCGCTCCTGCACACCCGGCTGCGCGTCGAGCACTGGGCCAACGCGCTCAACGGCGGCCCGGCCGCCGCCCGCGCCATGCTCGGCCAGACGGTGTCGTACGACCGCGTCCCGTACTTCTTCTCCGACCAGTACGACCTGGGCATGGAGTACTCGGGCTGGGCGCCGCCCGGCTCCTACGACCAGGTCGTACTGCGCGGCGATGTCGGCAAGCGGCAGTTCATCGCCTTCTGGCTCAAGGAGCGCAAGATCCTGGCCGGGATGAACGTGAATGTGTGGGACGTCACAGAGTCGATCCAGCGGCTCGTCCGAGCCGGTGTCCCGGTGGACACCGAGGCCCTCGGAGACCCCTCCGTCCCCCTGGAGAGCCTGCTCTGAAACCCTCCGTCACACCGGCCGCGTCCTCCTGGGGGACGACCCCCCGGACCCCCCGTAGACTTCCCGCGTGGCAGGCAGGATCAACGATGACGACGTGAAGGCGGTACGGGACGCGGTCCCGATCGACGCCGTCGTGTCCGAGTACCTCCAGCTCCGCAACGCCGGCGGTGGCAACCTCAAGGGCCTGTGCCCCTTCCACGACGAGAAGTCCCCCTCCTTCCAGGTCAGCCCGAGCAAGGGCCTGTTCCACTGCTTCGGCTGCCAGGAGGGCGGCGACACCATCGCCTTCGTGATGAAGATCGACCACCTCTCCTTCTCGGAGACGGTCGAGCGCCTCGCCGCGAAGGCGGGCATCACGCTGCGGTACGAGGAGGGCGGCTACAACCCCGGCCACCAGCGTGGCGAGCGCATCCGTCTCGTCGAGGCCCACAAGGCCGCCACCCAGTTCTACATCGACCAACTCGCCTCGCCCGAAGCCGAGATCGGCCGGAAGTTCCTCGCCGAGCGCGGCTTCGACCAGGCCGCCGCCGAGCACTTCGGCGTCGGCTACTCCCCGGCCGGCTGGGACCACCTCACCCGCTACCTGCGCGGCAAGGGCTTCTCCGACAAGGAGCTGATCCTCTCCGGCCTCTCCCAGGACGGCCGGCGCGGCCCCATCGACCGCTTCCGCGGCCGGCTCATGTGGCCCATCCGCGACGTCGGCGGCGAGGTCGTCGGCTTCGGCGCGCGCAGACTCCGCGACGACGACAACGGCCCCAAGTACCTGAACACGCCCGAGACGCCGATCTACAAGAAGTCCCAGGTGCTCTACGGCATCGACCTGGCCAAGAAGGACATCGCCAAGGTCAGCCGGGCCGTCGTCGTCGAGGGCTACACCGACGTCATGGCCTGCCATCTCGCCGGGGTCACCACCGCCATCGCCACCTGCGGCACCGCCTTCGGCGGCGACCACATCAAGATCCTCCGCCGGCTCCTGATGGACAACGGCTCGGCCCGCGTGATCTTCACGTTCGACGGCGACGCCGCCGGCCAGAAGGCCGCCCTGCGCGCCTTCGAGGACGACCAGAAGTTCGCCGCCGAGACCTACATCGCCATCGCCCCCGACGGCATGGACCCCTGCGACCTGCGCCTCGCCAAGGGCGACCAGGCCGTCGTCGACCTCGTCGAGCCGCGCACCCCCCTGTTCGAGTTCGCGCTCCGCCAGATCGTGAAGCGCTACGACCTGGAGACCCCGGCCGGCCGGGCCGCCGCCCTCGACGAGGCCGCGCCGATCGTCGCCCGGATCAAGAACATCGGCGCGCAGCACGAGGTCGCCGTCCAGCTCGCCGGCATGCTCGGCATCCTCGACACCCAGTTCGTCGTCAGGCGGGTCGCCCAGATCGCCCGCTGGCAGCGCGACCGGGGCGGCCGGGGCACCTCGGCGCCGGCGGCCCCGCAGCATGGGGGTGGTTCCCCTGCCCGAAGGGGTGCGGGGGACTACGCCCCCCAGGCCGCCGCCGCGAGCAGCGGCCCGGCGCTCAACCTGCGCAGCCCCGCCCACCGCACCGAGCGCGAACTCCTCAAGCTCGCCCTCCAGCGCCCCGAACTGGTCTCCCCGGCCTTCGACGCGTACGGCGTCGACGAGTTCACCGCCCCGCCGTACGCCGCCGTCCGCCAGTGCATCCAGGACGCCGGCGGCGCCACCGACGCACCCGCCGACTATCTGTCCGCCGTCCGCGAGGCCGCGCCCAACGACACCGTCCGCTCGCTCGTCACCGAACTCGCCGTCGAGGCGATCTTCGCCAAGGCCGTCGACGAGGTCTACGCGGGCGCCCAGCTCGTCCAGGTCCGCCTGCGCGCCGTCGACCGCCGCATCCGCGACATCCAGGGCACGCTCGCCCGCCTCGGCCCGCACGCCGACCCGGAACAGCTGGCCGCCGTACAGAACGAACTGTGGGTCCTCACCCAGTACGGCCAGTCCCTGCGCACCAACGGAGCCGCGGCACTCTGAACCCAGGGCGGTCTCTGACGTTCGGTGACCCCACGGACTCAAAAAGTCACCGCACGCCCCTCGTGGCGGTGATGTGTCGTACCCCACACTGGGGACGGTGCCTGAGCCCCCGGAGCACCGGCAGCGATCACCTGGAGGTCGCCCCCGTGCAGACCCAGACCCTGTCCCCGACGGACGTCGTGCCCGGGCAACGCCCGGCCGCCCCCCACCCGGCGGCGCCGGCCCCCGCGGAGCCGGCCGAGGTGTCCGATCCGCCCGAGCCCGTCGAGTTCGTGGACGACACGTCCGAGCCCGAGCCGGTCCCCCGCCGGTTCGATCTCGGCGGGAACGGTCCCTCGTCCGACCTGTTCCGCCAGTACCTGCGCGAGATAGGCCGCATCCCGCTCCTCACAGCCGCCGAGGAGGTCGAGCTCGCCCGTCGCGTGGAGGCCGGCCTGTTCGCCGAGGAGAAGCTGCTCAACACCCCCGACCTCGACTCCCGGTTGGCGCTCGACCTGGACCGGCTCGTCGTCCTCGGCCGGATGGCCAAACGCCGCCTCATCGAGGCCAACCTGAGGCTCGTCGTCTCCGTCGCCAAGCGGTACGTCGGGCGCGGGCTGACCATGCTCGACCTGGTCCAGGAGGGGAACCTCGGCCTGATCCGGGCGGTGGAGAAGTTCGACTACGCGCGCGGCTACAAGTTCTCGACGTACGCCACCTGGTGGATCCGACAGGCGATGTCCCGGGCCCTCGCCGACCAGGCCCGGACCATCCGCGTCCCCGTCCACGTCGTCGAACTGATCAACCGGGTCGTCCGCGTCCAGCGCCGGATGCTCCAGGAGCGCGGCTACGAACCCACACCCGAGGAGGTCGCGGCCCAGCTCGACCTGATGCCCGAGCGGGTCAGCGAGGTGCTGCGCCTGGCCCAGGAACCGATCTCCCTGCACGCTCCCGTCGGTGAGGAGGACGAGGTCGCCCTCGGCGATCTCATCGAGGACGGCGATGCCGCGAGTCCCGTGGAATCAGCGGCGTTCCTGCTGCTGCGCGAGCACCTGGACGCCGTCCTCTCCACCCTCGGTGAGCGCGAGCGCAAGGTGGTCCAGCTCCGCTACGGCCTGGACGACGGCAGACCGCGCACCCTGGAGGAGATAGGCCGCCTCTTCGGCGTGACGCGCGAACGCATCCGCCAGATCGAGTCCAAGACCCTCAACAAGCTCCGGGACCACGCCTACGCCGACCAGCTGCGCGGATACCTCGACTAGGCCGTGCGGCGAAAGTCCCGCACGACCCGTGCCGCTCGTCGTGCGGCACGGGTCACCGGCGGTCGATCACGTCGCGCGGCCGGGGTCAGTCCACCTCGGCGACCGCCTGCGCGAACTGGGCCGCGTACAGCCGGGCGTAGGCACCCTCGGCCGCCAGCAGTTCGTCGTGCGTGCCCTGCTCGACGATCGCGCCGTTCTCCATCACGAGGATCACGTCGGCGTCCCTGATGGTGGAGAGCCGGTGCGCGATGACGAACGACGTACGCCCGTGCGCCAGGCGCGCCATCGCCTTCTGGATGAGGACCTCGGTGCGGGTGTCGACCGAGCTGGTCGCCTCGTCGAGGACGAGGATCACCGGGTCGGACAGGAACGCCCGCGCGATGGTGATCAGCTGCTTCTCGCCCGCGCTGACACCCGAACCCTCGTCGTCGATGACGGTGTCGTAGCCGTCGGGCAGGGTGCGGATGAAGCGGTCGGCGTGCGCGGCCCGCGCCGCCTCCTCGATCTCCTCCCGGGTCACCTCGCGGGACGCGCCGTACGCGATGTTGTCCGCGATCGTGCCGCCGAAGAGCCAGGTGTCCTGAAGGACCATGCCGATCCCGGACCGGAGGTCCTCCCGGGACATCGACGAGATGTCCGTGCCGTCGAGGGTGATCCGGCCGCCCGTCACCTCGTAGAACCGCATCAGCAGGTTCACGAGCGTCGTCTTGCCCGCGCCGGTCGGACCGACGATCGCGACCGTCTGCCCCGGCTCCACCGACAGCGACAGCTTCTCGATGAGCGGCTTCTCCGGCTCGTACCGGAAGGACACCTCCTCCAGCGCGACCCTGCCCTTGACGGCGGCGGACCTCTCCCAGCCGCCGGTCGGCGGCGCCCCGGTCTCGCCGCGCTCGCCGCGGGGAGCGTCCGGCTCCTGCTCCTCGGCGTCGAGCAGCTCGAAGATCCGCTCGGCCGAGGCGACACCCGACTGCACCAGGTTCGCCATCGAGGCGACCTGCGTCAGCGGCATCGAGAACTGCCGGGAGTACTGGATGAACGCCTGCACGTCACCGATCGACAGCGTGCCGCTCGCCACCCGGAGCCCGCCGACCACGGCCACCAGCACGTAGTTGATGTTCGAGACGAAGAACATCACCGGCTGCATCACGCCGCTGTTGAACTGGGCCTTGAACCCCGCCTCGTACAGCGCGTCGTTCTGCTCGCGGAAGTCGGCCGCCGACTCGTCCTGCCGCCCGAAGACCTTCACCAGCGCATGGCCGGTGTACATCTCCTCCACATGGGCGTTGAGCTTTCCCGTGGACCGCCACTGCTGCACGAAATGCGGCTGCGAACGCTTGCCGATCCGCGTCGCCACGACCACCGACACCGGCACGGTCACCAGCGCCACCAGCGCGAGCAGCGGGGAGATCCAGAACATCATCGCCAGCACGCCGACGATGGTGAGCAGCGAGTTGATCAGCTGCCCCATCGACTGCTGGAGCGTCTGGGAGATGTTGTCGATGTCGTTGGTCGCCCGGCTGAGGACCTCGCCGCGCTTGGCCTTGTCGAAGTACGACAGCGGCAGCCGCGACAGCTTCGCCTGCACGTCCTCGCGCATCCGGTAGACCGTCCGGTTGATCACCTTGATCGACATGCGGGTCGAGACCAGCATGAAGAGCCCGGCCGCCACGTAGATGACCAGCGCCCAGAGCAGGACCTCGCCCACGGCCCCGAAGTCGATGCCCCGCCCGGGGGCGAAGTCGACGCCGGACAGCATGTCGGCCATCCCGCCGTCGCCCGTCGCCCGCAGCCGCTCGATCTGCTGCGCCTTCGTCGTGCCCGCGGGCATCTCGCGTCCGACGACCCCCGCGAAGACCAGGTCGGTCGCCTTGCCGAGGATCTTCGGGCCCACCACCGAGGCCGCCACGCTGAGCACCCCGGCGATCAGCATCAGCCACAGCGCGCCCCGCTCGGGCGCCAGCTGCTTCACCAGCCGCTTGCCCGAGCCCTTGAAGTCCATCGACCGCTGGTCGGGGCCGCCACCGGCCATCATTCGTCCGCCAGGACCGGCCATCAGGCTGCCTCCGCCTCGGTCAGCTGGGAGAGCACGATCTCCCGGTACGTCTCATTGCCCGCCATCAGCTCGTGATGGCGTCCGGTGCCCACGACCCGGCCCTCGTCGAGGACCACGATGCGATCGGCGTCCCGGATGGTCGACACCCGCTGGGCGACGATGACGACGGTCGAGTCCGCCGTCTCCTCCTTGAGCGCTTCTCTCAGCAGGGCGTCCGTCTTGTAGTCGAGCGCCGAGAACGAGTCGTCGAAGAGATAGATCTCCGGCCGCTGCACCAGCGTCCGCGCGATGGCGAGCCGCTGCCGCTGCCCGCCGGACACGTTCGTCCCGCCCTGCGCGATCGGCGCGTCCAGCCCGTTCTCCAGCCTCTTCACGAAGTCGGCGGCCTGGGCGACCTCCAGCGCGTGCCACAGCTCCTCGTCGGTCGCGTCGGGATTCCCGTACCGCAGATTCGTCGCCACCGTCCCGGAGAAGAGGTACGGCTTCTGGGGGACGAGCCCCACGGTCCGCGCCATCAGCCGCGGGTCCAGCGTCCGTACGTCCACCCCGTCGACGAGCACCTCGCCGCCGGTCACGTCGAACAGCCGCGGCACCAGACCGAGCAGGGTCGACTTGCCGCTGCCCGTCGAACCGATGATCGCCGTCGTCTCACCGGGCCGGGCCACCAGCTCCACGTCCCGCAGCACCGACTCCTCGGCGCCCGGGTAGCGGAAGTCCGCGCCCCGGACCTCCAGATGGCCGCGACGCTCCAGCGCGGTCACGGGCTCGGCCGGCGGCACCACGCTGCTCTCGGTCGACAGGACCTCCTCGATGCGCTCGGCACACACCTCGGCCCGCGGCACCATCATGAACATGAAGGTGGCCATCATCACGGCCATCACGATCTGCATCAGATAGGCGAGGAACGCGGTCAGCGCCCCGATCTCCATCCCTCCGCTGTCGATGCGGTGCGCGCCGAACCAGACCACCGCGATGCTGGAGACGTTCACGACCGTCATGACGGTCGGGAACATCAGCGCCATCAGCCGGCCGGTCGCCATCGACACGTCGGTCAGCTCGGTGTTCGCGCCCTTGAACCGCTCACGCTCGTAGTCGTCCCTCACGAACGCGCGGATCACGCGGTTGCCGGTGATCTGCTCGCGCAGCACCCGGTTCACGGTGTCGAGCCGCTCCTGCATGGTGCGGAACAGCGGCCGCATCTTCTTCACGATCAGCGAGACCGAGATGCCGAGGACCGGCACGACCGCGATCAGCACCGCGGACAGCGGCACGTCGAGGCTCAGCGCCATGACGATGCCGCCGACGCACATGATGGGCGCCGAGACCATGAGCGTGAACGCCATCAGGACCAGCATCTGGACCTGCTGGACGTCGTTGGTGGTCCGGGTGATCAGCGACGGCGCGCCGAACTGCCCGACCTCCCGGGCGGAGAAGGACTGCACCCGCTCGAAGACGGCGCCGCGGACGTCCCGGCCGAGCGCGGAGGCGGTCCGCGCCCCGTAGTAGACGGCCCCGATGTTGCAGACGACCTGGAGCACGGAGACCGCGATCATCAGGGCGCCGAACCGCAGGATGTAGCCGGTGTCCCCGTTCACGACACCGTTGTCGATGATGTCCGCGTTGAGGGTCGGCAGGTAGAGGGAGGCGCAGGTCTGCAGGAGCTGGAGCAGGACCAGCAGGGCGATGGGCTTCTTGTACGGTCGAAGGTGGGTTCGGAGAAGTCGTAGGAGCACGGGTTCTACTATCGCCCGCGCCCCCCGGACGTTACGACCGGGTTTTGTCGAGTCGTGCCGGCACTCCGCCCAGAGCCCACCCTTCTCCGGCTAGACCCCGAACGCTCCCGGGTGGAGCTGCTCCCGCGTGGCCACGTACTGCTGCCGTACGGCCTGACCCACCGCCAGCTCCTCGCCCGGCTCCAGGACCTGCGCGGCGGCGCCCTGCCAGGCCGGGGGAACGGACGGCGAGAGCGTGCCCCGCGAGACACCGAGGGCCCACGCGGCCTGCCGGGCGGCACCGAGCGCCGCGTAGTCCGCCGGCTGGGGGACGACGACCTGCGCACCGAAGATCGCCGGCGCCATCGCCTGGACGGCGGGCAGCCCGGCCGCGGCGCCCAGCAGGAACACCCGGCGCACCTCGACCCCCCGTCCGCGCAGCACGTCCATGGCGTCGGTGAGCGAACAGAGCATGCCCTCGAAGGCGGCCCGTGCGAGGTGCTCGGGCTTCATCGACTCGCGGCGCAGCCCGCTGAGGGTGCCGGCCGTGTGGGGCAGCCGCGGGGTGCGCTCGCCCTCCAGGTAGGGCAGGAGGACGAGCCCGGAGGCGCCCGGCGTCGACTTCAGCGCGAGCGCGGACAGCTCGTCCAGGCTCTCCGCGCCGAGCATCTCGGCGGTGCCGCGCAGGGCCCGCACCGCGTTGGAGGTGTGGACGACGGGCAGGTGCATGCCGGTCGCGTCGGCGAAGGAGGTGATCAGGCCGTGCGGGTCGGCGAGCGCCTCGTGGTGCACGGCCATCACGGAGCCGGAGGCACCGAGGGAGACGACGGCGTCGCCGGTCCCGAGGCCGAGCCCGAACGCGGCGGCCATGGTCTCGCCCGTGCCGGCGGAGATCAGCAGTCCCTCGGGGGTGGTCCCGGCGGCGTCGGACGGGCCGAGCACCTCGGGAAGCGCGGCCTGGTGACCGAGCGCCAGCTCGACGAGGTCGGGGCGGTACGCGCCGGCGCCGGCCGACCAGTAGCCGGTGGCCGAGGCGGCGCCGCGGTCGGTGGTACGGCGCGGGGGACGGCCGAGGAGCTGCCAGACCAGCCAGTCGTGCGGCTGGAGGAGCATCGCCACGCGGTGGGCGTTCTCCGGCTCGGTGCGGGCCAGCCAGCGCAGCTTGGCGACCGGCTGGCCGGACTGCGGTACGCATCCGACCGCCTCGGCCCACGCCTGGCGTCCGCCCAGCGCCTCGATGAGGTCGGCGGCGGCCACCTGCGCCCGCTTGTCGTTCCCGGCCATCGCGGGGCGCACCAGGGCGCCCTGCGGGTCGAGCGGCACGATCGCGTGCTGCTGGGCGGAGACGCCGATGGCCTGGACGCCTTCGAGCAGCCCCCCGCCCGCGGCCTCGCCGAGCGAGAGCAGCCACACCTGCGGATCGACGTCCGCGGCCTTCGGCTCGACGGGATGCGGGGCGTACCCCTGCCGCAGTACGGCACCCGTGTCCGCGTCGCAGACGACGATGCGTGTGAACTCAGCAGAACTGTCCAAGCCGGCGACTATCCCCATGACAGGAGATTCTGCCGCACGCGGGGGAGTAGGTGGAGCGTGCTCGGGGCGGCAGGCCCGTTCCCGAGCCCGCGGGCGGCGCGGCTCAGGTGTTGCTCACGCCCCACTCGTCCTCGGTGACCTGGCCGTTGTGATGGCGCAGCGCGTGGATCCGGTCCGTGACCGACGCGGGCAGCCTGTCGCCGACCTTGTCGCTCACGGCGTGGAGCGCCTTCCCGGCGACGTCCCGCCCGGTCTGGGCCGCGGACTCCGCGGCGTTGCGCACAGCGGGGTTCCGGCTGAGGTCCTTGGCGGACTTCTTCAGCTGTTCGTAGCGCTCACGACCGGCCCGCGTCCCGACGACGTAACCGAGGGCCAGTCCCACGACGAACGTCAGCTTGTACCGCACGGCGGCACCACCCTTCCCTGGAGCTTCCCTGATGCATCACTGGTGCCCACGAACGGCCACGGCATACCGATTGGCGGAGCACCCCCCTGCTTGCGCTAATGTATGTGTCGCAGCGAAGGAGCGCCCGCTCGGAACACCCGAGGTGGGTACGTTCGGTGCAAACGCAGCAATCCCCTGTAGCTCAATTGGCAGAGCAGCCGGCTGTTAACCGGCAGGTTACTGGTTCGAGTCCAGTCGGGGGAGCGCGATCCCCTGTAGCTCAATTGGCAGAGCATTCGGCTGTTAACCGGAGGGTTGCTGGTTCGAGTCCAGCCGGGGGAGCAGAGGAAAGAGGACCCTTCGGGGTCCTTTTTCTTGTCTCCGGGAACCATGCGCCACGCTGCGCGGTCCTCATGGTGGAGCAGCGCGCAGCAGTGCCGAGCATCCGGAGCAGGAGATCGTATGAGCGGCTATGCTGCGGCAGACGGCGCGCACACATGTACGCGCCACACCGTCAGGGGCGGTAGCTCAGCCGGTTAGAGCAGCGGACTCATAATCCGTCGGCCGTGGGTTCGAGTCCCACCCGCCCCACCGGTGTCGCACAGCAGGAACGTTTCCACCTGGGTGGGGATGCCTGGCGACAACAATGCCCCCGGCGTGACGTACGACACGTACGACACGCCGGGGGCATTCTCGTGCCGTCGTCCGTACGGCTGATTCCCGGGACTACTCGATGACGAGCTCGACCTGGATGTTGCCGCGCGTGGCCTTGGAGTACGGGCAGAACGCGTGGGTCTTCTCGAGGAGGTCGCGGCCCGGCTCGCCCTGGAGGTGGTCGGGGAACTCGGCGCGCATGACGACCGCGAGGCCGAAGCCGCCGTCCTTCTCGTCCTTGCCGATCGAGACCTCGGCGGTGATCGAGGCGTCCGCGATGTCGATCTTCTCCTGGCGTGCCACCAGGCCCATGGCGCTCGCGAAGCAGGCCGCGTAGCCGGCGGCGAAGAGCTGCTCCGGGTTCGTGCCCTGGCCGTTGCCGCCGAGGGCCTGGGGGTGGGCGAGCGGGAGGTCGATGTGGCCGTCGGAGCTGACGGCGCGGCCCTCGCGGCCGTTGGCGGTGGCGACGGCGGTGTAGATCGCGTTCATGGGTCCTCGTTTCCGTTCGCGGTCGGGGTGCGGTTATGAAGGTAGCGCGCTACTGAGTTGTGCACAACTTAATCGCTCGCGATGTGATGTGTCGTACTCTGGAACCATGGCGACGCTCCACACGACCCGCGACGAGGACTTCCTCCGGCTCGACCACCAGATCTGCTTCTCCCTGCACGCCGCCACCCGCGCCTTCAACGGCGTGTACCGCGGCGCGCTCAAGGAACTCGGGCTCACCTACCCCCAGTACCTGGTGATGCTGGTGCTCTGGGAGCACGGCGAACTGCCGGTGAAGGGGATCGGCGAGCGGCTGAGGCTGGACTCGGGCACCCTGTCGCCGCTGCTCAAGCGGCTGGAGGCGGCGGGATACGTCGAGCGGCGACGCAGCGCCGAGGACGAGCGCTCGGTGACCGTGCGCCCCACCGCGGACGGCGCGGCGCTGCGGGAGAAGGCCCTCGGCGTACCGAAGCGGATCGCCGCCGCGACGGGCCTGGAACTGGCGGAGATCCGCGCCCTGCGGACCCGGCTCGACGAACTGGCCGCCCGGCTCGACAGCGTCGACCCGGACGACCTGAGCGCCTGCGCGCAGGACGCTCCGTAGGGGTACCGCCCAGGACGCCCCCTAGGGGGTAGTACCGCCCGAGGTGAGGCGCGGAACGCCACGCGCGGCGGTGCCGTCCCGGCGGGCCGAGCTGGTGGCGGAAAATTGTAAGGAGTCCCTCTCCGTCCCGTCCCTATACTCGATCCATGTCCTTCCCCACCCTCCGGCGGGCCACCGCCGACGACTCGCGCCGCCTGACCCGGCTCGTGCGGAAATCGGCCGCCTACCGCGGTGACTACGCCGCGATGGTCGACGGCTATGTCGTCGGAGGGACGTACATCGAGCACCACCGCGTCTTCGTCGCCGTCGACGAACGGGATCGCGTGCTCGGGTTCTACGCGCTCCTCCTCGGCGAGGCCGAGCTGGACCTCGCCTTCGTCGCCGACGAGGCCCAGGGGAGCGGCATCGGACGGATGCTGATGGAGCACATGATCGGCCAGGCCCGCGCCGCCGGACTGACGTCCGTGCGGGTCGTCGCGCATCCGCCCGCCGAGGACTTCTACCTGCGGACGGGCGCCCGCCGCGCCGGCACCGTCGAGCCCGCCGGCCGCATCCACTGGGCCAGGCCCGAGCTCCGGTACGACGTCGCGTGAGCACCACCGAACAGACCGAGCGCCGCAGGGTCTTCGCCGACCTCACCCCGCTCCGTACCTCCGCGCACTACCGCCGCCTCTGGTTCGGCAACACCGTCTCCTGGGTCGGCCAGGGCATGACCGCGCTCGCGGTCTCGCTCCAGGTGTACGAGATCACCCGCTCGCCGTTCTCCGTGGGCCTCGTCGGGCTGTTCTCCCTCGTACCGCTGATCGTCTTCGGGCTCTACGGCGGTGCCGTCGCGGACACCGTCGACCGGCGCAAGCTCGGGCTCGCCAGCGCCACCGGCTCCGCCGTCCTCTCCGCCGCCCTCGCCGCGGTCGCGTTCGCCGGTTTCCACCGGGTCTGGTTCCTGTACGCGATCGTGGCCCTGCAGTCCGTCTGCGCCGCGCTCAGCTCGCCCGCCCGGACCTCGATGATCCCGCGCCTGCTGCCGCCCGAGCAGTTGCGCGCCGCCAACGCGCTGAACTCGATGACCACGACCTTCGGGATGCTCGTGGGACCGAGCCTCGGCGGTCTCGTCGTCGGCTTCGGCGGGTACCAGATCGCCTACCTGGTCGACGCCGTCGCGTTCTCCGCCGCGCTGTACGCGATGTGGCGGCTGCCCTCCATGCTCCCCGAGCGCACCGGCGACCCGAGCGGCCCCCGGCGCGCCTCCGTCCTGGACGGGCTGCGCTTCCTCGCCACCCGGCCCAATCTGCGCATGACGTTCTTCTCGGACTTCTGCGCGATGATCCTCGCCCACCCGCGAGCGTTGTTCCCCGTCGTCGCCGTGCTCTGGTACGACGGCGACGCCCGCACCGCCGGACTGCTCGCCGCCGCCCCGGCCGCCGGAGCGCTCCTCGGCGGGGTGCTCAGCGGATGGCAGGGGCGCATCCGCCACCACGGACAGGCGATCCTGCTCGCCGTCGCCTGCTGGGGCACCGCGATCGCCGTCTTCGGGCTCACCCGCAATCTCTGGCTCGGGCTGCTCCTGCTCGCCCTCGCCGGCTACTCCGACACCGTCTCCATGATCTTCCGCAACACGATGATGCAGGTCGCGGCCCCGGACGAGATGCGCGGACGGCTGCAGGGCGTCTTCATCGTGGTCGTCGCGGGCGGGCCACGGCTCGGCGACTTCCTCGCCGGGACCGTCGCGGATCTGACGTCCCCGGCGGTCGCCATCACCGGCGGCGGCGTCGCCTGCGTCCTCGCCGTGGGCGCCCTCGCCCTCCACGGGCGCGGATTCCTCCGCTACGACGCCCTCAAGCCCACGGCCTGACATGGCGGTTGGCCGCCACGGCACATAGCCGCCAGGCAGTTCCGTACTCAACTACCCGCGTTCGGACGAGACTCCTCGCGACACCCGGAACCACCCCTTCCCCCGGGTGCCGAGGAGTGCGTCGATGATCAGACCTTCCGCACGAGGAAGGGCCGGGCTGCTCGCCGCCGGCATCTCGCTGGCCCTTCTCTCGGCAGGGCAGACCGCCGCCGCCGGGGGGAGCGCCACCGCCGCCGTCCCCGGCACCTTCCAGGGTCCCGCCGCCCGGAGCGCCACCGTCACCCTCGTCACGGGCGACCGCGTCACCGTCACCGAACTGGGCGGCGGCAAGAAGACCGTCACCGTCGACCGGGCCCGGGACGCGACCGGAGCCGTACGCAGCGAGATCTCCGACGGCCGGGTCACCGTCGTCCCCGACGAGGCCCGTCCCTTCCTCGACGCGGGAGTCCTCGACCGGAGGCTCTTCGACGTCAGCGGCCTCATCGAGCAGGGCGTCACCGACGAACTGCCGCTGATCGTCACGTACGGCAAGGCGGCGCGCGCCGCCACGCCGCGCGGCACCAAGACCGTCCGGGCCCTGCCCAGCATCGGCGGCGCGGCGGTGGAGGCGACCGACCCGGCCGCCTTCTGGCGGACGTTCACCTCGCCCACCGCCCGCTCCACGGGCGGCAAGGTCTGGCTCGACGGCCGGGTCGAGGCCACCATGGCCCAGTCCAACGCCCAGATCGGCACCCCGAAGGCGTGGGCTGCCGGACTCACCGGCAAGGGCGTCAAGGTCGCCGTCCTGGACACCGGCGCCGACCTCGCGCACCCCGGCCTCACCGGCCGGGTGAGCGAGTCGGCGTCCTTCATCGAGGGCGAGGAGGTCGCCGACCGCAACGGCCACGGCACGCACGTCGCCTCCACCGTCGGCGGCAGCGGCGCCGGTTCCGAGGGCGCCGCGGAGAAGGGCGTCGCGCCCGGTGCGACCCTCGCCGTCGGCAAGGTCCTCAGCGACGAGGGCACGGGCTCAGAGTCGCAGATCATCGCCGGCATGGAGTGGGCCGCCAAGGACATCGACGCGAAGATCGTCTCCATGAGCCTCGGTTCGAGCGAACCGAGCGACGGCACGGACCCGATGGCCCAGGCCGTGAACAGCCTCACCGCCGAGACCGGCGCGCTGTTCGTCATAGCCGCCGGCAACAGCGGCGCCCCCGGCTCCATCGGCTCGCCCGGCGCCGCCGACTCCGCGCTGACCGTCGGCGCCGTCGACTCCGCCGACCGGCCCGCGTACTTCACCAGCCAGGGCCCCCGCCACGGCGACCTCGCCCTCAAGCCCGACCTCTCCGCGCCCGGCGTCGACATCCTCGCCGCCCGCTCCCGACTGGCGCCCGGGTCCGGCCTCTACACCGCCATGAGCGGGACGTCGATGGCGACCCCGCACATCGCCGGTGTCGCCGCGCTCCTCGCCGAGAAGCACCCCGACCGGACCGGCGCGCAGCTCAAGGACGCCCTGATGTCCTCGTCGAAGCCGCTCACCGACTCCGCGTACGCGCTCGGCGCCGGGCGGGTCGACGTGGCCGCCGCCATCACGGCGGACGTCACCGCCACCGGCTCCGCGGACCTCGGCTTCTTCTCCTGGCCGTACGAGGCGAACCAGCCGGTCACGCGGACCGTCACGTACACCAACCACTCCGCCGCGCCCGTGGAGTTGAGCCTCACCGTCGAGGGAATGCCAGCGGGCGTCGCGACCCTCGCCGACACGACGCTGACCCTCCCGGCCCGCGGCACGGCCCGGACCACCGTCACCGGCGACGGCACGAAGGCCCCGGTCGGCAACGCCTCCGGCCGGATCGTCGCCTCGGCCGGCGGCGCCCCGGTCGCGCACACCGCGCTCGGCCTGGTGAAGGAGGCGGAGCGCTACACCCTCACCGTCCACGTCAAGGACCGCGACGGCGCCCCGACCCCGGCCCACCTGGGCGTCCGGCGACTCGCCGAGGGCCATGACCCCTTCCCGGCGACCGTCGGCGACTCCGGCACCCTCGAACTGCGCCTGGAGCCCGGCACGTACACCGTCTCCTCCTTCCTCGACGTCCGTGGCGCGAAGGGGAAGGACTCCCTCGGCCTCGGCTTCCTCACCGACCGGAGATCGTCCTCGACCGTGACCGCGAGATCACCCTCGACGGGCGGCGGCTGAAGGAGATCCGCGCCGAGGTCGAGAAGCGGACCGAGACCCGTCAGCTCCTGATGGAGTTCGACCGGAAGGCGAACGGCGCCTCCTACGGCGGCGCCGTCCAACTGCCGGTGACGTACGACTCCGTCTTCGCCGCGCCCACCACCGAGCCCGCGACGGGCACCTTCGAGTACCGCACGGTCTGGCGGCTCGGCACGCCGCGACTGGAGGCGAGCACCGGCGGTGTCCGGCTCTCCGGTGTCCTCCAGCAGCCCGGCACGGCCACCCGCGAGGGCCGGTCGCGGCTCGCGCTCGTCGACGCGGGCACCGGCACCGCCGCCGGCTACGCGGGCAAGGACGTGAAGGGCAAGGCCGTCCTGGTCCGCGCCGGGGCGCTCACACCCGTCGAGATCGCGCAGACCGCCCAGGACGCGGGCGCCGCCCTGCTGTTCGTCACCGACCAGGCTCCCGGCCGGCTGAACACCTGGTTCGGCACCGAGCAGTACGAGGACCGGCCGCTGACCGTGGCCACCGTCGATGCCGCCGACGGCGCCCGGCTGGCCTCCGCCGCCGCGGGCGGCCGGAGCGTCGACCTGACCGGCACGCCGTACCCGCCGTACGTCTACGACCTCTCCGAGGGACATCCGGGCGCGATCCCCTCCGACCTGGTCTTCCGGCCCGACGAGGACGAACTCGCCACCGTACGCTCCGCGTTCCACATGCCCACCGGCCGTGCGGAGCGGGGCGGGGAGTTCCGCTACTCGATCACCGACACCTTCCCCGTGGGCTTCGGCTTCAAGGAGCACATCGCCTTCCCGGTCGAGCGCACCGAATACGTCTCCACCGGCCGCGGCCAGGGCTGGCACGAGTCGGTCGACCTCGGCGACTCCCTCGAACAGCGCGGAGGCATCGAGACCTACCGCGGCGGCACCACCGTCCGCCGCGACTGGTTCGAGCCGGTCTGGCATCCGTGGCTCGGCACCGGGCTCGGCTGGGGCCAGCAGCGGTCCGGCGACCAGCTGCACTTCAACGTCCCCGGCTGGGGCGACTCCGGTCCCGACCACACCGGCTTCGGCAATGTGTGGGGCGACGACTCGATGACCCAGTTCACCGAGGTGTACGTCGACGGGACCCGTGTCGACCGCGGGACGGGCTCCGCCGCGTACGTCTGGGAAGCGCCGTCGCAGGAAGCCGAGTTCAAGGTCGTCACCGACACCACCCTGGACCCCGCGCGCTGGCGGCTGTCGAGCAAGGGCCACACCGAGTGGACCTTCCGCTCCGCGCGGACCCCGTCCGACCGCTTCACCTTCCTCCCGCTGATCAACCTCGGCTTCGACGTCGACACCGACCTCGTCGGCGACGTCCGGGCCGGCAGCAGGGTGCCCGTCCGCCTGCACGCCGCGTACGTGAAGGGCGCGGCCGGCACCGGCACGATCGGCGGCGGCTCCCTGGAGGTCTCGTACGACGAGGGCACGACCTGGCAGAAGGTCACCCTGCGTTCCTCCTCCGGTTCCGCCTCGGCCGGTCCATCCTGGACGGGTGAGCTGCGGGTGCCGGACGGCGCGCGGTACCTCTCCCTCCGGGCGGGCGCGTCCGACGACCGTGGTGGCGCCGTCGAACAGGAGCTCCTGCGCGCGGTGGGCGTGAAGTAGCCCGGTCCGAGGGGCGGCGGGCATCCCGGGGAGATCCCCGGGATGCCCGCCCCGCCGTGGGGTGACGCCCCCTCGGATGGGCGAGCCTGTGCCCCGAACGCGCGCCAGCGTTTGCCGCCGTCCTATGCCCCGGTCAGGCTCCGAGGTGAGCAACCCCGCTCGTACAGGAGGATTTCATGCGTAAGACCATTGCCGCCCTCGCCCTGGCCGCCGCGGCCGTTCTCGCCGGCTCCGGTTCGGCCGTCGCCCACGATGGCCCCCAGTACCACTCGGACAACGACGTGCACCTGGTGGAGCACGGCGACGTGGACGTCACGGTCGTCGTCTGCGGCGACTTCAGCGAGTGCGAGGGCGACGAGGACTGATCGTCCGCCCTGCGCAACGAAGCCCCCTCCCCCCGAGGGGGCTTCGTGCTGTCCGGGACCCTCGTGCTGCCGGGGACCGCTACCCGCCGCGCGTCACGATCCCGCGCACGACGCCCAGCTCGACCAGGTCCTGGGGCCGCAGGCGGAGCTGGTCGGCGGTGACCGGGGCGTGGTCGGGGGTCCGCTTCAGGATCGCCGCGGCGAGCTCCGGGGCGATGACGGAGAAGTAGCCGTCCGGCGTGGTCCATGTGTTGTCCCGCGCGGCCAGCGCCAGCGCCCCGCCCGAGCCGCCCTCGCCGACCAGGAGCGAGGTCACCGGGACGCGGGCCCCGGCGACCGCGGTGAACGCGTCCGCGATCGCCGGGCCGGCCCCGGCCCGCTCGGCCTCGGCGTCGTTGGCGGCACCCGGTGTGTCGATCAGGGTGAGGACGGGGATTCCCAGCCGGTCCGCGAGCCGCACGAGCCGGGCGACGGTCCGGAACCCCGCCGGGCGGGTCGCCGAACCGTCCTGCGCGGCGTACGCGACGGTGCGTCCCTCGTGCAGCCCGAAGCCGCACTCCACCCCGGGGTCCACCCCGCCGGCCCGGTCGCCGCGGACGGTCGCGCGGGCGGTGAAGTAGGCGTCCAGATAGGCCCCGGCGCGCGGGCGCGCGGCGGACCGCGCCCGGACGACGGCCTCCCAGCCGGTGCCGGGCGGGCCGGCCTCCGTCAGCGCGCGGGGCGGGGGAGCGGGGGCCGGAGCCGGAGCCTCCACGGAAGGGCGGACGGGCGCGTCGGCGGGGCCGGAGGGCGTCACGGAGGGGTCGGTGTGCGCTCCGGACGGTTCCGTGTGCGCTCCGGAGGGTTCCGCGTGTGCGCCGCCCGTCAGCAGCCGCAGCCACAGGGAGAGCGTCACCCGCAGATCCGCCGGGTCCACGAGGGCGTCCACCTGCCCGAACGCCCACTGGCCCTCCGCCGTGTACGCCCCCGGGTCGGCGTCCCGCGGCCGGACCCGCGACCCGGCGAACGCGACCTGGGCGGAGGGCAGGGCGAGCACGACGTCCGCCCCCGCGCCGACCGTGGCCCAGCCGCCGCCCGTGGACGGGTCGCGCAGGACCGTGACATGCGGGACGCCGGCCGCCCGCAGCCGCACGGTCGCCTCCGCCACCCGCTGGAGCTGCGTCAGGGCGACCATGCCCTCCTGCATCCGGCTGCCGCCCGTCGCCACCAGCGACACCAGCGGGACCCGGGCCGCCTCGGCGGCGCGGTACGCGGCGACGAGCCGGTCCCCGGCCACCCGGCCGAGCGAACCGCCCAGGAAGCCGAACTCGAAGACCACCAGGACCACCCGGCGACCGCCGATCGTCGCCCTTCCGTGCAGGACGGACTCCTCCTCGCCGGTCTGCTCGGCCGCACGCGCGCGTGCGGCGTCGTACCCGGCCCAGCCGATCGGGCCGTCGGGGAGCAGCGGCACGTCGGTGTCCGGGGTCCGCAGCGGGGTGAAGTCGTCGGTGACCAGCGCGATGACCTCGCGGGCCGTGGGCCGCTCAGCCATGGAGGGCCTCCGGAAGTGCCTTCTTCAGGAGCTTGCCCATGTCGTTGCGGGGCAGCGCGGGCAGGAAGTGGACCGTGCGCGGGCGCTTGTGCGGGGCGAGCAGCCCGGCGACGTGGTCCGCCAACTCCTGGGCGGTCGGCGGACGTTCCGCGTCCGCGGGCACCACCCACGCCACGATCCGCTCCCCGAGGTCGGGGTCCGGCGCACCGGTCACGGCGGCCTCCCGCACCGCCGGATGGTCCAGGAGCGCGTTCTCTATCTCACCCGCCCCTATCTTGTAACCGCCGCTCTTTATCAGGTCCGTGGCCTTGCGGCCCACGATCCGCAGATAGCCGTCCGGTTCGCGGACCGCCATGTCCCCGGTCCGGAACCAGTCGCCGTCGAACGCGGCCGCGGTCGCGTCCGGCCGGTTGAGATAGGCGGTGAAGAGGTTCGGTCCCCTGACCTGAATCTCGCCGACGCTCTCCCCGTCGTACGCCGTGATCGGCGAGCCGTCCTCCTCCACCAGCCGGAGGCCCACGCCGCGCAGGGGCAGCCCGACGGACCCGGGGCGGGGCTCGGATCCCACGGGCACGCTGGTGTTCATGAGCGTCTCCGTCATGCCGTACCGCTCGATCACCGTCCGGCCCGTCGCGGCCGTGATCCGCTCGTGGTCGTGGACCGGCAGCGCGGCGGATCCGGAGACGAGCAACCGCGCCCCGGCCAGCGCCCGTACCAGCGCCGGATCCTCCTCCAGCGCGTCCGCGATCCGGTGGTACATCGTCGGTACGCCGAACAGCATCGTGCCGCCGCCCGCGCCGAGCTCCCGCGCCACGCCCGCCGGAGAGAACGCCCCGAGGTGCCGGACGGATCCGCCGCGCCGCAGCGGCCCGAGGACGCCCAGGACGAGCCCGTGGACGTGGAACAGCGGCAGCGCGTGGACGAGGACGTCGTCGGCGCTCCACGCCCAGGCGTCCTCCAGGGCGTCGAGAGTGGCGGCGATCGCCCGTCGGGACAGCACGACCCCCTTGGGCGGCCCGGTGGTCCCGGAGGTGTAGACGATCAGGGCCGGATCCTCAGGGCCCGGCTCCTCGCCCGGGCCGTCAAGCCGCACGCCTCCGGCCCCGTCCGACGCCCGGACCTCCACGTCGATGCGGCGCAGTCCCGCGAGCGCCGCCGGCAGGTCGTCCTCCGCGCCCGCGAGGACCGCGCCGGGGGCGCTGTCCCCGAGGATGTGGGCCAGTTCCCGTGCGCCGGTGCGCGGGTTGAGGGGGATCACCGGGACACCGGCCAGCAGTGCGGCCACCACGGCGACCGCCGTCCGCTCGGTGGGGGTCGCCCAGACGGCCACCCGGCCCGCGTCCTTGATCCGGGCGGCCTGCGCGCTCGCGGCGGCGGCCAGCTCGCCGTACGTCAGGGCATCGGCGCCGAAGCGCAGTGCGGGTCGGTCCGAGCCGGCCACCAGGGCCGGGAAGAGCGCGCTCAACGGTCGTCCTCCTCGCGTAGCGGGATGCGAGAGGCATTCTTCCCGCGCGTCAGATACGGCGCGCTGCGACCTTGGTCACCTGCGCGGCCGCGCCGCCCTCCTCGGCGGGCCGGATCGTCCGCA
The DNA here is from genome assembly GCF_055564335.1 of Streptomyces sp. NPDC029139. NCBI lineage: Bacteria > Bacillati > Actinomycetota > Actinomycetes > Kitasatosporales > Streptomycetaceae > Streptomyces > Streptomyces sp. NPDC029139. The sequence continues at coordinate 722,307 of NZ_JBVHWN010000002.1, read as the reverse complement.
TCCGGCCGTACGCGTACACACAGCCCGCGAGCGCCAGGTCGGACAGGAGCATGTAGCCGATGGAGTAGGAGTCCTTCGCGCTGTAGATCGCGCCCATCACCAGCGGCGGCACGAAACCGCCGAGCCCGCCCATCGCGCCGACGATGCCGGTGACGCTGCCGACCTGCCGCTGCGGGGTGACCTGGGAGACCAGCGCGAAGACCGAACCGCTCGCCGTGCCGAGGCCGGCGGCCATGCAGAGCAGGGCGATCGTGCCGCCGGGGTTCAGGGGCGGGTCGAAGGCCTGGACGATGGCCATGAGGGCGGCGGCACCGAGCGCGGCGGCCGTCACGAGAGCCGGGTGGATCCGGTCCGAGAGCCAGCCGCCGATCGGCCGGAAGATGACGGTGACCAGGGCGAATCCGGCGGCCTTGGTGCCCGCGTCGGTCGGGTCGAGCGCGTACCAGGTCTTCAGGTACGTGGGCAGGTACACCCCGAACGCGACGATGCCGCCGAAGCCGATCGCGTACAGCGCCGACAGCTCCCAGGTCACCCGCAGCCGGCCGGCGCCGGCCAGCCGGGTCGCGAGGGAGGCGGTGGGGACCGGCCGGTCGGGGCGGTCGGTGATCAGGAACCACGCGAGGACGGCGTACGCGGCGAGCGCGAGCGCGACGACGACGAACGGCAGGTTCTCCCCGTGCCGCGCGATACGCGGGGTGAAGTAGCCGGACAGCGCCACCCCGCCCATGCCCATGCCGAAGACGCCGAGCGCCAGGCCCCGCTTGGCGGGCGGGAACCAGGAGTTGACCAGGGGGATGCCGATGGCGAAGGTCGTGCCACCGAGACCGAGGAGGAATCCGACGGCGAGCATCGCGGCGTACGAGTCCTTCGCCGGGATCAGCAGCAGGACGGGCACGATCGTCAGCGCCGACACCAGCGGGAACATCACCCTGGCGCCGTAGCGGTCGGTGAGCGCGCCGGCCAGGATCCGGCCCACGGAGCCGACCAGCACCGGGATGGCGACGAGCAGCGACTGCTCGAAGGAGCTCAGGCCCAGCCGGTCTCCGTACGCGCCGGCCAGCGGCGCGATCAGGTTCCACGCCCAGAAGGTGAGCGCGAAGCCGATCGTGGCCATGGCCAGGTTCCGGTAGGCGGCGCCGGAGGGCTTCTCGACGGTGTCCACCCGATCAGTCAAGGTCGGGCCGCGGGGCGGGGCGCGCCGGACTGGGCCGTACGGGGGTTTCTGCGGCGTCCGCGAGACGGCGACGCCCCGCGGCCGGCGCCGGCGCGGCGCCGGACACGGGCTGCGGCCAGGCCACCGCCCGCCGCCTACAGCCAGGTGACCGCCTACGGCCAGGTGACCGCCTACAGCCAGGTGACCGCCTACGGCCAGGTGACCGCCTACGGCCAGGTCACCGTCGTGGGCGGCCGGCCGTCGTCCCTCACCACCAGGCGCGGGCCCTGCGCGTTCACCGTCACCTCGACCGTGATCGCCGAGACGCCCGCCCGGCGGTGGGCCGCCGCCAGCGCGCCGCGCAGCGCGACGAGGAGCCGCTCGGCGTCGGCGTCCGGGATCAGGGTGTCGACCGCGCCCGAGAAGTGCACGGAGGGCTGGAACCCCAGCGGGACCGCCGCGCCGCCCGTCTCGCGCAGGACGCGGCCCCGGAAGGTGGCCGGCGCGTCGGCGGGTGGCTGCTGGAGGGCGAAGATGGTCGTCCGTACCTCCTGGATGGTGGAGTCCAGCTCGTCCACCGCCCGCCCGAGCAGCACGTTCTCGTCGGTCGACGCGGCGGCCCGGCGCCGGGTCGACTCCAGCATCATCTCGGTGGCGAACAGCCGCTGGACGACGAGGTCGTGCAGGTCACGGGCGATCCGGTCGCGGTCCTCGTACACCGCCAGCCGCTCCCGGTTGTGCTGCGCGTCCGCCAGGACGAGGGCCAGCGCGGCCTGGGAGGCGAACTGCGAGGCCAGGAGGCGGTCCACCGCCGTGTACGGCCGTCCGCCGCGCCGTCGGGGGAGGGCGAGGGTGCCGATGAGCCGGCCGCCGCTCTGCAGCGGGAGCATCATCGAGGGGCCGAACCGCGAGCGCACATGTGTGGTCATCCGGGGATCGGTGGCCGAGTCCTCGACGAACACCGGCTCGCCGCCGAGCAGTTGCTCCAGGACGGGCGACCCCGGCGCGATCGTGGTGCCGACCAGATCGCCGGGGTCGTCCTTCGTCGAGGCGGCCACGATCTCCATGCCGCCCTCCTCGGTGGGCTGCAGCACGACCCCGGCCGAGGCGTCCGCGAGCAGCCGTGCCCGCTCGGCGACCGTGGTCAGCGCGTCCGCCGCCGGTTCCCCGGAGAGGAGGCAGGTCGTCACCGCCGCCGCGCCCTCGATCCAGCGCTCGCGCTGCCGGGCGGTCTCGTACAGCCGGGCGTTGCCGATGGCGATCCCGGCCTGCGAGGCGAGGACCCGCAGCAGGGCGAGGTCCTCGTCGGTGAACGGGCCCCCGCGCTTCTCGGCGAGGTAGAGATTGCCGAAGACCTCGGTGTGGACCCGGATCGGGACACCGAGGAAGGAGCGCATCCCGGGATGGCCCTCGGGCAGCCCGCCGGCGCGCGGATCGGCCGTGAGGTCGTCGAGCCGCAGCGGGCGCGGGTCCTGGAGCAGGGCGCCGAGGAGCCCGGTGTGCCCGTCGGGGAGGCGGGGGACGCGCTGCCGCTCGGCCTCGGTCATCCCGGTCGTGAACAGCTCGGTGAGCCGGTCGCGCTCGGGGTCGACGACCCCGAGCGCCCCGTAGCGCGCGTCGGTCAGCTCGGCGGCGGAGTCCACGATGTGCTGCAGCGTGGCCCGCAGTTCCAGTTCGCTGCCGACACTCAGGACCGCTTCGAGGAGGAGCGGCAGACGGGGTGCCGGCTCGTCGGCCCGGTCCGTGAGTGCCATGGGCCCATTGTCGTACGAAGGGGTGGACGCGGCGGTCAATCCGCGACGGTCAGCGGGTCGAGCACCATCGGCTGGATCTTGCCCTCCAGCATCGCGCCGAGCCCGAGGATCGCGCACACGTCCGGCCGCTCGGCGATGTGCACCGGCATCCCGGTGGCCTCGCGGAGCATCTGGTCGAGTCCCGGGAGCAGGGCGCTGCCGCCGACCATCATGATGCCGCGCTCGGCGAGGTCGGCCACCAGGTCGGGCGGGCAGTCCCGGAGGATCTTGCCGATGCCGTCGAGCACGGCGGTCAGCGGGGTGTGGATCGCGTCCCGTACGGCGGCGGTGTCGACGGTCACCGAACGGGCGAGGCCCGTGGCGACGTCCCGGCCGTGGATCTCGGTGGAGGACGGGCCCTGGAGGGTCAGGCCGTTGCCGCTGAGGGCGAGCTGCAGCGGACGGACGGACTGACTGGGCAGCATCAGTTCGTGCTGGTGGCGCAGATGCTGGATGACCGCGTGGTCGATCGCGTCGCCGCCCACGGGGATCCGCTCGGCGGTGACGATGGAGCCCAGGGAGAGCACGGCGACCTGGGTGGTCGCCGCGCCGCAGACCATGATCATGGTGGCGGTGGGCTGCTCGACGGGGAGTCCGCAGCCCACGGCTGCCGCGATCAGGGTGTCGACCAGCTCGACCCGCCGGGCGCCGAGCCCGACGAGGGTCTCGACGGCCGCACGCTGGGCGAGCGGGTCGCTGTCGTGCGGTGTGCTGGCGGCGGCGCGCAGCCGGGGCTTGCGGCGCAGCTGGCGGCGGAGCTTCTCGCCGAGGAGATGACGGAGCATCCGCTGCGCCATCTCGATGTCGACGACGGTGCCGCCGGAGACGGGGCGGACCACACGGATGTAGTCCGGGGTGCGGCCGGTCATCTTCTCGGCCAGCGCGCCGACGGCGATCAACGCGCCGGTGCGGGTGTTGACGGCGGCGACGCTCGGCTCGTCGACGACGAGTCCGGCGCCCTTGACGAAGACCCGGGTGCGCGCGGCCCCCAGGTCGACGGCGACATGGCAACGGCGCAGCTGCTCAAGGCTGACGGTCACGGCAGATCCTCCGGAGTGCGGTGCTGGCACGGAGCGAGGTGGTACGCCGTTTTGCTTCGGCGTTCTGTTCGCATCGTGCGACCCGCTCCGGCGCGGCGCGCGCTGGGCTGAGCCGCCCGGGGGTGTGGACGCCGTCCGACGCCGGGTCAGAGGACGCGTTGCAGCAGGCCCCAGGTGAACTCGGCGGAGCGCGGCGTTCCGTCGGGAAGGGTGAAGTCCAGGCGCAGCCGGGTGGGTGCGCTGCCCTCCCGCGCCCGGGCGGGCGGGAAGGCGTTGCCGACCTCGGCGATGGTGCAGCTCCAGGGCCGCAGATCCGCCTCGGTGCGCAGCTCGGGCACGGGGTGGCCGGGCGCGCGGACCAGTCCGCTGCCCCAGACCGCCGGCGCCGTACGGCCGCCGGGAATGCCCGTGATCACCTGCCAGCGCAGCGCGGGCCAGAGCGGCAGGTCCCACTCCAGGAGTTCGGCGCCCAGCTCGGGGACCGCCCGACGCGCCACGGGCTCGCCCAGGGCGGAGCGGTAGCGGGCCGCTTCACCCGCGCCCCTGCGGGCATGGGCCCAGGACTGCCAGCGCCGGTTCGCCTCCCGCGACTCGGCCCGGGTCGCCCCCAGCCGCCGCAGCGCGTCCTCGGCCAGATCCGGTTGGTGGTCGGCCATGCGGCGCAGCAGGACGAGCTGGAACTCGCGAGGCCCGAAAGGCTCGGACCGTGGCCCCGAAGACCCGGACGGCGTCATGAGCCCATCCTGCCCGAAGCGGGAGAATCATGACGACACGCCGCCGACCTGGGGTTTCCTCACAGGATCCTCACGTTCCCGCCTACCTCCGGTGTCCCGCCGACACATACTCTGCGGCAGCCATGGACTACTGCCACCAGTGCCGACGGCACCTCAACGGCGCGCTTGCCTGCGCCGGATGCGGGACCCCCGTCGAGGAGCTGCGGTACGAGACCCCCCAACCGGCCGCGCGCGCCGTCGCGGCCGAGCGTGTCGCGTACGTCGAGCACGGTGAGCGTGGCGAGCCCGGCGGGCGGCCGGAGTACGAGGAGCCGCCCGCCGAGCACGTCTACGAACTGGACCCGCTGGAGCCGCCGCGCGCGGCCGCTCCGGGCGGTCGCGCCGCGCGCCGGGTCGCGGCGTCGGGGCGGTCCGGTACGCGTCGCAACCGGCGGGCGCGCAGCCGCAAGGGGCGCAACGTCCTGGTGGGCACGCTCGGTCTCGTGCTCGCGGCCGGAACGCTGAGCATGGCGAAGCTGGCCCTGGAGCCTCCGGACGAGGGCGGCGCCGCCACCGCCGTGCAGGAGGAGGAGGTCGTCGAGACCTCGCTGCCGCCGCTGCCCACGGAGAGCGCGACGCCGCCGGACGGCGGGCCGACCCCGGTCGAGGTGACGACGTCGGCCTCCCCGAGGGGCTCGGACGCGCCCGCGCCCGGCCATACGGGCATACCGGGCCAGGGGAGCGGTGGCTCGGGCAGCGGTGGCCAGGGCGGAGACGGCGACTCGGGCGACGGCGGTTCGCAGGGCTCCGGAGACGGTTCGCCGTCCGGCCCCCCGTCGGCGTCGCCCACGGCCGACGGACCTTCCCCGAGCGGAAGCCCCTCGCCACCCGGTACGACTCCCTCGGGGACGCCCAGCGGCGGGACGCCGACGACGTCCACACCCTCCCCGACGCCGAGCCCCACCAAGAAGCCGTGTTTTCTCTGGTTCTTCTGCTAGGCCGTGTCCGGAAAGTCCCGCCTGGCCCGCGACGCCTGGCCCGCACTCCCCCGTAGCCCTGCGGGCAGACGGCGCTACTTTCCGGACACGGCCAGGCGGGTAGGCCGGCGCTACGCCACGATGTCCTCGCCCAGCATCCGCTTCAGCAGATCCCGCAGCAGCGAGCGCTCGACGTCCGTGAGCCGGCCGAGCGGCTCCCGTGCGAAGTCCAGGGCGTCCCGCAGCCGCCGGGCGGTGTCCAGGCCCTCCGGGGTGGGCGCGGCCAGCTTGACGCGCCGGTCGGCCGGGTCCGGGCGGCGCTCCACCAGACCGCGCGATTCGAGCCGGTCGACGATCCCGGTGACGTTCGACGGCTCGCACTTCAGCTTCTGCGCGATCTTCCGCATCGGGACCGGCTCCAGGGTGAGCAGCCCGAGGACCCTCGCCTGGGCGCCGGTGAGCGCGTGCTCGGCGGCCGCCTGCTCGTACTCCGCGTAGTAGCGCGCCACGACCGTGCCGATCAGCTCGACGACTTCGCGGGTGAGGGGGTCTGGGGGTGAGGTGGCCATGGGAGCCATCGTACCCAGATACTTGACAACATGAAATATCCAGGCGCATGGTTGTTTCAGGTAGTGAAATAATCTTGTCCCAGGAGGCCGTACCGATGTCCGTACTTCCCGCGTCCAGCCGTGAATGGCACCTCGTCGCCCGTCCGCACGGCTGGCCCACCCCCGCGGACTTCGCCCTCCGCGAGACCCCCGTCACCGAGCCCGCCGAAGGCCGGATCCTGGTCAGGAACCTGCACTTCTCCGTCGACCCGTACATGCGCGGCCGGATGAACGACGTGAAGTCCTACGTCCCGCCGTTCAAGCTCGACCACCCCATGGACGGCGGCGCGGTCGGCGAGGTCGTCGCGTCCAACGCGGAGGGCTTCGCCGTCGGCGACCACGTCCTGCACGGCCTCGGCTGGCGCGAGTACGCCGACGTGCCCGCCCAGCACGCCACCAAGGTCGACCCGGAGCTGGCCCCCCTCTCCAGCTACCTCGGCGTCCTCGGCATGACGGGCCTGACCGCCTACGCCGGCCTCTTCGAGGTCGCCTCCTTCAAGGAGGGCGACACCGTCTTCGTCTCCGGCGCGGCCGGCGCCGTCGGCAGCCAGGTGGGCCAGATGGCGAAGCTCAAGGGCGCCTCCCGGGTCATCGGCTCGGCCGGCTCCGACGAGAAGGTCAAGCTCCTGGTGGAGGAGTACGGCTTCGACGCCGCCTTCAACTACAAGAACGGCCCGGTGAGGGACCAGCTCCGCGCGGCCGCCCCCGACGGCATCGACGTGTACTTCGACAACGTCGGCGGCGACCACCTCGAGGCCGCGATCTCCTCGCTCAACGTGCACGGCCGCGCCACCATCTGCGGCATGATCGCGCAGTACAACGACACCGAGCCGGTCCCCGGCCCGCGCAACATGGCCATGATCATCGGCAAGCGGCTGCGCCTCCAGGGCGTCCTCGTCGGCGACCACTACGACCTGCAGCCGCAGTTCGTCCAGGAGGTCGGCGGATGGCTGCGCTCCGGCGATCTGAAGTACGGCGAGACCGTCGTCGAGGGCATCGAGAACGGGGTGGAGGCCTTCCTCGGGCTGCTCCGCGGTGAGAACACCGGAAAGATGATCGTTTCGGTGACCGGCTAGTCTTCCCTCAGCCGTCGCGATCGTGGGCGCGAGTCGCGGCGAACGAGGTAAAGGAATCACCCAGATGTCCATACAGCAGTCCGACGTCCTGTACACCGCCGTCGCCACCGCCGAGAACGGGCGGGACGGCCGTGTCGCCACCGACGACGGTCAGCTCGATGTCGTCGTCAACCCGCCCAAGGCCATGGGCGGCTCCGGCGCCGGCACCAACCCCGAGCAGCTCTTCGCCGCCGGCTACAGCGCCTGCTTCCAGGGCGCGCTCGGTGTGGTGGCCCGTAACGAGAAGGCCGACATCTCCGGCTCGACGGTCACCGCCGAGGTCGGCATCGGCAAGAACGACGACGGCTTCGGCATCATCGTCAAGATCTCCGCGACCATCCCGAACGTGGACGTGGAGACCGCGAAGAGCCTGCTCGAGAAGGCCCACCAGGTCTGCCCGTACTCCAAGGCGACCCGCGGCAACATCTCGGTCGAGCTGGCCGTCTGACCGGGCCGTCGCGTTCGCGCGGCTGAGATTGCGCGTACGCTTGACGAGGGCCGCACCCCGACCGACCGGGGTGCGGCCCTCTCACGTCATCGCACCAGCAGAGCCCGGCCGACCTGCGCGAACACACCCTTCGGGTGGTCACGGAAGAGCGGCTCCGTGCCGAACAGGACCACCGGCGCCCCGTGCGCCGCCGTCCCGCTGATCACCGACGCCCGCCCGGCCGCGTCCGCCGGGCCGCCCCGGCCGTCCGCCTCGGGCCGCCAGTGCCCGGAGACGAGCGGATCGGCCTCGGCGTACGACTGCTCGGTCCGCACCCCCGCCCCCAGCTCCGTGAACCAGAGCGGCGAGTACACGAAGGTGTGGCCGGGAGCGCCGCCGGTGATCGCACCGGCCGCGTTGCGGACGCTCACCACACCGTTCGCGTCCCCGTTGCCCGCCACGGCCGTGGCCGGGAGCAGCCCCGCCGCCGCGTTGAACGCGGCGCCCGCCGGACCGACCCCCACCACACCCGCACCGCTCGCCCGCAGCGCCTCCCGCGCCGCCGGGGTGAGCCTGCCGTAGTCCAGGCCGCGCGACACGAACAGCACCTGCGCCGCCGACCAGTCGAAGCCCGCGTTGAGGATCTCCGCCGTCACCGGTACGACCTCGAACCCCATCTCCCGCAGCGCGAACAGCTCACCGGCCGAGACCGAGGCCGCGACCCTGGTCCGCTCCAGCGGCGCCGCGCCCCGCTCCTTCGCGGCCCCGAACACCACGCCGTACCGCTCCGCGAGCACCCGCGCGGCCCCGCGCGCCGAGGCGGGCACCACGACCGAGCCGTCGGCCGCCCGGCGCACCCGCACCCCCTGCGCGAGCAGCGAGTTGAGCGCGGTCAGCTCCTTGGGGTCGTCGAGCCGCAGCGACAGGTCACCGAAGGGCACGACCGACCCCGTGGGCGCGGCGGCGTGGACCGTGCGGACCACGCGGGGCACCGGACCGTGCTCGACCTTCCGCACCGTCGCGCCCCACAGCAGACCGAGGCTCCAGCCCGAGATGTCGTACATCGTCGACACGTCCGCGCTGATGTCCCGGCCCTCCGCCAGGATCACGTTCGCCATCCCCCGCTTGGGCTGGCGCATGTCGACGACGTACGAGCCGTCGGCGGCCTGCCCGACCCGTACGTCGTTGGCGACCAGATGGTCCACGAGCCGCCCCGCGGCCACCGCCGACCTCTGGGTCCGCCCCGCCGGGACGACGTACGCGCGCGGGAAGGCGGTCGTGTAGACGTCCTCCGGACCGATCCCCGGCACCCCCGGCACGGTCTCCTCGGACACCGGCCGCTGCGCCTCGCCCGCCGCGCCCCGCCGGAACGTCTCGATCTGGTCGGCGAGCACCGCCGCGCGGTGCCTGTCCGTGTGGTCGAGCGTGGCGCGCATCGCCGCTCCCGCGATGTCCACGTTGATCGCCGCGCGGCGGCGCAGCTCCGCCTCGGGCAGGGTGTCGTAGACCTGGTTGTTCACCGCCAACGGGAACTCGATGGTGTGCGCGGCCACCGCGCCCTGGAACGGCATGTACTGCGGGGTGAAGATCGGCGGCCAGTCGTCCCAGCCCTCCTGCTCGTCGCGGAAGGGGATCACCGCCGGCCGGACCCCGTCCTTCGCGGCCGTGTAACCGAGACCGTTGACGGCCTTCTCCATGCCGAGCGCGTTGGCGTAGGAGTTCTTCAGGAAGAGGTCGTACTCGTAGTTCTCGCCGTGCGGCGGGGTCGTCGGCTCGATCAGCGTGCCGTTGACGTAGCCGTGCAGGTCCAGCATCACGGCCGGCTGCTTGTCGATGGCGATCCGCCGGATCGCGCGCGCCTCGGGCTGCGAGGCCGTGATGAAGTCCCGGTTGAGGTCGAAGCCGTTGCCGTTGGCGCGAGTGCCGGCGATCCGGCCGTCCGGGTTGGCGGTCACGTTCAGATAGACCCGGGTCCGCGCGAGGAGCCCGGTGGTCCCGCGGTCCGTCGCGGTGGCCAGCTCCTCGACGAGCTCCAGGGCCGCGTCCGTGCCCTCCCACTCGTTGCCGTGGATGTTGTTGTTGATGAAGACGGGCGTCTTGTACGCGGACGCGATCCGCGCGTCCCGGGCGGCGGCGGCCGGAGCGTTCTCGATCCGCTCGCGCATCCGTTCCTGCTCGCGGGCCTCCCGGGCGCTCTCCGGAGCGGTGACGGTGACCAGATACAGCTCGTGCCCGCCCGCCGACCGGCCGGCGACCTCGACGCTCACCCGGTCGCCCAGCTTCTGCAGCGCGTTGAGACGCGGGGCGAGGGAGTGGTACGGAGCGAGACCGAGCTTGATCGACTTGTCGGCCGGGTTCACGGGCGGGACGGCGAGGGCCGTCCGCCGCGGGTAGCCGCCGTCCCGGCGGAGCGGGGTGTCGGCCTCGGGAAGGGAGCGAGGCGCGAACGTGCGCGGCGGCGCGGCCGAGGCGTCCCGCCCGGCCCCCTCGCGGACGGGGCCGGGCTCGTGCGCCCGGCCGGGCGCGGCGCTCGCGGGCAGTGCGGTGAGGGCCAGCGCTCCGAGGAGCGCACCGCAGACGGTGGTGATCAGGGCGGGTCCGGGTTTCGCCATGCGTACGCAACCTCCGTGGGTGATCAGTACGCAGCGGTCTACCCTGTCGTGCCCCGGACAACAAGAGGGCCTTCGGACCAGGCCCGATAGGGTGATGCCCATGCGTGATTTCGGGGCCGGTCTCGGTTATCTGGTACAGGGTCAGAAGTGGGTGGGTCGGCACGGCCGGTGGTTCGGGTTCGGGCTGCTGCCGGGTCTCGTGACCCTCGTGCTGTACGTCGGCGCGCTCGTCGGCCTCGGCTACGGGGCGGACGACCTGGCGGCGTGGGCGACCCCCTTCGCCGACGACTGGACCTCCCCCTGGCAGGGGTTCTTCCGGGGCACCCTGACCGCCCTCGTGTTCGTCTTCGGGCTCTTCCTCGCGGTCATCACCTTCACCGCCGTGACGCTGCTGGTCGGCCAACCGTTCTACGAGTCGCTCTCCGAGCAGGTCGACCGCACCGAGGGAGGCGAGGTCCCCGAGTCGGGCCTGCCGCTCTGGCGCGAGCTGTGGATCTCGGCCCGCGACAGTCTCAAGGTCGTCCTGCGGGTCGCGTTCTACGGCGTGCTGCTCTTCGCCTGCGGCTTCATCCCGGTCGTCGGCCAGACCGTCGTGCCGGTGCTCGGTTTCTGCGTCTCCGGCTTCTTCCTCGCCGAGGAGCTGACGGCCGTCGCCCTCCAGCGCCGCCGCGTCGAACTGAAGGAGCGTCTGCGGATGCTGCGCGGCCGCCGGATGCTGACCCTGGGCTTCGGTGTCCCGCTGACCCTGGCGTTCCTGGTGCCGTTCGTGGCCGTGTTCCTGATGCCGGGCGCGGTCGCCGGCGCGACGCTCATGGCCCGGGAGCTCACGGGGGAGGACCGCGCGGACGAGTCCGAGGACGAGTCCGGGGACCCGGCGCGGACCGCCGCCTCGGGGAAGACCCTCTGACGCAAGGCGGGGAAGACCCTCCAAACGCGCGGCGGCGGAAGACCCTCCGACGCGCGGCGGGGAAGACCCTCCAAACGCGCGGCGGCGGAAGACCCTCCGACGCGCGGCGGGGAAGACCCTCCGACGCAAGGCGGGGAAGTCCCTCCGACGCGCGGCGCTCCGGTCGACGCCGAGGCCGCTCAGCCCACCTCGGCGAGCACGTGTCCCGGCTTCTCGGGGCCCGCGTCGGCGATCCGCTCGCCGTCCGGGCCCCACACCCCCGCGGCGCCGCCGCCCACACCGTCCTCGTTCGTCCCGAGGACATTGCCGAGCACCACGTACAGACCGAAGTCCCGGGCCCGCGCCGGATAGACCTTCTCGAACGAGTCGTTGTCGGCGGCCAGCACCGAACTCGCCAGATAGACCGAGCAGCCGTCGGCGGCGGCCCGCTCCGCGAGCTCCGGGAACCGGTTGTCGTAGCACGTGGCCGTCGCGCACCGCACCCCGTCGAGGGTGAAGCGGCCGTCGGCCGTGCCCGGCACGAAGACCTCCGCCTCCACCCCGTACAGATGCCGCTTGTCGTAGCGGGTGAGCAGCGAGCCGTCCGGACCGATCACGAGCGAGGTGATCCCGGTCCCGCCGTCGGCGGTGCGTACGGGACCGTTGACCACGGCCGCCGCGCCGGCCGCGCGGCACGCCTCCCGGATCGGGTCCAGACGCTCGTCGTCCTCGGAGAGCACGAGAGCGGGGGTGTCCCGGATCAGGCTCGGCTCGTAGCCGGTCAGGCAGAGCTCGGCGAAGACGACCAGCCGGGCGCCGTCGGCGCCCGCCGCCCCGATCAGCCCGGCGACGGTACGGACATTGGCCTCGATGTCCCCGGCGGCCGGGGCGAACTGCGTAGCGGCGACGATCATGACCGCCATCATCGCCCGCCCCGGCCTCCGGGGGGAACCCCCGGGGCGCCTACCGGGAGGCCGCCACCGCGACGATCGCCCGCACCTGGGCGATGATGTCCAGCCGGTTGCGGACGAACTCCGGGTCCGTGACCGCGCCCGTCACCGGGTCGGTGTTGCCCGCGCCGAACCGCAGGACCGGGGTGTGCACATGGCCGCCGGGCAGGTCCCGCAGGCCGAGACGGTCGCGCAGCAGCGTGGCGCGATAGGCGATCTCGTTGGAGAGGTAGTCGCCGCCGCCGCCCGCGCGGGCCGTGGAGCCCGGCGTCGGCCCGTCCGGACGCGCCACGGGAGCGCTCGCCCCGGCCGGGATCTCGGTCACCGCCGTGTTGTCGTACACCGGGAAGGGCCCCGTGTCCGCCGCCACGATCGCGCGGTACGGGAGGGTCGTCGTCGTCCACTGGGGCTGCGTGGCCGGGTCGGCGACCGGGACGGTCTCCGTGCGCGAGAGGTTCTCGTTGTCGGGGAAGCCGCCCCGCCAGGCCCCGTTGAACCGTTCGATGTCGAAGCGGCCGACCCGGCCCTGGCTCACCGTGGTGAACAGGTCCACCGTCGGCAGCTGGTCCCGCAGGGTCCGCTCGACGTCGCCCTCGGCGAAGTCCTGCCAGCGGACGGGGAAGACGGCCGTCTCGATCCGGGCGAGGCTCCCGTCCGCCGTGCGGATCCAGGTGCCGTCCAGGGCGAGCGCGGTGGCGCCGGAGGGATTGCTGATCCGTACGTCCCGGTCCAGCGTGAACGGGTCGAAGCCGGTCATCAGGACGCGCTTCACGCCCTTGCCGGCCGGGTAGCGGATCGAGTCCTGGCCGCGCGAGGAGCGTTCGAGCCGGTCGAGGAGCCGGGCGCGCCCCGTCTCGTCGAGCGCGAACGCCGGCTGCCACGACCGAAGTTCGCGCGTCAGGGCGAGCCGCGCCCAGTACAGCGGGCGATCGTCGTCCTGGCTCAGATCGCCCCGTACGCGACGCCCCTGCGCCCGGTCGACCGCCTCCCGCCAGAGCCGCGCACCGTGCCGCACGGCCGCGCGCTCGGCCTCCTCGTACGACGCGGCGCCGGCGAGCGCCCGGGCGAACTCCGGTGCCACGGAGTCGAATCCACCGCGTCGCAGGATCTCCTGGGGCGCCGCGCGGTCGAGCCGGGCCTCCTCGACCGTGCCGGCCGGCGCACCCCCGTCGGCCGCCGCCGGCGGGGCCGCCAGGACCAGGGAGGCGGTGAGGAGCGCGAGACCGAGCGAGGCATGACGTGTCCGGGACAGCACAGGGGGCCCTCCGTCGGGTCGGGAACCGGCCCGGGGAGTATCCCGCCCCACCCGTAACTCCCGCTACGGGGCGCTCACTTCTCGCTGCCGTACAGCAGCCGGAGGAAGTCGCGGAACGCCGCCGGCATGTCGACCGCGTCCGGGTCCAGGAGCCACTGGTACTGCAGGCCGTCCATCACGGCCGTCATCAGCGGCGCCGCCCGCTCCGGCGTGAGGCCGCCGGGCAGGCGCTCGCCGAACTCCATGCGCAGGACCGTCGCCATCGAGGCGCGGACCTGGGCGTACCGCTCGGTGAAGAACTCCCGCGCCGGATGGCCGTCGGTCACGCTCTCGCCGAGCAGGGCGGAGAAGGTCTGCACGATCCCCGGCCGCATGGCGTTGTACTCCACGAGGGAGTCGAGCAGGTCGAGCCGCCAGCTCTCCTGGCCCCGGCCCCCGCTCGTGTCCCAGGCGTCGCGCTCCTGGAGGACCGCGACGAGCAGGGCCTCCTTGGTGGGGAAGTAGTGCAGCAGTCCCTGCTGGGTGAGCCCGACCCGCTCGGCGACGGAGCCGAGCGAGGCGCCGCGGTAGCCGCGCTCGGCGATCACCTCGAGGGCCGCGCGCAGGATGTCCGCACGCCGTTCCTCACTCCTGGCCCGCACCATCGCCGTGGCCCCCTTCCGTGTCCCTGTCGAAGGTCCTTGTCGAGAGGACCGTACGTCATCCCGCGTATAACGAATATGTAACGTAACCTACCGATCTACAGGTAGGCGAGTCACCATGGCGCCCACAGCACTTCGATGAGGAGGTACGGCCGTGGTGGAGACCAGTGCGGAGACGAGTACGGGAGCGGGCACCCAGTCCGAGGCGGGGGCCGCGGACGGCGTCCGCGAGCAGGCCGTCGAGGCGGCGCTCGCGCGCCTCGACCTGGACGACAAGGCCCGGCTCCTCGCCGGCCAGGACATGTGGTCCCTGCCGGCCCTGCCCGCCATCGGGCTGAAGTCCCTGGTCATGTCCGACGGCCCGATCGGCGTCCGCGGCGTCCGCTGGACCGCCGACGATCCCTCCATCGCCCTGCCGTCCCCGACCGCGCTGGCCGCCTCCTGGGACCCGGCCCTCGCCCGCCGCGCCGGCCGGCTTCTCGCCCAGGAGGCCCGCCGCAAGGGTGTCCACGTCCTCCTCGCGCCCACCGTCAACCTGCACCGCTCACCGCTCGGCGGCCGCCACTTCGAGGCGTACAGCGAGGATCCGTACCTCACCGGCGAGATCGGCACCGGTTACGTCCAGGGCGTCCAGGACGGCGGCGTCGGCACCACGGTCAAGCACTTCGTCGCCAACGACGCCGAGACCGACCGCTTCACCGTCGACAACAAGGTCGCCGCCCGCCCGCTGCGCGAGCTCTACCTCGCGCCCTTCGAGGCCATCGTCAAGAACGCCCACCCCTGGGGCATCATGACCGCCTACAACCAGGTCAACGGCGTGACCATGACCGAGCACCACCACCTCGTCAACGAGGTCCTGCGCGGCGAATGGGGCTTCGACGGAGCCAACGTCTCCGACTGGATGGCCGCCCGCTCCACCGAGGGCGACATCCAGGGCGGCCTCGACATCGCCATGCCCGGCCCGCGGACCGTCTACGGCGAGGCGCTCGCCGCCGCCGTCCGAGCCGGGGAGATCGAGGAGGCCGCGGTCGACACGGCCGTACGGAACGTCCTGCGGCTCGCCGCCCGCGTCGGCGCCCTGGACGGCGCCCCGGCCGTCACCGAGGGGGCCGGCACGCCCGGGACGACGGACGGCGTCGCGCTGGCCCGGGAGATCGCCCGGCGCGGCTTCGTCCTCGTACGCAACGAGGGCGGCGCGCTCCCGCTGAGGAACGGCACCGTCGCCCTCTCCGGAGCCGCCGCCCGCGACGCCCGCGTCCTCGGCGGCGGCTCCGCCCAGGTCTTCCCCGCCCGCACCGTCTCCCCGCTCGACGGCCTCTCCGCCGCCCTCCCCGACGGCGCCCTGACCTTCTCGGTCGGCGCCGACCCCAGCGACGAACTCGCCCCGGCCGACCAGGGCTTCACCCTCCGCGCGATCTGCCGCGACGCCGAGGGCGCCGTCCTCGGCGAGGGCAGCCTTCCCAACGGCCAGGTCCAGTGGATCGGCGACGACCTCCCGGCCGGCGTCACCCACGAGGCCCTGCACTCCATCGAGATCACCGGCACCTTCACCCCGCGCGAGTCCGGCGAGCACTCCTTCGGCACCCGCGGCCTGGGCGCCTTCACCCTCGCCGTCGCCGGCGAGACCGTCTTCGACGGCGCGCAGACGATGGGCCCGGAGACGGACCCCTTCGAGGCGTTCTTCGGCTCCCCGGTCGAGCGCGCCAAGGTCGCGCTCACGGCCGGCGAGCCCGTCGACGTCTCCCTCCGTCACACCCTGAACAAGGAGTTCGCGCCCCCGCTGCCCGCGGTCATGTTCTCCTTCGTCCACCTCGGTCCGCGCCGTGACCCCGACGAACTGATCGCCGAAGCCGTCGAGGCCGCCCGCGCCGCCGACACGGCCGTCGTGGTCGTCGCCACCACCGAGCGCGTCGAGTCAGAGGGCTTCGACCGCAAGGACCTCGCCCTGCCCGGCCGCCAGGACGACCTCGTACGGGCCGTGGCCGCCGCCAATCCGAACACGGTCGTCGTGGTCAACGCCGGCTCCCCGGTCGAGATGCCCTGGCGCGAGGACGTCGCCGCGATCCTGCTCAGCTGGTTCCCCGGCCAGGAGGGCGGCGCCGCGCTCGCCGACGTCCTCACCGGCGACGCCGAGCCCGGCGGACGGCTCCCCACCACCTGGCCCGTGACCCTCACCGACGTCCCCGTCACCGAGGTCGCCCCGACGAACGGTGAACTCGCCTATGCGGAAGGCGTGTTCATCGGCTACCGCGCCTGGGACAAGGCCGGCGCCACCCCCGCCTACGCCTTCGGCCACGGCCTCGGCTACACCACCTGGGTCTACGACTCCCTCGAGGTCACCCCCACCTCGGCGAAGGTCCGCGTCACCAACACCGGCACCCGCACCGGACGCGAGGTCGTCCAGATCTACCTGGCGCCGGCATCGGACCCGGTCGAGCGCCCGGCGCGCTGGCTGGCCGGGTTCGCGTCCGTCGAGGCGGAGGCGGGCACGTCCGTCGAGGTCGACATCCCGCTGCCGAGCCGGGCCTTCGAGATCTGGGACGAGGAGAAGAACGACTGGGCCTTCGTTCCGGGGACGTACGAGGTCAGGGCCGCCCACTCGCTCACCGACGCGCGCCTCACGGCCACGCTGGAGGTCTGAGCCTCATGACCGGCGCCGGGGCGGAACCTGACATCCGCCCCGGCGCCTCAGCGCGTCCCGAAGCGGTACGTCGTCGTGGAGGCGTAAACCTCGCCCGGCCGGAGCACCGCGGACGGGAACTCCGGACGGTTCGGCGCGTCCGGAAAGGCCTGCGTCTCCAGCGCGACCCCGCCCAGCTCCGGGTTCGCGTACACCTGCAGCCCGGGTTCGGTCGTCTCCACGGTCACCGTCCGCCCGGTCCCCGGCGCGTACAACTCGGCGGCCGGACCCCCGTCGTCCAGGACGAAGTTGTGATCGAGGAAGAGATCGAGCGGGCGCCCGGCACGGAAGTCCAGCTCGGTGCCCGCGACCTCCGCGAACGCTCCCGTCGGGATGCCCGTGCCGTCGGTCGGAGTCCAGCGCGAGGCCGCCACCCGCAGCTCCTGCGCCCCGCCGCCGAGATCCCAGTACGAGTGGTTCGTCAGGGCCACCACCGTCGGCGCGTCCGTCTCGGCCCGGTAGTCGATCCGCAGCGCCCCGTCGGGGCCGAGCGTGTACGTCACCGCGACCTCCAGGCGGCCGGGGAAGCCCTCCTCGCCGTCCGGGCTCACCCGGGACAGCCGTACCCCGGACGCGACCTCCTCCGCGGCCCACACCCGCTTGTCGAAGCCCCGCTCCCCGCCGTGCAGGGAGTGCGGCCCGCCGTTGCGGGCCAGCCGGTACGTCGTCCCGTCCAGGATGAAGGAGCCGCCCGCGATCCGGTTGGCGTACCGCCCCACGAGGGCGCCGAAGTACGGCTCGGGGCGCTTCAGATAGCCCTCCAGATCGGGGAAGCCGAGGACCACGCACCCCGGGACACCGTCCCGGTCCGGTGTCTCGACCGACTGGACGATGCCGCCGTACGTCAGCACGCGCACCCGCACCGTGCCCCGCTGGAGGGTCCAGCGCGTGACGTCCGTGCCGTCGACCGAACCGAAGGGCTCACTCGTGATCCTCATGATCCGGAACCCTACGCGGGCGGCTCGGCGGCCGTCACCTGCCGATGGGCGATCTCCGCGAGCCGTGCCTGCCCGTCCCGGCTCGGGTGGAACCAGTCCCACGGGCTGAGCTGCCTGCCGTCGAAGCGGAAGCCGAACACCGCACCGCCGTCGTACCGGCAGCGCGGGTCCTGCGCGCAGACGTCCCGCAGGACCGCGTTGTACGCCACCACCCGGTCCCGCACCAGGGTCCTGCGCCGCTCGGCCGACGCGCTCAGATCCTCCGCGTCGGCGAGCATCGAGGCACAGATCCCCAGCTTCCAGACCTGGCGTCCCATGGGGCTGTCCTTGCCCTGCGCCCACAGCCGCTTCAGGTCCGGCACGCTCGACACGTACACCTGCGCCTTCGGCGCCACCGCCCGCAACCGGGCCAGCGCCGCCCGGAAGTCCGTGCGGAACTCCTCGACCGGCGTCATCAGTTCGGTCCGGTCACGGCAGGCGTCGTTCGCGCCCATCATCACCGCCACCAGCTCCGGCTTCAGGGCGGCGGCCCGCGCCATCTGCTCCGGGAGATCCGCCATCCGCGCCCCGGTCCGCGCCAGGTTCCAGCTGCGCTCCGCCAGACCGGCCCCGCCGATCAGCCGCAGCGCCAGGCTGTTGACCCCGGCGTCCGTGCCGGTGGCCCAGGAGACCTCCGGGCAGTCCGCGAGGACCGAGCAGGCGTCGAAGGCGCGGGTGATGGAGTCACCGACGGCCGCGACGGAGCCGGGGGAGCGGTCCCAGACGGGCGTGGGCTTCGGTGTCGGCTTCGGTGAGGGCGCGGCGGTCGCCCGGGAGCCGGCCGCCTCACACCCCGTCAGCGTGCCCGCGCACAGCAGCAGTGCGGCCGCCGCGGAGGCGACGGCGGTGCGGAAACGTTCTCTGCCGCGCATCCCTCGGCCCCTCCTCCGGCGTCCGTTCGGCGTCCTGGCGAGTGAAAGCTTGGTGTCCAGCCGCCTTCGGACCGACCGTACGTCACCCCAAGGGCGGTGCGGCACGGTAGCTTTTCCCCCGTCGAACCAGAGGCACCTTTGCCAACCGGCTCCGGTAAATTACATCACGTCACATGCTGTCCCTTTTTCGGGGGTTTGTGGAGTTTTGCTCCCGATGCTGTTTACTGAGGCCGCTGGGAAAGGCGAACCTCGTCCCACACTGGAGGTCCCGGTGACGACACGTGGAGTCCTGTACGTACACTCCGCACCGCGCGCGCTGTGCCCGCACGTCGAATGGGCGGTCGCGGGTGTCCTCGGTGCGAGGGTCCAGCTCGACTGGATCCGCCAGCCGGCGTCCCCCGGCACCTGGAGAGCCGAGTTCTCCTGGCAGGGCGAGACCGGCACCGCCTCCAAGCTCGCCTCCGCGCTGCGCGGCTGGCAGATGCTCCGCTTCGAGGTCACCGCGGAACCCTGCCCCACCGCCGAGGGCGAGCGCTACAGCGCCACGCCGGAGCTGGGCATCTTTCACGCCGTCACCGGGATGCACGGGGACATCCTGATCCCGGAGGACCGCCTGCGCGCCGCACTGGCCCGCTCGGTGCGCGGCGAGACGGAGCTCGAGGGGGAGATCGCCAAGCTCCTCGGCAAGCCCTGGGACGACGAACTGGAGCCCTTCCGGTACGCCGGCGAGGGCGCCCCGGTGCGCTGGCTGCACCAGGTCGTCTGAGGGTCCGTACCGGGGCCAGGGGGGTAGATTCCGCCCGGGGCGCGCAGGGGGCGCGCGGGGTGGGGGTGTGTCATGCGGGTGCGCAGGGCGGCCGGGACGGCCGCCGTCGTGCTGTGCGCACCGGTGCTGAGCGCGGCGCTGGTGCTGTTCGCGGGGTTCGTGTACCAGGCGGTGACGGGCCATCTGGCCGGCCGTCTGATCGCCTGGTGCGGCGGTCTGCTGGTGGCGTCGGTCGTGCTGTTCGGTGTGTTCGGTGCGACGCTGCCGGACGAGGGCGAGAACGAGGACGAGGGCGAGGACGTCGTCGGGGGCAAGGTCCAGGACCGCGAGGACGATGTGCCGGCCGAGGAGCGCGCGCCCGCCGGGGCGGACGACGATCTCCCCACCGTGGGCATCGTCCTCGCGTTGCTCGGCCTCGTCGCCGGAGGCGCGGTCGGCATGACCGGGTACGAAGCCCTGCGGCCCCCGGCGGCGACGCGCCCGGAAGGCAGGACCCAGGATCCCTCCACCTCTTCCCCCTCCCCCACCTCTCCCGCCACCGGGGTCGCCTGGAAGGTCCCGGCGGTGGGCGACAGGTACGACCAGGGTCCCGGCGCCTGGGGGCTCGGGGACACCGTCGCCCAGGGCCGGCTCGACGGACTCCACGCGTACGACGTCCGCGACGGCGCCGTGCGTTGGAGCGTTCCCGCACCGGCCCGCGAGGCCCTGTGCGCGATGTCCCCGGACGCGGAGGGGGACGTCGGACTCATCGCGTACGGACGTCACGAGAAGCCCTGCGCGACGGTCCTCGCCGTCCACACCGGCACCGGCAACGTGCTGTGGCGGCAGCCGCTCACGGGCACGGGGCTCGCCGCCGGAGCCCTCGCCGTGGGCGGCTCCACGGCCGTCGTCGCCGAGGAGGGCGCCGTGCGCGGCCGCTCCTCGGAGTCCGGTGAGCAGCGCTGGCAGCGGATCCTGGCGAAGAACTGCGAGGCGCGGGCGGTGGAGGCGACCGAGGCGCGCACGCTCCTCGTCGAGCAGTGCGGGAGCGGCGCGCGGCTGGTCGCCCTGGACACCCGTACCGGCACGGAACACTGGACCCGCGCGCTGCCCGTGGAGTCGGGGGCCGAGGCCCTGGTGGTGTCCGTGGCACCCGTCGTCGTCGCCGTCCACGAGGCCGACACGCGCGGCACGCGCGCCCTGCTCGCCTTCGACGACCGCGGGGCGCCCACGGTGAGCGTGCCCATGGTCGTCCCGGAGGGAAGACTTCTCGTCCGGGGCGGCGGGGATCGTGCGCTGGTCGTCGGCGACCTGCTGATCACGAAGGTCGAGACGAGTTCGTCGGTCTCCGAGAAGGTGGTCGCGCACTCCCTGAAGAACGGCCGAAGGGTGTGGGCGTACGCCTCCGCCGACCGGCTGGTCCAAGCGCTCGCCCCGCAGCCGGACGGCACCGTGGGCGTCCTCGGCCGGGCGCTGGGCGCGGAGATCGTCCTGCTGGACGCCGCCACCGGGACCGTACGCGCCGAGATCGTCCCGAAGGGCGAGAGCGAACGCCTGTCGAACCACCCGGAACTGATCCCGGTCAACGGCGGCCATGCGGTGGTCAACCACATCTCGCTGGACGGCGAACCGGCCGTCTTCGCCCTCCGCTGAGACGCCGAAGGCCCACCCCGAGCCGGGGTGGGCCTTCGCCGTGACGACGAGGTCGGTCAGACCGTGCGGAACGCCAGGACCACGTTGTGGCCGCCGAAGCCGAACGAGTTGTTGATCGCGGCGATCGTGCCCTGCGGCAGCTCGCGCGGCTCGTCGCGGACGATGTCGGCCTCCACGTCCGGGTCCAGCTCGTCGACGTTGATCGTCGGCGGGGCCAGACGGTGGTGGAGCGCCAGGACCGTCGCGACGGTCTCGATGCCGCCCGCGCCGCCCAGCAGGTGACCCGTCATCGACTTGGTCGCGGAGATGGCGACGTGGTCCAGGTCCTCGCCGAGCACCTTGCGCAGCGCCTTGATCTCGGCGACGTCGCCCTGCGGCGTCGACGTGGCGTGCGCGTTGAGGTGGACGACCTCGGAGGGCTTGAGGTCCGTGGAGTCCAGCAGGTTCTGCATCGCGGCGGCGATGCCCCGGCCGGTCGGCTCGGGCTGCGCGATGTGGTGGCTGTCGGCCGACAGGCCCTGGCCGAGCACCTCGCAGTAGACGCGGGCGCCACGGGCCTTGGCGTGCTCCTCGGACTCGAGGATCACCACGCCCGCGCCTTCGCCGAGCACGAAGCCGTCACGGCCCGTGTCGTAGGGACGCGAGGCCTTGGTCGGCTCGTCGTTGTTCTTGGACATCGCCATCATGTTGGCGAAGGCCGCGATCGGCAGCGGGTGGATGGCCGCCTCCGTGCCGCCGGCCACGACCACGTCGGCCCGACCCGTACGGATCATCTCGACGGCGTAGCCGATCGCCTCGGCACCCGACGCGCACGCGGAGACCGGGGTGTGCACGCCCGCCCGGGCGTTCACCTCCAGGCCGACGTTGGCGGAGGGGCTGTTCGGCATGAGCATGGGCACGGTGTGCGGGGAGACACGGCGTACGCCCTTGTCCTTCAGCACGTCGTACTGGTCGAGCAGAGTCGTGACACCGCCGATGCCGGAGGCGATGACCGAACCGAGCCGCTCGGGCGCGATGGTCTCGTCCTCGCCGGCCGGGGCGGTGTAGCCCGCGTCGGCCCAGGCCTCGCGGGCCGCGATCAGCGCGAACTGCGCCGAGCGGTCCAGCTTGCGGGCGAGCGGGCGGGGCAGAACGTCACCCGGGTCGACCGCGGCGAGCGCGGCGATCTGGACGGGCAGTTCGGCGAATCGTTCGCCCTCGAGGGGCTTGACGCCGGAGCGTCCCGCGATCAGACCTTCCCAGGTCGATGCGGAGTCGCCACCCAGCGGTGTGGTTGCGCCGATACCGGTGACGACCACGGTGCGATTGGTCGAGTTCACAGGAATTCTTTCTCCACGTGTGTGATGGTCGAAAAACGGCGCCACCGCCGGGTGGCTGACCGAGTCAGCAGGGGCCGAATCAGCCCTGGTGCTTCAGGATGTAGTCGGTCGCGTCGCCGACCGTCTTGAGGTTCTTGACGTCCTCGTCCGGGATCTTGACCTCGAAGCGCTCTTCGGCGGCCACGACGACCTCGACCATGGACAGCGAGTCGACGTCCAGGTCGTCGGTGAAGGACTTGTCCAGCTGGACGTCCTCGACCGGAATGCCGGCGATCTCGTTCACGATCTCGGCGAGACCTTCGACGATCTCTTCCTGGGTGAAGGCCATGTCGGCGCTCCTTCTGTGATTGCTTCGGTGCTTGGTAACGGGTTTCCGGAAAAGATCCGGTGTGCCTAGGGGAGGGTAACGACCGTCGCGGCGTAGACGAGACCCGCCCCGAAGCCGATGACGAGCGCGGTGTCGCCGCTCTTCGCCTTTCCGGTCGCCAGGAGCCGCTCCATGGCGAGCGGGATCGAGGCGGCCGAGGTGTTGCCGGTGGTCTCGACGTCACGGGCGACCGTCACGTGCTCCGGCAGCTTCAGAGTCTTCACCATCGAGTCGATGATCCGCATGTTCGCCTGGTGCGGAATGAAGACGTCCAGGTCGTCCGCCGAGATGCCGGCGGCGTCCAGCGCCTGCTGGGCGACCTTCGCCATCTCGAAGACGGCCCAGCGGAAGACCGCCTGGCCCTCCTGCGTGATGGCCGGGAACTTGATCTCGCCCTGCTCGTTGAGGGGCAGCTTCGAGACGTCGCCGCCGTGGAACTCGTTCCACGGCACGGTCTGCTTGATCGTCTCCGACTTGTCACCCTCCGAACCCCAGACCGAGGGGCCGATGTGCGGCTCGTCGGAGGGGCCGACGACGACCGCGCCGGCGCCGTCGCCGAACAGGAAGGCCGTCGCGCGGTCCTCCAGGTCGGTCAGGTCGCTCAGTCGCTCGACGCCGATGACGAGGACGTACTCGGCCGAGCCCTCGACGATCATGCCCTTGGCGAGGGTGAGGCCGTATCCGAAGCCCGCGCAGCCGGCGGAGATGTCGAACGCGGCCGGCTTGCCGGCGCCGATCTTGTCGGCGATCTCGGTGGCCACCGCCGGGGTCTGCTTGAAGTGCGAGACCGTCGAGACGATCACGGCGCCGATCTGCTCCGGAGTGATCCCGGCGTCCGCGATGGCCTTGCCGGAGGCCTCGACCGACATCGCGGCCACGGTCTCCTCGGGCGAGGCCCAGTGACGGGTGGAGATACCGGAGCGCGAGCGGATCCACTCGTCGGACGAGTCGATCTTCTCGAGGATCACCTCGTTCGGCACGACGCGGGTGGGGCGGTAGCCGCCGACACCCATGATCCGCGCGTACGGGGCGCCCTTGCTGGGCTTGATCTTCGACATGCTCTACGGCTCCTTCTCAGGCTGCAGGGTGCTCGGCGACGAGCGTGCGGGCCGCGTCGAGGTCGTCGGGGGTCTTCAGGGCGACGGTCGGAACGCCCGGCAGCGCGCGCTTCGCGAGACCGGTCAGGGTGCCACCCGGGCACACCTCGATCAGCGCGGTCGCGCCCAGCGCCCGGAAGGTCTCCATGCACAGGTCCCAGCGGACCGGGTTGGCGACCTGGCCGACGAGGCGCGAGACGACCTCGGAGCCGGTGGAGACGGTCTGGCCGTCCTTGTTGGAGACGTAACGCACCGTCGGGTCGGCGACGGTCAGCTCCTTCGCCGCCGCCTCCAGCTTCGCGACGGCGGGAGCCATGTGGTGCGTGTGGAACGCGCCGGCGACCTTCAGCGGGACGACCCGGCGGACACCTTCGGGCTTGTCCGCCTCCAGGGCGGCCAGCTGCTCCAGGGTGCCGGCGGCCACGATCTGGCCGGCGCCGTTGACGTTGGCCGGGGTCAGGCCGAGCTTCTCCAGGTGCGGGACGGTCACCTCGGGGTCGCCGCCGAGCAGCGCGGACATGCCGGTCTCGGTGATCGCGGCGGCCTCGGCCATCGCCAGGCCACGCGTACGGACGAGACGCAGGGCGGCGGTGTCGTCGAGGACACCGGCGAACGCGGCGGCGGTGATCTCGCCGACGCTGTGCCCGGCGACGGCGCCGGGGGAGACCTCGCCGAGCGCGGCGGCGGACAGCAGTCCGGCGGCGACGAGCAGCGGCTGGGCCACGGCGGTGTCACGGATCTCGTCCGCGTCCGCCTTCGTGCCGTAGTGGACGAGGTCGAGCCCGATGGCGTCGGACCAGGCCGCGAGGCGGTCGGCGGCACCGGGGAGTTCGAGCCAGGGAGTCAGGAAGCCGGGCGTCTGAGCGCCTTGGCCGGGAGCGACGAGTACGAGCACCCTCACACTCTCTCTTGGGGACGGCTCCCGGCGCCCGTGGGGACTAGGACGAAGAACCGTCAGGGGAATTGTCGGTGTTCCACAAAAGTCTAGAGCTGCGAATCTCCGTCGGCCAAGCGCCCCAGGATGAGCGCGATCCGCAGTGTGAAGGCGGAACGGACGTCGGAGGGTGACCAGCCGGTGACATCTGTCACACGTCGAAGCCGGTAGCGCACGGTGTTGGGGTGGACGAAGAGCATCCGCGCGGCACCTTCCAGGCTGCTCGCCTGCTCCAGGTAGACACTCAGTGTTTCCAGCAGCGCCGAGCCCGCTTCCTCCAGCGGTCTGTAGATCTCCTCCACCAGCTGCTCACGGGCCGAAGGGTCCGACGCGATCGCGCGCTCCGGCAGCAGATCGTCCGCGAGGACCGGGCGCGGGGCGTCCTGCCAGGCCGAACACGCCTTGAGCCCGGCGGCGGCGGCCTGCGCGGAGCGCGTCGCCGCGAGCAGGTCGGGGACGACGGGGCCCGCGACGACCGGCCCGGCGGCGTACGGGCCGATCAGGGCCTTCGCGACCGCGAGGGGGTTGTCGTTGCCGCCGGCGATGACGACGAGCCGGTCGCCGAGCACGCCGGTGAGGACCTGGAGCTTGGCGTGCCGGGCCGCGCGGCGGATCGCCTCCACGGTCAGCTCGCTGTCGCCGTCGGGGGCGGTGCCGAGGACGACGCAGACGTGCTCGGGGGAGTTCCAGCCGAGGGCTGCGGCCCGGGAGACGGCGCCCTCGTCGGCCTCGCCGGAGAGCACCGCGTTGACGACGAGGGACTCGAGCCGGGCGTCCCAGGCGCCGCGGGCCTCGGCGGCCTGGGCGTAGACCTGGGCCGTGGCGAAGGCGATCTCGCGGGCGTAGACGAGGAGTGCCTCGCGGAGGATGGACTCGTCGCCGGGGGCGGCGACCTCCTCGATCGCCGTCTCCATGACCTCGATGGTGGTGCGGACCATCTCCACGGTCTGGCGGAGGGTGATGGCGCGGGTCAGCTCACGGGGCGCGGTGCCGAAGACGTCCGTGGAGATGGCCTGCGGGGTCTCCGGGTGCCGGAACCACTCGGTGAACGCGGCGATACCGGCCTGGGCGACCAGACCGATCCACGACCGGTTCTCGGGCGGCATCGCCCGGTACCACGGCAGCGTCTCGTCCATGCGGGCAATGGCGTTGGCGGCGAGCCGCCCGGAGGACTGTTCGAGGCGTTTCAGGGTGGCGGTGTGCGGGTGAGGAGTGTTCGTGGGTTCTGGCACGGGGACAAGACTGCCTTATCGGGACGGCCGGGTGCGGGGTCGGGGCCGTTTCCCCGGGCCGGGGTGCCGCCCCCGGCGGTTACCGTTTCTCCGTGATCCGCATCCAGCGCGCCGGCGACCGCTACCCCGGGGGTGATCCCGCTGCCGGGATCGAGACCCGGCACGCCTTCTCCTTCGGTCGGCACTACGACCCCGACAACCTCCGCTTCGGCGCGATCCTCGCCTGCAACGAGGAGCGGCTCGCTCCCGGCGCCGGGTTCGCCGAGCATCCGCACCGTGACACCGAGATCGTCACCTGGGTCGTCGAGGGGGAGCTGACGCACCGCGACTCGGCCGGTCACACCACCGTCGTCCGGCCCGGGGACCTCCAGCGGCTCAGCTCGGCGGCGGGCGTGCGCCACGAGGAGCGCAACGACGGCGACGAGCCGCTGGTCTTCCTGCAGATGTGGCTCGCCCCGCTGGAGACGGGCGGCGAGCCCTCGTACGAGATCGTGCGCGGCATCGCCGACTCCACCCCGTACGCGCTCCCGGAGGCGGCCTCGATGCTCCACGTCCGCCGCCTGGAGTCCGGCGAACGCACCGCCGTCCCTGACGCGGACCTCGTCCACGTCCATGTGGTGCGGGGCACCGTCCGTCTGGCCGGCGAGGAACTCGCCGCGGGCGACGCGGCCCGCGTCACCGAGGCGCGCGACCTCGCGCTGCTGGCGACCTCGGACGCGGAGATCCTGCTCTGGGAGATGCGGGCGCCCTGACGGAGCCCGGCCGGGGACGGCACCCCCTCCCGAAGGACGGCCAGGACCCCACCCCGACGGGCGCCTTCAGGGGGCACGCTCCCGTCAGCGGGCCACCGCGCTCTTCGCGCGCCACCGCTCCCACGTCACGTTCCACGCCCCGTAGCCGTTGCCCTCCGCCACCACGCCCTTCGTGTCCGCGCCGCGGATCTCGAAGGGGTCGCCCGGGCGGACCTGGGCGTAGAACCACGCGGCGTCGGCGTCGCTCATGCCGATGCAGCCCGAACTGCGGTTCGCCCGGCCGAAGTGCGCCGCGTTCCACGGCGCCGCGTGCGCGTACATGCCCGACCAGGTCAGCCGCATCGAGGAGTCGACCATCTTGTCGTAGGCGTCACCGAGCCCGACCGTCTCCGAGTTCATGTTGATCGTGCCCTCCTTCGCCATCAGCACCGCCGTGCCCCGCCACGACCGCTTGTCGCCGCCCGGCGTGCCGCCCGACACGGGGATCGTGCGCACCGGGCGCCCGTCCCGCTCCAGGACGAGCCGCTTGTTGTCCAGGTCGACCTTGACCACCTGCGCGGCGCCGATCGTGAAGCCCGTGCGGTAGTCCCGTACGAACCAGCCCCCGCCCGAGTCCGTCCCGTCGAGCGTCGCGTCCAGGGTCACGCGCGTCCCCGGCTTCCAGTACTCCCTGGGCCGCCAGTCCACCCGGTCCTTGCCCGACCAGTCCTTGAGCCAGCCCCAGGACCCGACCGTGCCGTTCGACGTCGTCACCCGGAGCTGCTTCTCCACCTCCGCCTTCCGCGTGACCGGCCGGTCGAAGACGATCGACAGCGGCTGCCCGATGCCGACCGTGGTGTCCTTCCCGGGCGCCAGCGTCACCTTGTTGACCTGAGACGCCTTCGCCGTCGTGAACGTCGAACGGGTCGTCGACTCCTTCCCGCCGGCCGTACGGGTCGTCGCCTCCACGCGGTACGACGTGCCCGGCACCGCCTTGCGGTCCGAGACCCAGGAGGTCCCGCCGGACCCGGTACGGCCGGTCAGCACCCCGCCCTCCGCGTCCACGACCTTCACCGCCGTCAGCGTGCCGCCGGCGGCCGTGACCGTCACCGTCCGGCCGGCCGCCGGATTCACCACGGTCACCTTCGCCGGTCCCTCGGCCGGCTTGGCGTCGGCCGGACCGGCGTCGCGGGCCGCACCGCCCACCGCCCCCGACGAACAGGCGGTGAGCGCGCCGCAGAGGGCGACGGCCGCGAGCGTCTGGCGTATTCGGGTACGTACGGGCGACACGGAAGCCTCCGGAAAAGGTATGGGATGCCCGGACTGTAGGACGCGGACAGCACTCCGAACGCTTTGTGACAAGGGCTGAAGAGAAACGGTCATCGTCCGGTCACAGACGACGCGCGGCACGGTCAAAGTGCGCTGTGAGCATCCTGTGCGCCCCCCGACCGAGGGGGCGGAACAAGGAGGCTCACGTTGTGTCGGCTCTGCTCGTGACAGCCGCGGCTCAGCACACCACCATCCGCCTGGGACAGGTCACCCCCGAGGCGTACCGTGCCTTCCTCGCGGGGAGCGGGCTCGGACCCAGCTTCCTCCAACTCCCCTCCTGGGCCGCGGTCAAGGACGGCTGGCGCCACCAACTCCTCGGCTGGGGCACGGGGGACGGCCCGCTCACCGGCGTCGCCCTCGTCCTGCTCCGCCCGTTCCCCGGCACCCGCAAGTACTTCGCCTACCTCCCCGAAGGGCCCGTCGCCGACTGGTCCGCCCCCGGCCTCGACGGCTGGCTCACCCCGCTGCTGCGCCACCTCCGGGCCGCCGGCGCCTTCGCCGTACGCATCGGGCCCTCGCCCGCCTTCCGCCGCTGGAACGCCGCCACCCTCAAAGCCCACACCGGACCCGGCCGCCGCCTCGCCGACGTCCTCGCCGACGAGGTCGACCCGCTCGGCACCGCCGTCGCCGAACGCCTCCGCGCCCGCGGCTGGCGCCGCTGCGGCGGCGACTCCACCGGCGCGTCCGACGGCGCCGACGCCCAGCCCCGCCACGTCTACCAGGTCCCGCTCACCGGCCGGACCACCGACGACCTGTGGAGCGGCCTCAACCAGGAGTGGCGGCGCAACGTCCGCCGGGCCCGCGCGTCCGGCGTCGAGGTCGTCGTCGGCTCGGCCGCCGACCTGCCCGACTTCCACCGGCTCCTGCGGATCACCGAGGAGCGCGACGGCTTCCGGCTCGGCCGCTCCCTGGCGTACTACGAGCGGCAGTACGCGGTCCTCAACGCCGAGGAACCCGGGCGGATGAGGCTCTACCTCGCCCGCCACGAGGGCGAGACCCTCGCCGCCCACACCATGGTCACGGCCGGGCGGCGGGTCTGGTACCAGACCGGCGCGTCCGCCGACCACCGCCGCGAGGTCCGCCCCTCCAACGCCCTGCAGTGGCGCATGATGTGCGACGCCCACGCCGCCGGGGCCGACGTCTACGACATGCGCGGGATACCCTCCACCCTCGATCCTGACGACCGCGCCCACGGTCTGCTGCGCTGGAAGCTCGGCACCGGCGGGCAGGCCGTCGAGACGCTGGGGGAGTGGGAGACACCGTTGGACGGCACGACGAACCACACGCTGTACCGGGCCTTCCAGGCGTACATGGCGCGCCGATGACGGCGACGACCCTCGTCGAGCCGCAGCGCCGCACGCCCTCCGTGCTGCGCGGCGGCGCGCTGATGGCCGCCGGGTCGCTGGTCTCGCGCGCCACCGGCTTCGTCCGCTCGGCGATCGTCGCCGCGGCCCTCGGCGCCGGGGCGATCGCCGACGGGTACGCGGTCGGCAACTCGGTCCCCACCATCGTCTACATGCTGCTCCTGGGCGGTGCCCTCAACGCGGTCTTCGTGCCCGAACTGGTCAAGGCGACCAAGGAACACGAGGACGGAGGCGTCGCCTTCACCGACCGCCTCCTGACGGTCTGCGTCCTCGCCCTGCTGGCGCTGACGGCGGGCGCGGTGCTCGCGGCGCCCGCGATCGTCGACGCGTACACCGACTACACCGGCGCCCAGCGGTCGATGACCGCCGCCTTCGCCCGGTACTGCCTGCCGCAGATCTTCTTCCTGGGACTCTTCACCCTGCTCGGACAGGTGCTGAACGCGCGGGGCCGGTTCGGCGCGATGATGTGGACACCGGTCCTCAACAACCTCGTCGTCATCGCCGTCTTCGCGCTGTACCTGACGACCGCCGACGGCGGGCGGCTGACCGGCCCGGAGACGGCCCTCCTCGGCTGGGGCACGACGGCGGGCATCGCCCTCCAGGCCCTCGCGCTCGTCCCGTCCCTGCGCGCCGCCGGCTTCCGCTGGCGCCCCCGCCTCGACTGGCGGGACGCCGGACTCACGGCGCCGCTGCGGTCGGCCGGCTGGCTGGTCCTGCTGGTCCTCACCAACCAGGCGGCGTACTGGGTGACGACGAAGCTGGCGACGGCGGCGGGGCTGCGGGCGGAGGAGCTGGGCGCGGGCGGGGGCTTCGGCTTCGCCGCGTACAACAACGCCTATCTGCTGTGGGCGGTTCCGCACGGCATCGTCACCGTCTCCCTGGTCACCGCCCTGCTGCCCCGGATGAGCGGGGCGGCGGCAGACGGTGACCTGGCGAGGGTGCGCACGGACGTGTCGTACGCGCTCCGCATGAGCGCGGCGGCCGTCGTACCCGCGGCCTGCGCCCTCTTCGCGCTGGCGGTGCCGCTGATGAGCATGGTCTTCCGGTACGGAAGGACCGACGCGGACGACATCCGGGCGATGGCCTGGATCCTGATGGCCTTCGCCCCGGGGCTCGTGGCACTCTCCGGCCAGTACGTCTGCACCCGCGCCTTCTACGCCCTGCGCGACACCCGCACCCCCTTCCTGCTCAACCTGGTGATCGCCGGTCTCCACGCGGGCCTGTCCCTGGCCGCCTACGCGCTCCTCCCGCCGACCTGGGCGGTGGCGGGCATGGCGGGCGCCTACTCCCTGGCGCTGTGGGCGGGCTGGGCGGTGACGGCGTACGCGCTGCGGCGACGGCTGGGCGGCGCGGGGGACGGGTCCTCCGGCCCGGTCGCGGACCGGTCGCCCGGCCCGGGCCTGCCGGCCGCCCGGGACCGATCCGACTCCGGTGCGGCCGACCGGTCCGTCGCTCCGGCCACGCCCGGTCGGGCCGACAGGGCGCCGGGTCGCTCCGGCCCTGCCGTGTCCGACGCGGCCTCCGCTCTCGCGCGGCTGTTCGTGGCAGCCGTGCCCGCCGCCGGGTGCGGTCTGTTCGTCGCCGACGCGACCGCCCCGGCCGGGGCTCTTCCGGCGGGCGCGGCCGGCGGCGTCGCCATCCTCGCTGTCTTCTGTCTCCTCGCCCGCCCGCTCCGACTCACGGAGGTACAGGCCGTGTTGGCAAGCGCGGGGCATCGCCTGCGCGGCCTCGCGCGGCGCGGTTGACGCCCGCCCCACGGCTTCCGGGCCTCTGCCCGGAGACTTCGCACGGCAGCCTCGGGCACCGTGGCGGCAGGTGCCCCTCGCCCCCGCTCTCCCCGTAGGGGAGGCTCCTCACTCACCTTGGGATACTCGTCGAATGCCTCGCCTGCTCCTCATAGAAGACGACCCCTCCGTCCGCGAAGGGGTCGAACTCGGGCTGCGACGCCGTGGGCACGAGGTACGGGCGGCCGCGACCGGGGAGGCCGGACTCGCCCTGCTGACGGAGTTCCGGCCCGACCTGCTGCTGCTCGATCTGATGCTGCCCGGCATGAACGGCGTCCAGGTCTGCCGCCGCGTCCGCGAGACCAGCCAGCTGCCGATCATCATGCTCACCGCGCGCGGAGACGACTTCGACGTCGTCGTCGGCCTGGAGGCCGGAGCCGACGACTACATCGTCAAGCCCGCCCGTACCGAGGTCATCGACGCCCGCATACGGGCCGTGCTGAGGCGCATCGAGGAGCCGGGCGCCGGACGGCCCGCCGTCGAGTTCCACGGGGAGCTCGCCATCGACCGGGTCGGCCTCACCGTCGCGAAGTCCGGCGAGCGCCTCGCCCTCGCCCCCTCCGAGCTCAAGCTCCTGCTCCACCTGACGGCCGCCCCCGAGCAGGTCTTCAGCCGGCAGCAACTCCTGGAACACGTCTGGGAGCACAGCTACCACGGCGACGCCCGCCTCGTGGACGCCTGCGTGCGCCGGCTGCGCAACAAGATCGAGGACACCCCCGGCAGCCCCCGCTACATCCAGACCCTGCGCGGCTTCGGCTACCGCTTCGGACCGCTGTGAAGCGCCGTCTCCGCCCCTTCGGGCTCCGTACCCGGCTCGTCCTCGCCTTCCTCCTCGTCGCCGCCGTCGGCTGCGGCACCACCGCCGCGCTCACCTACCGGGCCGCCCGCAACGCGATCCTCGAACAGGCCCAGGACACCGCCGTCTCCGCCTTCCGCGAGCAGGTCGCGACGCTGGCCACCCCGCTGCCCGTCGACGCGGACCAGCTGCGCGACGACCTCTTCCGGATCGCCAAGCAGGGCAAGCCGCACCCCTGGCGGGTCTACGCCCAGTACGGCGACCTCTGGGTCTCCTCCACGGACCGACCCACCTCCACCGTCATCACCCCGGAACTGCGCGCCCGCGCCCAGGGCACCGCGCACGGCAGCTTCCAGCGGGTCGTCAAGAACGGCACGCCCTACCTCACGATCGCCGTCCCCGCCCTCCTCAAACCCGGCCCCGGCGCCGTCGGCCACCCCACCGGCCTGGTCGTCTACGCCGTCGTCGACATGAGCGACGAGCAGGAGAACATCGAGGCCATGGTGGCCGCGGCCCGCGGCGGCGCCCTGCCGGCCCTCGCCATCGCGCTCATCCCCGCCCTGATCGCCGCCCGGAGCGTGCTGCGGCCGGTGCGGGACCTGCGGCGCGCCGCGCACAGCATGGGCCGGGGCGAGCTGGACACCCGGATCCACGCCAAGGGCAGCGACGAACTCGCCGACCTCGCGCGGACGTTCAACGAGTCCGCCGCCGAACTCCAGCGGTCGGTCGAGGAGCTGCAGCGCGCCGAGGCACGCGCCCGCCGGTTCGCCTCCGACGTCTCGCACGAACTGCGCACGCCCCTGGCGGGGATGCTGGCCGTCACCGAGCTCCTCGACGAGGACGCCGCCGGCCTCGACACGGACACCGCCCGCGCGGTCCGGCTCATCAGTACCGAGACCGGCAAACTCGCCGTCCTCGTCGAGGACCTGATGGAGATCTCCCGCTTCGACGCCCGCGCGGCCGAGCTGCACACCGACGAGGTGGACGTCGCGGAGACGATCCGCCGGACCCTGAGCAGCCGCCACTGGACCGACCCGGAGCGGGTGGCCCCGGACCTCCAGCCCGGTATCCGGGCCCGGCTCGACCCGCGCCGCTTCGACGTCGTCGTCGCCAATCTGGTCGGCAACGCCCTGCGCCACGGCAGCCCGCCCGTGGCGGTACGGCTCTTCACCGAGGGCCCCTGCCTGGTCACCCAGGTCGTCGACCGGGGACCGGGAATCGCCCCGGAGGTGCTGCCGCACGTCTTCGACCGCTTCTTCAAGGCGGACCCCTCGCGGGCCCGTTCCTCCGGCAGCGGCCTGGGGCTCGCGATCACCCAGGAGAACGTACGGCTGCACGGCGGCACGGTCGTCGCCGGGAACCACTCCGACGGAGGGGCGGTCTTCACGGTGCGGATCCCGCTGTGAGCGCGTACCGCCGGGTCCTGGCCGGGCCGGCCCTGCTCCTGCCGCTCCTCGCCCTCGGGGCCTGCGGCATCCGCGACAGCGGTGTCGTCGAGGCCGGGGAGGCGGCTGCCGTTCCCGTCGGCCCGCCGCCCGCCCTCCGGATGACGCTCTTCTTCGTCGACGGCGACGGGCGTCTGCTGCCGGTCGTCCGGGACGGACCGGGCGTTCAGGGCCGACAGGAGCCCACCCCCACCCCTCCCGGCGAGCACTCGGACCCGTCGGGCGGTGGCGTCGGGTCGCTTCTCGACGACAAGCGTGAGGGCGCCGCGGACCAACCCCTCAAGGCGCTCGTCGCCCTGCTGGCCGGCCCCACGGCCGCCGAACGCTCCGCCGGCCTGCGCACACGCCTCCCGGGGCCGGAGCACCGGCAGCACGAGCTGTACGTGAGCGACGACGCGATCAGGTGGGGGCAGGAGGACGAACCGGTGTTCCGCGTGCGGTCCACGGGCCCGGTGAAGGGCCTGGACCCGCTCGCCGTCCAGCAGATCGTCTGCACGACGGTCTACGCGCTGCACCCCGCGGGCGCCGTCTCGGTCGACCTCACCGGTCCGGACGGCACGCTGCCCACCCGGTCCTGCCCGTCGGCCGACGAGGCATAGCGGCGCCCGGCTCCCGCTCAGGCCCCGGCGCGCAGCTCCGCGAGGACCGCGTCCGTGAACGGCGGCCACGCCTCCACCGCCCACGGCCCGAAGGCCCGGTCGGTCAGCGCCACACACGCGGCGCGGGCGTCGGGGTCGATCCACAGGAACGTGCCCGACTGCCCGAAGTGCCCGAACGTCCGCGGCGAGGACGAGGACCCCGTCCAGTGCGGCGACTTGGCGTCCCGGATCTCGAAGCCGAGCCCCCAGTCGTTGGGCCGCTGGTGACCGTAGCCGGGCAGGATCCCGGTCAGCCCGGGGTGCGTCACCGTCATCGCGTCGAGCACCGTGCGCGCGTCGAGCAGCCGGGGTGCCTGCACCTCCGCCGCGAACCGCACCAGGTCGTCGACCGTCGAGACCCCGTCCTTGGCGGGCGAGCCCTCCAGCGTCGTCGAGGTCATCCCCAGCGGCTGCAGGACCGCCTGGTGCAGATACTCGGCGAACGGGATGTCCGTCGCCTTGGCGACGTGGTCGCCGAGCGCCTCGAAGCCGGTGTTGGAGTAGATCCGGCGCGTGCCGGGGGAGGCCGTCACCCGGTCCTCGTCGAAGGCGAGTCCGGAGGTGTGGGCGAGGAGATGCCGTACGGTCGCGCCCTCGGGCCCGGCGGGCTCGTCGAGGTCGATCGCCCCCTCCTCGTACGCGACGAGGACGGCGTACGCGGCCAGCGGCTTGGTCACGGAGGCGAGCGGGAACCGCTGCCCGGTGGGGCCGTGGGACCCGGCCAGGGTGCCGTCCGCGCGCACGACGGCGGCGGCCGCGGTGGGGACGGGCCAGTTCTCGATCATCGCCAGGCTCTGCAGGGACATGGCTCCGAGCCTACTTGCT
Organism: Streptomyces sp. NPDC029139; assembly: GCF_055564335.1. Lineage (NCBI taxonomy): Bacteria > Bacillati > Actinomycetota > Actinomycetes > Kitasatosporales > Streptomycetaceae > Streptomyces > Streptomyces sp. NPDC029139. The sequence goes on along the minus strand of NZ_JBVHWN010000002.1, from coordinate 687,349 downwards.
TGGAGTGCACTCGAAGGTCCTAGCGTGGGGCCCATGAGCGTGATCGAGAGAAGCGTCCCCTACACGATCAGCGAGGTGGCCGCCCTGACCGGCCTGTCGGCGCACACCCTGCGCTGGTACGAGCGGATCGGGCTCATGCCGCACGTGGACCGCTCGCACACCGGCCAGCGCCGCTTCTCCCAGCGCGACCTGGACTGGCTGGGATTCGTCGGAAAGCTCCGGCTGACCGGGATGCCGGTCGCGTCGATGGTGCGGTACGCGGAGCTGGTGCGGGAGGGCGACCACACCCGCGACGAACGGCGCGAGCTCCTGGAGACAACGAGGAGGGACGTGCGGTCCCGGATCGCTGAGCTCCAGGACACGCTCGCCGTGCTCGACACCAAGATCAGTCACTACTACGCGGAGGCATGACCCGATGAGCAGGATCAGCACCGTCCGACTCGGTACCGACGGTCCCGAGATCGGCGTCCAGGGCTTCGGCGCCATGGGCATCAGCGAGTTCTACGGCGACACGGACGAGGCGGCCGCCCGCGACACCCTCGACGCCGCGCTGGAGGCGGGCGTCACGCTGATCGACACGGCGGACGTGTACGGCAGCGGCGCCAACGAGGAGTTCCTCGCGCCGTTCGTCGCCGCGCACCGCGACGAGATCACCCTGGCCACCAAGTTCGCCATCGAGCGGCGCGCGGACGACCCGCACTTCCGGGGGATCCGCAACGATCCCGCGTACATCAGGAGCGCGGTGGAGGCGAGCCTGCGCCGCCTCGGCGTCGAGACCATCGACCTCTACTACATGCACCGGCGCGACCCGGAGGTCCCGCTCGCCGAGTCGGTGGGGGCGATGGCGGACCTGGTACGGGAGGGCAAGGTCAAGCACCTCGGCCTGAGCGAGGTGACCGGCGCGGAACTGCGCGAGGCGCACGCCGTGCACCCGATCGCCGCGCTCCAGTCGGAGTGGTCGCTCTTCTCCCGCGACGTGGAACGCAGCGCGGTCGGCGCGGCGGCCGAGCTGGGCGTGACGTTCGTGCCCTACTCGCCCCTCGGCCGCGGCTTCCTGACCGGCGCGTTCGCGGACGCCTCGAAGGACCTGTCGGGCGGCGACTTCCGCCAGTACCAGCCCCGCTTCACCGGGGAGAACGCGACACGGAACGCCGCCCTCCTCGCCCCGGTCCACACGATCGCGAAGACCCACGGCGCGACGCCGGCACAGATCGCCCTCGCCTGGGTGCAACAGCGCTCCTCGGTCCACGGTCTGACGGTCGTCCCGATCCCGGGCACCCGCAAGCGCGCCCGCCTGGAGGAGAACGCGGCGGCGACCCGGATCACCCTGACCGAGGCAGAACTGGCGGAACTGGAGCCGATCGCCGCGCAGGTGGCGGGCGACCGGTACCCGGACATGACCTTCACCTCGGCGGCGCGGGAGTGACGGCGCGGGAGTAGGGGACGGGGCGGGAGTAGGGACGGGGGAGGGGCTGGGCGTTGATGGGGGTCCGGCACCCCCGGCCATGACCCCTCACGCCAGGTCCAGCGCGAAGGCCGCGAAGCCGGCGGCGAGCAGGCCCGCCGCCGCGCGTCGGGCCGGGCCCGTACGGGTCCACGGGGACTCGAAGCCGCGCGCGTACCGCCCGATCAGGAGCAGCAGGGCCGCGAACAGCGGCATCCAGGCCAGGCGGGCGAGGATCCAGCCGACCGAGTCCGGCGCGCCCACCAGGCCGGGGACCTCACCCGCGTACGAGGCGGGGATCGCGGCGGCGAGCATGGCCGTCTGGTGCCAGCACAGGATCGTCATCGCGGACAGATTGACGATCACGACCGGCGCCCACAGCGCGGGCCGCTTCAGCAGCGCGCCGAGCCGGCCGCGGAGCAGGATCGCCGCGCCGCTCTGGGCGGCGGCGAGGGCCAGGACGAGGAGCGACGGGGGGTGCGAGTTGGTCCGGGCCTCGCCGGGGACGCCGACCATCGAGGCGGGGTAGCCGAAGGCGAGCAGCAGGGCGGCGAAGAGGGCCGCGCCGCCGAGCAGCAGCCCCCAGGCGTGACGCCGGGTGACCCGGCCCTCGCCCCAGGAGACGCCCAGTTGGTAGGCGAAGAGCCAGCCGGGCAGGATGTTGAGCAGGCTGATCCAGGACGGCACGGCGTCGGCGTACGGCCCGTAGCGCAGGAAGTCGACGACGGCGACCGAGGCGAGCAGCGGGGCCGCCGCCCACACGCCCGCCCGGCGGGTGGCGCTCACGCACAGCGGGGTGAGCGCGGTCACGACCGTGTACACCCCGACGAACCACAGCGGCTGGACCACGAGCGTGGACGCCGTCCGCAGCGTGTCGCCCGGCACCCCGAAGCCGTGGTGGAGGAGCGGGAGCAGCACCGCCCAGACGGCCGTGACACCGAGGACGGGACGGCCGAGCCGGGCGAGCCGGCCCGTGAGCCATGCGCCGGTGGAGCCCTTGCGCTTGCGGTAGGACAGGACGGAGGCGTAGCCGCCGACCAGGAAGAAGATCCCGAGCATCTGCAGGATCCAGCTGACGGGCGCGAGTCCGCCGAAGGTGCCGAGCGGGCTGGCGTTGTGCAGCGCCCCGTCCGAGGAGAGCGTGAAACCGCCCAGCAGCCAGTGCCCGGTGGGCACGGCGAGCAGCGCGAGGGCGCGCAGCCCGTCGATCGCCCGGTCGCGGTGGGCGGGGGTGCCGGCCTCGATCCTCGAGACGGTCCTGGTGAGCGTACTCATCGGACATCCCCCTCGGCGATGGCGGCGAAGGTACGGAGCGACTGCGTGCCGGCCGCGAAGTAGCCGTCGTGGCCGGGGGCGTCGGCGGCCGGGACGAGGCGGGCGCCGAAGTCGGGATCGGTGGGGTCCGCGCCGTGACCGAGCCCCGCGAACGCGACGTTCGGGACCCTGTCGATCCAGTCGGACGGATCCTTGGCCGCCCACACCCGGGCCGACGTGCCCAGGTCGGTGACGTTCGCCGCGCGCATGCCCGGGGAGCCGAGGACGACGAGGTCCTTGGCCTTGAGGTCGCGGGCGGCCAGGCCGCAGACGACGGAGCCGTAGCTGTGGCAGAACACGGACGGCGCGGGGACCCCCGTCGCGGCCAGGCCGTCGGTGAGCCGCGTCAGCCGCTCCGCCCCGACCTCGGCGAGGTCCCCGGTGGCGGCGTCGAGACCGACACCGACCGGCGTGGTGTAGCCGGCCCAGGCGATCACGGCGGTGCGACCGTGCGTGGCCCGGCGCAGCGCCTCGGCCTTGTCGGTGAGCGGTGTGATGTTCCCGGCGTCGATGTCGGACCCGGGCACGATCACGGCCACGTGCTCGGCCGTCGTCAGGTCGCCCGAGACGAGGACGGCCTGGCCCCGGCCGCGCGGGTCGAAGGCGAGGACCTGCTGCCCGGCGTACCGGCCGCCCAGGGCGCGGGCGTTCGCCTCGTACCGCAGACGCGGCGGTACACCGTCGAGGTTGCCGACGACGGAGGGGTGCGCGCGGACCAGCTCGTGCTGCCGGCCGACCGTCAGACCGGCGAAGTACGCGGCGACCTGGGAGGGCGTCATCCGTTCCGGGTCGGGCAGCCCGTCCGCCCGCCAGGCGTCCGTGCCGACCGGGGCTCCCGTCACGGCCTGCTGCGCACTCCCGGACGCCCAGCCCGCCGTCCCGGCGATCACCGTCGTGGTGAGTGCGGCGGCGACCAAGGTCCTTGTGTAGCGGCGCATATGAGGCCCCTCCCTCTTCGTGTCTCTCGTCCGTGGCGAGAGGAAGGTAGGAAGAGGGTGGGTGACGGCACGTCACACCGAGGGGCCAACTCTCCGGTGCTACCGGGGTAGGGGGTGGACGAGCGGCGCTCCCCCGGCCGATGGTGGGGCTTTCCCCCGGTGGGGGCGCGCCCTTCCGGTCAGCGGTGCCCGTCGCCCGGGGTCACCAGGCCCGACTCGTACGCGAAGATCACCGCCTGCGCGCGGTCGCGCAGGTCCAGCTTGGCGAGCACCCGGCCGATGTGGGTCTTCACCGTCTGCTCGGCGAGGACCAGCCGGTCCGCGATCTCCTGGTTCGACAGACCGCGCGCGATCAGCTCCAGGACCTCCGTCTCGCGCGGCGTCAGACCGTTGAGACGCAGCGCGACCCGGTCCCCGCGCGGGGCCGGCCTCGACGCGGCGAAGTCGGCGATCAGCCGCCGGGTCACCGACGGGGCGAGCAGCGCCTCGCCCGCCGCCACCACCCGTACCGCCGCGATCAAATCGGCGGGCGGCGCGTCCTTCAGCAGGAAGCCGGACGCGCCCGCGCGCAGCGCCTCGTACACGTAGTCGTCCACGTCGAAGGTGGTCAGCATCAGCACCTTCGGCCGGTGCGTGATCCCCACCGGCGGCGAAAGGATCTCCCGGGCCGCCGCGAGACCGTCCATCTCCGGCATCCGCACGTCCATCAGCACCACGTCCGGGTGCGTCGACCGCGCCACGTCCACGCCCCGGCGCCCGTCCGGCGCCTCGCCCACCACGTCGATGTCGGCCTGCGCCGAGAGGAGCGCGGCGAACCCCGCCCGCACCATGGCCTGGTCGTCGACGATGATCACGCGGATGGTCAAGACACGTCCTTCGAGGTCATGGGGAGGCGCGCGGCCACCCGGAAGCCGCCGTCCGGCAGCGGCCCGGTGTCGAGCGAGCCGCCGGTCAACCGTACGCGCTCGCGCATCCCGACCAGCCCGTGCCCGGTCCCCGTCCCGCTCTCCAGGGGCGAAGCGCGCCCCGAGACAGGGCCGTTGACCACCACGATGGTCAGCCGTCCGTCGTCCGCGCGGATCGAGACCCGGGTCTCGGCGCCCGGCGCGTGCCGGACCACGTTCGCCAGCGCCTCCTGCACGATCCGGTACGCCGACAGGTCCACCGCCTGCGGTACGTCGCTCCGGCCGGCCATGAGGTCCGCCGCCATCGACAGTTCGGCCGGCACCCCCGCCCGAACCGTCGCCTCGATCAGCTGCTGCACCCGGTCCAGGCCGGGCTGCGGGGCCCGTTCGCCCTCCGTGCCCTCGCTGCGCAGCACCACCAGCAGCCGGCGCATCTCGGCGAGCGACTCCCGGGCGCTCGCGGCGATCGAGGTGAACTCCTCGCGGGCCGCCTCAGGAAGGTCCGGGATCCGGTACGGCGCCGAGTCCGCCTGCACCGTGATCACGGACATGTGGTGGGCCACGATGTCGTGCAGTTCGCGCGCGATGCGGGCCCGCTCCTCCAGAAGCGTGCTGCGGGCCCGCTCGGCCGCGCTGCGGCGCTCGGCGTCCCCGCGCTCGCGGATCGTCGCCATGACGAGCAGGACCACTCCGCTCAGGACGAAGAGCAGGACGTGGATGCCGTCCGTGTTCTCCGGCGCGACCGCCGTGAGGACGAACCCCGTGGCTCCCGTCACCAGCCACACCCCGAGCAAGGCCCGGCGCGACTCGCGCAGCCCCAGGGCGAGCATCAGGGCGAGGTACCCGACCACGACCGGCGGCGTCCACGGCCAGGTGCGCCCGTCGAGGCCGTTCGAGGCGAGCATGACGAGCGCCCCGGCCACATCGGCGATGCCGATGATCCACCATGCCTGGAGGGGGCGGGTCACGGCGAGGAGCAGCGGCGCGCTCTGCGCGGTGGCCAGGGCGCCGGCCAGGCCGCCGTTGACCTGGTAGTCGTTCATGAGGACCGCGACGGTCGACGGCAGCAGCGAGGCGACGAAGGCGAACGCGACGCCGTACGGGAGCAGTCGGAGCCAGCGCGTGCGCGCCTCGGCGAGCAGCGGGGCGCCCGGTTCCGTCGGGGTCGCGAGGGCGGTGCCGAAGGACTGCATCACCCCTCGGACGGGCGCGAGCATCCGGGCGACGGGGCGGTCGGCTCCGAGGGAGCGTGTCTTCTTCATGGCCCGCTCAGGGTAGGCAGCCGGACGGCCGCCGGGCGTCATACCGAGGACCCGGTCGAGGGGTGATACCGGGGTATGACTGGCGTCGGCGGACCGGGCGCCCCCACGCCCCCACCCGCCGAGCCCCGGTCTTCGTCAGAGCTCCGCCAGCAACTCCGCCTTCTTCGCCGTGAACTCCTCGTCCGTCACCAGCCCCGCCTCGTGCAGCTCCCCCAGATGCCGGATCCGCTCCGCGACCCCCGCCGGGTCGCGCAGCTCCGCCTCGGGCAGCGCGGCCACCCGCCCGGCACGGCGGACCGCCGACAGGACGGCGGCCGCGAACGGCAGGGACTCGTGGACCGGGCCGTAGCCGAGGCCGAAGACCACGGCCGCCGGATCGTGGTCCGCCTGGGGCGGCCGCGGCTCCCCGGACCGGGGCAGCAGACGCAGATACCCGTCGAAGACGTCCGGCGAGCGCCACTCCACCCCGCTGAGCTCCCGTACCGGAAAGGTCTGGTCGCCCGCCTTCCACTTCTCCGAGGACGCGCCCGACCACGACCAGCGGAACGACACCTCCGACCGGCCGTCGAAGGTCGCCTTCCCGTCGTACGCCTTGAACGACTGCGGTCCCTCCGGCGCCTCCACAAGGAAACGGTCCGAGGGCTCGTCCCGGGGCGTGAGCACCGCGCGCAGTTCGTCCCGGTAGTACTCGGCCAGCGTCTCCCGTTCCGCCGGCAGCACCAGCCGGTACGGGTCGCACCCCTCCTTCAGCTGTCCCGCGGCAGCCTCCATCAGAGGATCGGCGCCCGCTCTCGGCACCGCGTGCAGCACGACGGTGCCCCGCTTGCCCGGGGCGAGCGTCACGGACGCCAACGCCTCGTGCGGGATACGTCGTTCGCGCAGCGCCTGGAACAGTTTCGGTGTGCGGATCCCCCGTTCGAAGCGGATGACGACGGCGTCGCTCTCGAACTCCCAGGTGGCATGAATTCCGGCCAGCACATCACCCATGTGCCTCATCGTATGCGGCGCGCGCCCCCACGTCGCCCCTGCGCCGGGGGCCGACATCCCGCTCTCTACGCGCGTCAGAGCCCTTCCTCGCCGGAGATTCCGCTGCGGCAAGCGCTGTCGACGCTCGCGCAGGTCAGGCTCTGGTACGAACCAACACCTATGGCCGCCAAGTTGTCGAGGCTGCCGGTGCCCGGCTCGAAATAGCCGGTATGGCCGTTCGCCCCGGCCGCCGAGAGCAGCCGCGCACCGAACTCCGGCGCCACCGGATCCGCCCCGTGCCCCACTCCGCCGACCGCGAGGTGCGGCACGTCCTGGATCCAGTCGTCCGCGTCCCGCATCGCCCACACCCGGGCCCGCGTCGACAGCTCCGCCGCCCGCTCCACCCGCATGCCGGGGCTTCCCGCCACCACCACGTCCGTCACCCGGGAGGGCAGCCGGGCCGCGGCGACCCCGCAGAGCACGGAGCCGTAGCTGTGGCAGAAGAGGCTGACGCGGGAGGCGCCGGGCAGCGCGGCGGTCATGCCGACGAGCCGTACCGCGCCCGCCGAGGCCAGGCGGCCCATCGCGGCGTCGATGCCGACTCCGACGGGGGCGGTGTAGTCGGCCCAGGCGATGACGGCCGTACGGCGCGTGGGGGCGGCCTCGCGCTCGGCGGCGTAGAGCGACTGCGCCATCCCGGCCGGTGCCGAGTACTTGCGGCTGGTCTTCTGGAAGGTCAGCAGATTGGTGTCCACGCCGGGCACGATCACCGACACCCGCTGGGCCCGCTCCAGATCGCCGAGCACCTCGGCCGTCCGGCCGCCACCGGTCGGGTCGAAGGCGAGGATCTGACGGTCCGGACGCATCAGCGAGGTGAAGCGGTGCGCGCGGCGCAGGGCCTCGTGCCGGCCGTCGGCGGTGAGCCGGGGGTCCTCGACCCGCTTGCGTTCGACGTCGAGGGCGCGGGCCAGGGAGAGCCGGTTGGAGCGGTAGCGCAGGGTGACCGGGGCGCCGTTGAGATTGCCGACGACGAACGGATGCGCGTCGGCGAGGAAGGCGCCCTGCGTCGGGCCGATCGAGGCGAAGAACGCGGCGATCGTACGGGCGGGGGCGGCCGGGTCGGGCAGGTCCCGGTGGCCGATCCTGCCGTGCAGCCAGGAGGCGATGGCGGCCTCCCGCGTCTCTCCCGGCCCGCGCTGATGCCGGATCGTCGTCCAGCCGGTAGTCGCCAGGAGCACGAAGATCACGGCCAGCGCGAGCAGCATGCGCCAGGCGGTGAGGGTGGGGGAGGTGTCGAAGGAAGTCACTGCGCCACACCCTAGGAGACGGGCGAGGGGTGTCGCGGCCACGAGTGACGTGGATCACGGGCCGAGGCGAGGTGCGGTGACGCTCCGTGCGCGGGGGCGTACGCCTCGCGCGTGGCTAGCGCTTCCGCCACTCCGGTACGAGCGCGGGGGCGAGGTGGTCCAGGTAGTGCGCCGTCATCGCGCGGATCCCCTCCAGGGTCGGGTCCGCCCCCCGGCCCCAGAGCTGGCCGGTCACTCGCATGACGCCGCTGAAGGCCGCCACCACGATCCGGGGGCGCGGGTCCTCGTCGAGGTCCAGGCCCTCGCGCTCGGCGACGAGCCGGGCTATGGCCTCCTCCATCTCGCTGGAGCGGCGCAGGTGGACGGCGAGCAGCGAGGGGGTCGACTCGATCATCTGGAAGGTTCGCAGATAGAGATCGAGGGGGACGACCTCCATGATCGCCTCGCCGATGGTGTCCCAGGAGGAGAGCACGGCGTTGCGCATCGCGTCGAGCGGCCCCTCCTGTGCGGGGCGTGCCGCCAGTGCCTGGACGAAGCGGTCCTCGACCATGCGCTGCACGGCGAAGGCGGCCTCCTCCTTGGAGGAGAAGTAGCGGAAGAAGGTGCGCTGGGAGACCTCGACCGCGTCGGCGATCTCGTCGACGGTGGTCTGCTCGTATCCCTGGGTCGTGAACAGTTCGAGGGCGACGCGCAGCAGGGCGTCCCGCGTGCGCTGCTTCTTCCGTTCCCGCAGACCGGAAACCGTCACCGTAGAGCCCTCTTTTCGCCACTTTCCCAGGCGTCGTGCAGCTCAGGGTACCTGTGAGCTACGTGACAGTTACCGTCGTGTGAATCGCTTTGTCAATTGTCAGTGACTGACATTAGCCTCGCTGGCATGACTAGTCAGACCACCGTGGAAAAGGCCCCGCAGGGTCGAGGGGGCGACCGGAGCCCCGCGCCGGCTCCGGCGAAGGGACTGCGAGGCCATCCCTGGCTGACGCTGTTCGCCGTGGCGGCCGGCGTGATGATGGTCGCGCTCGACGGCACGATCGTGGCCATCGCCAACCCCGCCATCCAGCACGACCTCGGCGCGACACTCGATCAGCTGCAGTGGATCACCAACGGGTATCTGCTCGCGCTCGCCGTCGCCCTGATCACCGCCGGCAAGCTCGGTGACCGCTTCGGTCACCGCCAGACCTTCCTGATAGGCATCGCCGGCTTCGCCGCCGCCTCCGCCGCGATCGGCCTCTCGGACTCGATCGCCTACGTGATCGCCTTCCGCATCCTCCAGGGCCTCTTCGGCGCCCTGCTGATGCCGGCGGCGCTCGGCCTGCTCCGGGCCACCTTCCCCGCCGAGAAGCTGAACATGGCCATCGGCATCTGGGGCATGGTCATCGGCGCCTCGACGGCCGGCGGCCCGATCCTCGGCGGCTTCCTCGTCGAGCACGTCAGCTGGCAGTCCGTCTTCTTCATCAACGTTCCGGTCGGCGTGCTCGCGCTCGTGCTCGGCCTGGTGATCCTGCGGGACCACCGCGCCGAGAACGCCCCGCGCTCGTTCGACGTCCTCGGGATCCTGCTGCTCTCCGGCGCGATGGGATCGCTCATCTGGGGCATCATCCAGGCCGGTGCCGACTGGGGCTGGACGGGTGGCAACACCTGGGGCTGCCTGATCGGCGCGTTCCTGCTCTTCGGCCTCTTCGCCCTGTGGGAGACCAAGGTCAAGGAGCCGCTCATCCCGCTGGCCATGTTCCGCTCCGTGCCGCTCTCGGCCGGTGTGGTCCTGATGGTCCTCATGGCCTTCGCCTTCATGGGCGGGCTGTTCTTCGTGACCTTCTACCTCCAGGGTGTCCAGGGCCTGGGGCCGATCGACGCCGGTCTGCACCTGCTGCCGCTGACCGCGATGATGATCGTCTCCTCGCCGCTGGCCGGTGCGCTGATCACCAAGTTCGGCCCGCGGATCCCGCTGGTCGGCGGCATGGTCTGCACCGCCGCCGCCATGTTCGGCATGATCACGCTCACGGAGGACTCCGGAACGTTCGTGATGTCCCTCTGGTTCGCGCTGCTCGGCCTGGGCCTCGCCCCGGTCATGGTCGGCGCCACCGAGGTCATCGTCGGCAACGCCCCGCTGGAGCTCTCCGGCGTCGCGGGCGGTCTGCAGCAGGCCGCGATGCAGGTCGGCGGCGCGCTCGGCACGGCCGTGCTCGGCGCGGTCATGTCCTCCAAGGTCTCCAGCGACTTCGCGGCGAACTGGACGGCCGCCGGTGTCCCGGGCCGGCCCACGCCCGGGCTGGAGGAGGCCGCCGAGTTCGGCATGGTCCCGCAGGAGCTGGCGAAGGCACCCGGCATGACCCCGGACATGTTCGACCGGATCGGTGGCGTCATCCACGACACCTTCATGGACGGCATGGGCCTGGCCTTCACCGTCGCCGGTGTCGTCGCCGTCGTCGCGGCGGGAGTCGCCATGCTCACCAAGCGCGGCGCGAACGCGGAGGCGGGTGCGGGCGGCGTCCACATCTGACGTCGACCTCGTGACACGACAGCCCCGCCGGACCCGGTCCGGCGGGGCTGTCACCTATCCGGGTGAACCGACCCATGGCCTCTTCCCAACGGGCTGTCACCTCCTCCAGAGTTTCTGATTACAGAGAGTGACGAACCTGGGGGGTTGACCGACATGTCGACGCAGCACGTACACCTGGCCGTACTGACGGCCGTCCTGCTCACCGCCGTGGCGGGCGCGTCCGTGGCAGCCGCTCCGGCTCCCGCGGCCGCTCCCGTCGCCGCGACGGCCGCCGCATCGGCTCCCAAGCTCGGGAGCTGCGGGCCCGGACAGCTCTGTCTGTGGCCCAAGGCGGACTTCAAGGGCAAGACCCTCACCCACGAGCTGGCGGGGACCGACATCGAGAGCTGCGTGCCCCTGCCGTCCGGGACGAGCGCCCAGGCGCTCGCCAACCGCACCGGACGGCCGGTCACCACGTACCAGTCCGCGGAGTGCGCCGAGACCGGGGAGTTCGAGACCTATCCGGGCCGCGGGACGTGGGTGCCGCAGACGCCGTACCAGGTCAGAGCCTTCAAGATCTGGGAGAGGTAGGGGCCTCGTCCGGCGGCGGTACGGGGAACGGCACCGCCGCCGGTGCCGGTGCCCCGGCCGGCGCGGGGGCGAGGGCGGGGCCCAGGCCGGGGGCCTGCGCGGACACCGGCAGCGGTGCCGTCACCGGTGCCGGCGAGGAGAGCCGTGCCACCTCGGCGCGCAGCGCGTGGACCTCCCGGGCCAGGGCCTCCAGGAGTTCCGTCTGCCGGCGCTCCTGGGCGTCGTCCCGTTCGAAGCGGGAGATGAACCAGGCCGCGATGTTGGCGGTCACCACACCCAGCAGGGCGATCCCCGAGAGCATCAGGCCCACCGCGAGGACGCGTCCGAGACCCGTGGTCGGGGCGTGGTCGCCGTAGCCGACCGTCGTCATCGTGGTGAACGACCACCACACCGCGTCCCCGAGCGTCTTGATGTTCCCGTCCGGGGCGCTGCGCTCCACATGGAGCACGGCCAGCGAGCCGAACATCAGGAGCCCGACCACCGCGCCCGCCACATAGGTGGTGAGCGTGATCTGCGGGGCCATCCGGGCCCGCCGGCCCACCAGGAGGAGCGTGGAGACCAGACGCAGCAGCCGCAGCGGCTGCACCAGGGGGAGCAGCACCGCCAGCAGGTCGAGGGGATGCCTGCGGACGAAGAGCCACTTGCTAGGCGCCAGCACGAGCCGTACGGCGTAGTCGACGGCGAACGCGCCCCACACCACCCACTCGACGTGCGTGCACAGCCGGTGCACCCCGGCGTCGGCGTCGGGCGCCACGATCGGCACGGCATAGGCGACGCCGAACACGACGGCGAGCCCCAGCAGCGGCGTCTGGGTGCGCTTCTCCCAGCGCAGCTGCGAGGTGGGTTGCTTCATGGCAGGCATCGTAGGCAATGCCGAGGGGGGGGGGGGGGGGGGGGGGGGGGGGCGTCCCCCCCCCCCCCCCCCCCCTCCCCCCCCCCCCCCTCCCCCC
>NZ_JBVHWN010000002.1:354585-675186 GCF_055564335.1 Streptomyces sp. NPDC029139 | reverse complement strand
GCGGCGGGACCGCTGGTCCCGCCGCCCCTCACCAGGCGATATGCGTCGGCGACGCGCCCTAGGCGTCGCCGCCGGCGGCGCCGGGGTCCGCGGCCGCCACGTCCAGCAGCTGGTAGCGGTCCACGGCCTGCTTCAGGACCGACCGGTCGACCTTGCCCTCGCGGGCGAGCTCGGTGAGGACGGCCAGGACGATCGACTGGGCGTCGATGTGGAAGTACCGACGGGCCGCGCCCCGGGTGTCCGCGAAGCCGAAGCCGTCCGCGCCGAGCGAGGTGTACGTGCCCGGCACCCAGCGGGAGATCTGGTCCGGAACGGAGCGCATCCAGTCGGAGACGGCGACGAACGGGCCCTGCGCGGAGGACAACTTGCGGGTCACGTACGGGACGCGCTGCTCCTCGTCCGGGTGGAGCAGGTTGTGCCGGTCGACCTCGACGGCCTCGCGGCGCAGCTCGTTCCAGGACGTCGCCGACCAGACGTCGGCGCGCACGTTCCACTCCTCGGCGAGGAGCCGCTGCGCCTCGACCGCCCACGGCACGGCGACACCAGAGGCCATGATCTGCGCGGGGATCGCGCCGGCCTCGCCCGCCTTGAAGCGGTAGATGCCCTTGAGGATGCCCTCGGCGTCCACGTTCTCGGGCTCGGTCGGGTGCTGGATCGGCTCGTTGTAGACGGTGAGGTAGTAGAAGACGTCCTCGGCGTCCGGGCCGTACATGCGCCGCAGGCCGTCCTGCACGATGTGCGCGATCTCGAAGCCGAAGGCGGGGTCGTAGGCGACACAGCCCGGGTTCGTCGAGGCGAGCAGGTGCGAGTGGCCGTCCGCGTGCTGGAGGCCCTCACCCGTCAGCGTCGTCCGGCCCGCGGTGGCACCGAGCACGAAGCCGCGCGCGAGCTGGTCCGCCATCTGCCAGAACTGGTCGCCGGTCCGCTGGAAACCGAACATCGAGTAGAAGACGTAGACCGGGATCAGCGGCTCGCCGTGCGTGGCGTAGGCCGAACCGGCCGCGATCAGCGAGGCCGTGCAGCCGGCCTCCGAGATGCCGTCGTGCAGCATCTGGCCGGTCGGGGACTCCTTGTACGCGAGCAGCAGCTCGCGGTCCACGGCCTCGTACTGCTGGCCCAGCGGGTTGTAGATCTTGGCGCTCGGGAAGAAGGAGTCCATGCCGAACGTCCGGTACTCGTCCGGCGCGATCAGCACGAACCGCTTGCCGATCTCCTTGTCCCGCATCAGGTCCTTGAGCAGCCGGACGAACGCCATCGTGGTGGCGATCGACTGCTGGCCGGAGCCCTTCTTCACCGCGGCGTAGGTCTTGTCCTCGGGCAGGGCCAGCGGCTTCGCGCGCACCACACGCGTCGGGACGTACCCGCCGAGCGCCCTGCGGCGGTCGTGCATGTACTGGATCTCCTCGGAGTCCCGTCCCGGGTGGTAGTACGGCGGCAGGCCGCCCTCCAGCTGCGCGTCCGTGATCGGGATGTGCAGCCGGTCGCGGAAGCGCTTGAGGTCGTCGACCGTCAGCTTCTTCATCTGGTGGGTCGCGTTGCGGCCCTCGAAGTTGGGGCCCAGCGTCCAGCCCTTGACGGTCTGCGCGAGCACCACGGTCGGCTGACCCTTGTGGGCCTTGGCCGCCGCGAAGGCCGCGAAGATCTTCCTGTGGTCGTGGCCACCGCGGCCCAGGTGCAGGATCTGGTGGTCCGACATGCCCTCGACCATCGAGCGCAGCCGCTGGTCGTCGCCGAAGAAGTGGTCGCGGATGTACGCGCCGGTCTCCGTGGCGTACGTCTGGAACTGGCCGTCGGGCGTGGTGTTCAGCTTGTTGACCAGGATGCCGTCACGGTCCTGGGCGAGCAGCGGGTCCCAGGAACGGTCCCAGATCAGCTTGATGACGTTCCAGCCGGCGCCGCGGAACTGCGACTCCAGCTCCTGGATGATCTTGCCGTTGCCGCGCACCGGGCCGTCGAGGCGCTGCAGGTTGCAGTTGACGACGAAGGTCAGGTTGTCCAGGCCCTCACGGGCGGCGATGGACAGCTGGCCGAGCGACTCCGGCTCGTCCATCTCGCCGTCGCCGAGGAACGCCCAGACGTGGGACTTGGAGGTGTCGGCGATGCCGCGCGCCTCCATGTAGCGGTTCATCCGGGCCTGGTAGATCGCGCCGAGCGGGCCGAGGCCCATCGAGACGGTCGGGAACTCCCAGAAGTCCGGCATCAGGCGTGGATGGGGGTACGAGGACAGCCCGTTCGGGAACTTCGACTTCTCCTGGCGGAAGGCGTCGAGCTGGGTCTCGCTCAGCCGGTCGAGGAGGTAGGCGCGGGCGTAGATGCCGGGGGAGGCGTGGCCCTGGAAGAAGATCTGGTCGCCGCCGTCGCCCTCGTCCTTGCCGCGGAAGAAGTGGTTGAAGCCGACGTCGTACAGCGAGGCGGAGGAGGCGAACGTGGCGATGTGGCCACCGACCCCGATACCCGGGCGCTGCGCGCGCGAGACCATCACGGCGGCGTTCCAGCGGGTCGCGTTGAGGACCTTGCGCTCGATCTCCTCGTTGCCGGGGAAGAACGGCTCGTCCTTGGTGGCGATGGTGTTGACGTAGTCCGTGCTGCGCATCTCGGGCACGGCCACACGCTTCTCGCGGGCGCGCTCGATCAGGCGGAGCATCAGGTAGCGGGCCCGCTCACGGCCCCGCTCGTCGACGGCGGCGTCGAGGGAGTCGAGCCATTCCTGGGTCTCCTCCGGATCGAAGTCCGGGACCTGGCTGGGAAGGCCGCCAATGATGATCGGGTTGCGATCGGATCCGGAAGCCACGCTGTTCCTTCGCTGTTCGGTGGAGCTTCGATGGAGCCCACGGGTGGCCGGGACGTCCATCGTGTACCCCGTCGGTGTCAAACGTCATCTCTACCGAGGGGTAACCCCCACTGGGTGCCCGGTTGGGTCAAATCGCAACCTTACGCCCAACCCGCGCATGCGTTTCGTCCGCACGTTCGGCAGACTGAAACCACGGAAGGACCCAAAGCGGTACGAAGCGTGTGCCTTATGTCACGCAGCGAAGCGGAGGCGGCCCGGGAGATGCGGCGAGACGGCCCCAAACGTCACCGTTTCGGCGGTCTCGGCGGCCGGGTACTTGCGCGATCCGCCCAGCCCGTGTGGACTACGGCCAGCGCTGCGCGTACGCGCGTGGCCGAAGCATTTTCCGATACATGATCAGGAGGCAAGCCGTGAGCGCGACCGCGGACCACGCGGAGGAGCGGACCAACCCGGCAGCGAGGCTGGGGTTCGAGCCCGGACAGGTGGTCCAGGAGATCGGTTACGACGACGACGTCGATTTCGATCTCCGCGAAGGCATCGAGTCCATCATCGGGTCGGACCTCGCTGACGAGGACTACGACGACGTCGCCGACGCCGTCGTGCTCTGGTTCCGCGACGAGGACGGAGATCTGACGGACTCCCTGGTCGATGCCATCGGCCTCCTGGAGGACGGCGGCAACGTTTGGCTGCTGACGCCCAAGACGGGCCGAGACGGTTACGTCGAGCCGAGCGACATCAGCGATGCCGCGCAGACCGCCGGCTTCTCCCAGACCAAGAGCATCAGCGTGGCGAAGGACTGGTCGGGCACCCGGCTCGTCGCCCCCAAGCGCTGATCCCCCAAGCAGCAGGAGCCCCCGCCGGCACAGCCGGCGGGGGCTCTGTGCGTAGGCTGGCCCTTCACCTGTTCGGTCCAACGACTCTGTCGGTGACCCAGTCCAGTGGAAGGGAAGCGCACGCCATGGCGATCGAGGTCGGCACCAAGGCCCCGGAGTTCGAGCTCAAGGACAACCACGGCCGCACCGTGAGGCTCTCCGACTTCAAGGGGGAGAAGAACGTCGTGCTGCTCTTCTACCCCTTCGCCTTCACCGGCGTCTGCACCGGCGAGCTGTGCGAGCTGCGCGACAACCTGCCGAAGTTCGTCAACGACGACACCCAGCTCCTCGCCGTCTCCAACGACTCCATCCACACCCTGCGCGTCTTCGCCGAGCAGGAGGGCCTGGACTACCCGCTGCTCTCCGACTTCTGGAAGCACGGGGAGGCCTCGCGCGCCTACGGCGTCTTCGACGAGGACAAGGGCTGCGCCGTGCGCGGCACCTTCATCATCGACAAGGACGGCGTCGTCCGCTGGAGCGTCGTGAACGCCCTTCCGGACGCCCGCGACCTCGGCCAGTACGTCAAGGCGCTCGACACTCTCTGACCATCGGGGCGAATCGTCTGTCCAGGCCGGGAACCCGTCACTAGGATCCACTCGTTGATCCGATGCCAACGCACGACGGGGGCGCTGCCCCTGGAAACCACATGGAGGGACTCGTGGGAGTCAGCCTCAGCAAGGGCGGCAACGTCTCGCTGACCAAGGAGGCCCCTGGCCTGACCGCCGTCACTGTCGGTCTGGGCTGGGACATCCGCACCACCACCGGGACGGACTTCGACCTCGACGCCAGCGCCATTCTGGTCAGCGCGGAGGGCAAGGTCCGCAACGACCAGGACTTCGTGTTCTTCAACAACCTGAAGAGCGCCGACGGCTCGGTCGAGCACACCGGTGACAACCTCACCGGCGAGGGTGAGGGTGACGACGAGCAGGTCAAGGTCAACCTGGCCACGGTGCCCGCCGATGTCGCCAAGATCGTCTTCCCGGTGTCGATCTACGACGCCGAGAACCGCCAGCAGTCCTTCGGCCAGGTCCGCAACGCGTTCATCCGTGTCGTGAACCAGGCCGGCGGCACCGAGATCGCCCGGTACGACCTCTCCGAGGACGCCTCCACCGAGACCGCCATGGTCTTCGGCGAGCTCTACCGCAACGGCGACGAGTGGAAGTTCCGCGCCGTCGGCCAGGGCTACGCCTCCGGCCTGCGCGGGATCGCGGCCGACTTCGGCGTCAACGTCTGAGTCACGCAAGCCTGATCCGTCCGGCGCCGCACGCTCCGTGCGGCGCCGGACGTGCCTCATCAGCCGTACGGCTCAGCAGCGCCACGGCTCATCAGCAGTGCAGAGAGCAGTTCTCACCGGGGAGGAACCACGCATGGGCGTCACGCTCGCCAAGGGAGGCAACGTCTCCCTCTCCAAGGCTGCACCCAACCTCACCCAGGTGCTGGTCGGCCTCGGCTGGGACGCGCGCTCCACCACCGGAGCGCCCTTCGACCTCGACGCCAGCGCCCTGCTGTGCGAGTCGGGGCGGGTGCTCGGCGACGAGTACTTCGTCTTCTACAACAACCTCAAGAGCCCCGAGGGCTCGGTCGAACACACCGGGGACAACCTCACCGGCGAGGGTGACGGCGACGACGAGTCGCTCATCGTGGACCTCACCAAGGTTCCGGCCCACTGCGACAAGATCATTTTCCCGGTCTCGATCCATGAGGCCGACAACCGGGGCCAGACCTTCGGCCAGGTCAGCAACGCCTTCATCCGCGTGGCGAACCAGGCGGACGGCCAGGAGCTGGCCCGCTACGACCTCTCCGAGGACGCCTCCACCGAGACCGCGATGATCTTCGGCGAGCTGTACCGGTACGGGGGTGAATGGAAGTTCCGGGCGGTGGGCCAGGGGTACGCGTCCGGCCTCCGGGGCATCGCTCTAGACTTCGGGGTCAACGTTTCGTAAAGCCGCGTAATTACACGATGGGGTAGACAGTGGTTCTGAAAACCTTCGGCTGGTCGTTCGCCATTACGGCGCTCGGGCTGGTCGCAGCGGTGCTCTACGGGGGGTGGGAAGCGTTCGGGATCGTCGCGATCCTGTGCATCCTCGAGATCTCGCTGTCCTTCGACAATGCGGTGGTCAACGCCGGAATCCTGAAGAAGATGAACGCCTTCTGGCAGAAGATCTTCCTCACGATCGGCATTCTGATCGCCGTCTTCGGCATGCGGCTGGTCTTCCCCGTCGTGATCGTCGCGATCAGCGCCAAGATCGGTCCGATCGAGGCCGTCGATCTCGCGCTCAACGACGCCGAGCGCTACGAGCAGCTCGTGACCGACGCACACCCGTCGATCGCGGCCTTCGGCGGCATGTTCCTGCTCATGATCTTCCTCGACTTCATCTTCGAGGACCGTGACATCAAGTGGCTCGGCTGGCTGGAGCGCCCGCTGGCCAAGCTCGGCAAGATCGACATGCTCTCGGTCTGCATCGCCCTGATCGTCCTGGCGATCAGCGCCATGACCTTCGCGACCCAGGCCCACCAGCACGGCGGTACGCACGTCGACAAGGCGTCCACCGTCCTGCTCTCCGGCGTCTTCGGTCTCATCACGTACCTCGTCGTCGGCGGTCTTTCGGGCTACTTCGAGAACAAGCTGGAGGAGGAAGAGGAGCGCGAGCACGAGGCCGAGGAGGAGGCCAAGCGCAGCGGCAAGCCCGTCTCGGCCGTGGTGCTCGCCGGCAAGGCCGCCTTCTTCATGTTCCTCTACCTCGAGGTCCTCGACGCGTCGTTCTCCTTCGACGGCGTCATCGGCGCCTTCGCCATCACCAACGACATCGTCCTGATGGCGCTCGGCCTCGGCGTCGGTGCCATGTACGTCCGTTCGCTGACGGTCTACCTGGTCCGCCAGGGCACCCTCGACGACTACGTGTACCTGGAGCACGGCGCCCACTACGCCATCGGCGCGCTCGCCATCATTCTCATGATCTCCATCCGGTACCAGATCCCCGAGGTCGTCACCGGCCTCATCGGCGTCGCTCTGATCGCCTGGTCCTTCTGGTCCTCCGTCCGGCGGAACAAGGCCCTCGCGGCGACCGAGGGAAAAGCTGACTCCTCGGGCAAGACCGAGGTGTCGTCCGGGGTGTGACACCCCCGGCAATGAGGAACGCTTCACTGCGGGGCGGCCGGTGCACCCGGCCGCCCCGCCGCGTATGTCATGGCTTCGAGTGGGGGGTGGGGACGCATGGCCTTCTGGGACGGCCTCTTTCCGGGCAGGGTGGCGCAGTTCGACTCGGGCAACGCCGCGAGCAACTCCATCGACCTCACCAGACGGCGCCCGGCGGTCTCGCTCACCAAACAGGGGGCGGCCACCGGCAACCTCCGCGTCAACCTCTCCTGGCGGATGCGGACCTCCGACATCGAGGGCCGCTCCCGCCAGAGCGGACGACTGCTGCGCAACCCCTCGAAGCTCTTCAAGCCCGAGGTCGTCCAGGCGCACACCCAGGGGGTCGTCAACGTCGACCTGGACCTGGGCTGCATGTACGAGCTGACGGACGGCAGCAAGGGCGTGGTGCAGCCGCTCGGCAACTTCTTCGGGTCCCTGAACGCCCCGCCGTACGTGAACCTGAGCGGTGACGACCGGTTCGGCGGATCCTCCGGCGAGACGATCTTCGTCAACCTCGACCACCGGGACGCCATCAAGCGCCTGCTGTTCTTCGTCTACATCTACGACCAGACACCGGCCTTCGACCGCACCCACGCCAAGGTGACGCTCTACCCCAGCAACGGGCCGCGGATCGAGATCGAACTGGACGAGCGGGCCCCGCAGGCCCGCTCCTGCGCGGTCTTCACCGTCGAGAAGGTCAAGGAAGAGCTGATCGTCCGCCGCGAGGTGAAGTTCGTGTACGGCTTCCAGGGGGAGCTGGACCGGCTGTACGGCTGGGGCCTGCAATGGGGGCGCGGCTACAAGACCAAGGCCTGACCCGTGGCGTTACGGGTGGGAGCGCCGGGCCTGTCCCGGGCCGCCTCACGGCCGGGACCGCTCAGCGCCCCCCAGGCGGCGTCACGGACGGATGAACTGCGGCCCCATCGGCGGCATCCGGAAGTTCGGGTCCGGGGCGGGCGCCGCGGCCGCCGCGGGCTGGGGATAGCCGTACGCGGGCTGCGCGGTCGAGGCGGGCTGGGGATAGCCGTAGGCCGGCTGCGCGGTCGAGACGGGTTGGGGATAGCCGTAGGCGGGCGGCGCCGTCTGCGGGTAGCCGTAGCCGGGCACGGGCGCCGGGGGAGCGGTCGGCTGGGGCGGCACGGGAGCGGACACGGGCGGGTGGACGACCGTCGCGTCGAGCCCCGGGTCCGGGGCGGCGCCGGCCGGGGCCTCGCTCGCGTCCGTGCCGGTCTCCGATCCGGCGTCCGGCCCCGTCTCCGTGCCCTCGTCCACCGAGATCCCGAAGTCGGTGGCGAGCCCGACGAGACCCGTCGGGTAGCCCTGCCCCACCGCGCGGAACTTCCATCCCTCGCCGCGCCGGTACAGCTCGCCGCAGATGATCGCGGTCTCCTCGCCCGTCTCCGCCGTCACGTCGAACAGGGCCAGCGGCTCACCGTCCGCCGCGCCCGCGTCGTACAGCAGGATCCGCAGATCCGTGACCGACCGGAAGGTGTCGCCGTCCGAGGAGGCCGCGATCACCACCTGGTCGACCGACGGGTCCAGCCCGCCGAGATCGGCCTCGACCGTGTCGGTCAGCCCCTCCGCCACCCGCTTCTTGGGCAGCCGGCGCACCAGCCCGGAGGGGTGGCGCGGCTGGTTGTAGAAGACGAAGTCCTCGTCGGAGCGCACGCGGCCGTCGGCCCCGAGCAGCAGCGCCGAGGCATCCACGTCGGGGACCCCGGGGCCCGGGGTCCAGCGGAGCACGGCCCGTACGGCCGCGGTGTCGAGAGGGACGTTGGAGCCCTTCAGCATCGCGTGCGTCATGACCGTCATCCTGCCTCCCCGGCCGACCCGCGGACAACGCGGGGGGCCGTGGCGATCGGGGAGAGATGCGCCGATGCGGACGAGTTACCTGGATTTCATGCGCGAAGGGAACTAAGGACACCCGCACCTACGTACTATTACCGGCCACGTGTCGTCAGGGCCCATAGAGGCAGTCGGGGGAGTTACATGCGTCATTTCGGGCACATCCCGTCCGCTTCGCGGACCGGGCTGTTCCACCAGGAGCCGGCCGAGTTCACCGCCGACTCGCCCGCGAGCACGCTCGCCGTGGCCCTGGGGGCCACCCTCTACAGCCCGGCCACCCGGCCGCGGCTCGCCGACGACGTGCGCAAACAGGCCGCACGCGGGGTCGTCTCCATGGTGCTATGCCTGGAGGACTCCATCGCCGACGCCGATGTGGAGGCCGCCGAGGACAACCTCGTCCACCAGTTCGCCGCCCTGGCGACGGACGGCGAGCAGACGCCCGATGACGTACCCCTGCTCTTCATCCGGGTCCGCGAGCCCCACCAGATCACCGATCTGGCCGCGCGGCTCGGCGACAGCGTCCGCCTGCTGTCCGGCTTCGTGCTGCCGAAGTTCACCGAGACGCGCGGACAGGCGTTCCTCGAAGCCCTCACCGTCGCCGAGCAGGAGAGCGGCCGGCGGCTCTTCGCCATGCCCGTTCTCGAGTCTCCGGAGCTGCTGCACCTGGAGACCCGCGCCGAGACCCTCGCCGGCATCGCCGCGACCGTGGACAAGTACCGCGACCGGGTCCTCGCCCTGCGGCTCGGCGTCACCGACTTCTGCTCCGCGTACGGACTCCGCCGCTCGCCCGACATGACGGCCTACGACGTCCAGCTCGTCGCCCACGTCATCGCCGACGTCGTCAACGTCCTCGGCCGCTCCGACGGCACCGGCTTCACCATCACCGGGCCCGTCTGGGAGTACTTCCGGCTCGGCGAGCGCATGTTCAAGCCCCAGCTGCGCCGCAGCCCCTTCCTGGAGGGCCGCGCGGAGGACCTGCGCACCGCGCTCATCGAGCACGACCTCGACGGGCTGCTCCGCGAGATCGAACTCGACCGGGCCAACGGCCTGCTCGGCAAGACCTGCATCCACCCCACCCATGTGGTGCCGGTGCACGCGCTCTCCGTGGTCAGCCACGAGGAGTACAGCGACGCCCAGGACATCCTGCGGCCCGAGCGGGGCGGCGGCGGGGTGCTGCGCTCCGCGTACACGAACAAGATGAACGAGGTGAAGCCGCATCGCGCGTGGGCCGAACGGACCCTCCTGCGTGCCGAGGTCTTCGGCGTCGCCAAGGAGGACGTCGGCTTCGTCGATCTGCTCACCGCCGGACTGGCCGGCTGACGGAAGGTGAAGGACGACGTGGTGTGGTCGGGAACGTGGGTCGCGGAGCGGCTGGGCGTCGAACTGATCGGCGGCGAGGAGCTCCCGGGCCTGTTGGGCCTCGCACTGCGCCGCAATCCGAAGCGCGCGCATCTGCTGGTCTCCAACGTGCTCGGCAAGCACGTGCCGCAGCGCCCCTCGGTGGTCCACGGCGCCGGATACGACCTGGGTGTGCGGGTACGGGAGCTGCTCGGTGACCAGGACGCGGCGCGGGCCGTCGTCCTCGGATACGCGGAGACGGCGACCGGCCTCGGCCACAGCGTCGCGGACGGTGTCGGCCTCGCCCCCTACCTGCACTCCACCCGGCGGCCGGTGGCGGGCGTCGCCCCGGCCGGCGGCTTCGAGGAGTCCCACTCGCACGCCACCTCCCACCTGCTGCTGCCGGAGGACCCGAAGCTGTTGGCCGGCGAGGGCCCGCTGGTGCTCGTCGACGACGAGTTCTCCACCGGCAACACGGTCCTCAACACGATCCGCGACCTGCACGAGCGCTACCCGCGCGACCGGTACGTGATCGTCGCCCTGGTCGACATGCGCGCCGCCGCCGACCGGGACCGGCTCACCGCCTTCGCGGACGAGATCGGGGCGCGGGTGGACCTGCTGTCGCTCGCGGCGGGGACGGTGGGCCTGCCGGACGGCGTCCTGGAGAAGGGCCAGGAGCTGGTGGCACGGTACGAGGCGTCGGCAGCGGCGTCGGCCGGGTCGCCCGGGTCGGCCGGCTCCCCGGGGTCGCCCGGGGAGGCCCTTGCGGTCGCGTCGGCCGCCGTGCCCGCGCCCCGGGCGCCCCGCGGCGCGTCGGTCGTGCGCGTCGACCTGGACTGGCCGCAGGGCGTGCCGGACGGCGGCCGCCACGGCTTCGTACCGGAGCACCGCTCCCGCCTGGAGGAGGCCCTTCCGGCGCTGGCGGAGCAGCTCGCCGGGGCGCTCCCTGCCGGGGACCCCGGTCGTGTGCTCGTCCTCGGCTTCGAGGAGCTGATGTACGCGCCGCTCGCGCTCGGCGTCGCCCTCGAGAAGCGCGGCATCGACGTCGCGTACTCCACCACCACCCGCTCGCCCGTCCTCGCCGTCGACGACCCCGGCTACGCCATACGCACCCGGATCGTCTTCCCCGCCCACGACGCGCCCGCCGACGGGCCCGGCGAGCGGTACGCCTACAACGTCGCCGGTGGCGGCTTCGACGCGGTCGTCGCCGTCGTCGACTCCGTCGCGGACACCCCCCAGCTGCACGCCCCCGACGGCCTGCCGGCCCAGCTCGCGGCCCACATCCCGCACGTGGTCCTCGCCGTCGTCCCGTCGTACGTCCCGTCGTACGCCCGCCCGGAAGCCCGTCCGGAGGTCCGGTCGGCCGTCCCCGCGTACGTACCCGCTCCCGCCACCGAAGCTCCCGAAAGGAGCTCCATGCTGCCCGAGCCCCTCCGCGGCCCCGCCTTCTCCTCGTACGCGCCCGAGGAGGTCGGCTGGCTGCTCCAGGACCTCTCGGACGTCGAGCTGGAGGCACCGACCGAGGAGCGCGAGGAGGCGATCCAGAGCGGCGGCGCCCACTACGCCGAGTCGCTGCCGGTCGAGTACCAGCCCAGCGACCGGTACCAGGAGCTCTTCCACGCCGCCCTGGAGACCTCCGCCGCGCGCATCGCGCGCGCCGTCGGCATCGTCACCGAGACCGTGCTCGCCGAGAAGTCCGGCCGGGGGAGCGGCACACCCGTCCTCGTCTCCCTCGCCCGGGCCGGCACCCCCGTCGGCGTCCTCATGCGCCGCTGGGCCCAGGCCCGTCACGGACTCGACCTGCCCCACTACGCCGTCTCCATCGTCCGTGGCCGCGGCATCGACGCCAACGCGCTGCG
The DNA here is from genome assembly GCF_055564335.1 of Streptomyces sp. NPDC029139. Taxonomy (NCBI): domain Bacteria; kingdom Bacillati; phylum Actinomycetota; class Actinomycetes; order Kitasatosporales; family Streptomycetaceae; genus Streptomyces; species Streptomyces sp. NPDC029139. Next base: position 663,345 of record NZ_JBVHWN010000002.1, on the reverse strand, counting down.
CTGGCTCGCCGCCCACCACGACCCGGCCGACGTCGTCTTCGTCGACGGCTGGACCGGCAAGGGTGCCATCACCCGCGAACTCGCCGACGCGATCGAGGACTTCGAGCGCTCCGAGGGCATCACCGGCTTCGACCCGGAGATCGCGGTCCTGGCCGACCCCGGCTCCTGCGTGCGCACCTACGGCACCCGCGAGGACTTCCTCATCCCCTCCGCCTGCCTCAACTCCACCGTCTCCGGGCTGATATCGCGTACGGTGCTGCGCGCCGACCTCGTCGGCCCGGACGACTTCCACGGCGGGAAGTTCTACCGCGAGCTGGCCGGCGCCGATGTCTCCAACGACTTCCTCGACGCCGTCGCCGCCCGCTTCGACGAGGTCGCCGAGGACGTCGACACCGCCGCCAAGGAGCTGCTCGCCGCCGACCGCACCCCCACCTGGGAGGGCTGGGCGGCCGTCGAGCGCATCAGCGAGGAGTACGGCATCCACGACGTCAACCTGGTCAAGCCCGGCGTGGGCGAGACCACCCGGGTCCTGCTGCGCCGCGTCCCCTGGAAGATCCTCGCCCAGCGCGGCGCCGGCGCCGACCTCGCGCACGTACGCCTGCTCGCCGAGCAGCGCGGTGTTCCCGTCGAGGAGGTCGACGGACTTCCGTACACCTGCGTGGGACTGATCCACCCCCAGTACACGAGAGGCGCCACCGGCGCCGACGGGAAGGCGGTGGTCTCCCAGTGACCTCGGTGAACAGCTCCGTGATGGTCGCGAGCGACCTCGACCGTACGCTGATCTACTCCTCCGCCGCCCTCGCGCTCGGGATGCCGGACGCGCAGGCGCCCCGACTGCTCAGCATCGAGGTGCACGAGTCCAAGCCGCTGTCGTACATGACCGAGGACGCGGCCCTGCTCCTGGAGCGGCTGGCCGGCGAAGCCGTCTTCGTACCGACCACGACCCGCACCCGCAAGCAGTACCAGCGCATCCAGCTCCCCGGGCCCGCACCGAAGTACGCGATCTGCGCCAACGGCGGGCACCTGCTGGTCGACGGCGTCACCGACCAGGACTGGCACGAGGCCGTCGTGCGCCGACTGGCCGAGGAGTGCGCGCCGCTCGCGGAGATCCGCGCGTACTTCACCGCCACCACGGACCTGTCCTGGGTGCGCAAGCACCGGGTCGCCGAGGACCTCTTCGCCTACCTCGTCGTGGAACGCGAGCGGCTGCCGGAGGAGTGGCTGAAGCGGTTCGGCGACTGGGCCGACGACCGCGGCTGGACGGTCTCCCTGCAGGGCCGCAAGGTGTACGCCGTACCGAAGCCGCTCACCAAGAGCGCGGCGATGCGCGAGGTCGCCCGCCGCTGCGGCGCCGGCCTCACCCTCGCCGCCGGGGACTCCCTCCTCGACGCCGACCTGCTGCTCGCCGCCGACCGCGCCTGGCGGCCCGGCCACGGCGAACTGGCCGACACGGCGTGGACCGCCCCGCACCTCGACGTGCTCGCCGAGCGCGGAGTGGCGGCCGGCGAGGAGATCCTGCGCCGCTTCCGGGCGGCGGTGGCGGACCACCGCGCGGCCGTGGCCGAAGGCGGCCCGTCCATGCGCGGGGACGGCCTGTCCGTATCTGAGGCCGGCGTGTCCGTGGGCGAAGGCGGCGTGTCTGTGCACAGGGACGGCCTGTCCGTACCTGCGGCCGACGTGTCCGTGGGCGAAGGCGGCGTGTCCGTGTCTGGGGCCGGCGTTTCCGTGGGCGACGACCGCGCGTCCGTGCCCGCGCAGCTCAACGGTTTTCCCTCCCAGCCCCCCGGCGCGCTCCCGGACGCACACCCCGACGCCCTCCCCGACCCGGCCTGAGCAGCCGCGTCCCGACGAAGCACAGCACCGCGACCGCGGCCACGACGAGCACCGCCTTCGAGTAGACCGACACATAGCCGGTGACTTCCTCCCAGTTGTCGCCGAGCGCGTGACCGGCGAGCAGGAAGGCGGTGTTCCACAGCGCGCTGCCCAGCGTCGTGAGCACGATGAACGTGGGCAGCGGCATCCGTTCGACGCCCGCGGGCACGGAGATCAGACTGCGGAAGTCGGCACCATCCGTCCGAAGAAGACCGCCTTGGTGCCGTGCCGGGCGAACCACGCCTCCGTCCGCTCGATGTCCGCGACCTTCAGCAGGGGCAGACGGGCGGCGAGGGCGACGGTGCGTTCACGGCCGAACAGCGCCCCCACCTCGTACAGGGCGAGCGCGCCGACCACCGAGCCGACGGTGGTCCAGATCAGCACGGCGAGCAGATCGAGCCGCCCGGTCGCGGCGGCGAAGCCGGCGAGCGGCAGGACGACCTCGCTGGGGATCGGCGGGAAGAGGTTCTCGAGGGCGACGGCGAGGCCCGCACCGGGGGCGCCGAGTGTGTCCATGAGGCTGTTGATCCAGCGTTCCATGGCGTCCACGCTAGGAAGCGCGGCGCCGGAGGGGACTGATGGCGGCCGCACGGTCACGGTGCGGTTTTCCGCAGTGCGGGCCGTGCGGTGCGCCGACTAGCGTGCCGGATCATGAGCAACCTCGCCCGGCGGCCCGTCCGGGACTCCGCCTCGCCGCTCTCCAGGGCGGCGCTCGTCCGGCACGCCGTGCGGTGGCTTCGTACGGCCGCCGGGCTGGCGCTGGGGGCCGGGACAGCCGTGCTGGAATTCCTCGGCACCGTCGTCGGCGGCCTCGCGCTGCTGCCGGTGCTCGCCTGGCCGCGCGGCAGGCGAGCCGTGCTGCGGCCGGTGACCGCCGCCGGCCGCGTGCTCGTCCGGCTGGAGCGCAGGCGCCTCGACCGCTCGCTCGGCATCCGGCTCCCCGGGGCGCAGGAGGACGGCGAGGCCCTGCGCTACCTCGCGGTCCGCTGGCCCCTCGGTCTGCTCGGCGCGGTCGTCCTCGGCTGCGCCGCGTACGGACTCGGCCTCGGCACCTTCGTCTTCTACGGCTGGCTGATCACCGACATCGACCACCCCTGGCTCGTCGCCCTCAGCAGCCTCGGCGGGTTCTTCCTGCTGTTCCTCTCCGTCCAAGGGGCTTTGGGCGTCCGCTCTCTGGAGGAGCGACTGGCCCGCCACCTCCTCGCGCCCAGCCACGCCCACGCGCTGGAGGCCCGGATCGCCCAGCTCGCCAGCAGCCGGGCCGAGGTCATGGACGTCGTGCACGACGAGCGCCGCCGCATCGAGCGCGACCTCCACGACGGCGTACAGCAGCGGCTCGTCGCCCTGGGCATGCTGCTCGGCCGGGCCCGGCGACTGCGCGCCAGTGACCCGGAGCGCGCGGACGAACTGCTGCTCCAGGCCCACGAGGAGAGCCGGCGCGCGCTCACCGAACTGCGCGAGGTGGCCTGGCGCGTCTACCCGACCGTGCTCGACGAGGCGGGCCTGCGCGCCGCCCTGGAGAGCGTCGCCGAGCGCAGCCCGCTGCCCGTGGGGCTGGCGTACGCGGTGGAACGGCCGCTTCCGAGGACGGTGGAGGCGGTGGCGTACTTCGTCGTCTCGGAGGCGGTGACCAACGTGGTCAAGCACGCGGGTGCGACCCGGATCGACGTCGATGTGACGGTGGAAGAAGGAGAGTTGAGCGTGCTGGTGACGGACGACGGAGCGGGTGGCGCGGACGCGTCGGGGAGCGGGTTGAGCGGGCTCGCGAGCCGGGCGGCGGCCCTGGACGGACGGTTCGCCGTGCACAGCCCGGCGGGCGGCCCCACGGTCGTGCGGGCGGTACTGCCGTGCGGGTGATCCTGGCGGAGGACTCGACCCTGCTACGGGAAGGGCTCGTACGGCTCCTGAGCGAGGAGGGCCACGAGGTGACGGCGGCCGTCGGCAACGCGGTCGAACTCCTCGCGGCGGTGGCGGCGGACCCGCCGGACGTGGTCGTCGCGGACGTCCGCATGCCGCCGACGCACACGGACGAGGGGCTGCGGGCGGCCCTGGAGATCCGCCGGGAGTGGCCCGGGGTGGGGGTCCTCGTGCTCTCGCAGTACGTGGAGCGGCGGTACGCGACCGAGCTCCTGACCGGCGAGTCGGGGGCGGTGGGATACCTGCTCAAGGACCGGGTGGCGCAGGTCGACGAGTTCCTGGACGCGCTGGAACGGGTGGGGGAGGGACGGACGGCGTTCGACCCGGAGGTCGTCCGCCGGCTCCTCGTCCGTACCACCCACACCGACCCGCTCTCGCGCCTGACGCCGCGTGAGGGGGACGTGCTCGCGGCGATGGCGCAGGGGCACACGAACGCGGCGATCGCCGGGCAGCTGCACGTGTCCCAGAGCGCGGTGGAGAAACACATCAACGCGATCTTCGACAAGCTGGAGCTGACGGGCCGGGGCGAGGGCTACAGCAGACGGGTCCTCGCGATCCTGCGCTACCTCGGGAGCTGACCGGCTTCGGCGGCAGCCGGCCACGTCGGCGGCGGACCGGCCATGTCGGCGGCTGATCGACCACGTGGGTCGCTGCCGGTCACGTCGGCTGCCGGCAGGCGACGCCGGCGGCCGATCAGCCGCAGCAACCGCCGCCGCAGCAACCGCCTCCGCCCCCTCCGCCGCCGCCACCGGCCGTGGGGGCCGCCGTCCCGCCCACGGCGACGGCAGAGAGCAGCTTGACGGTGTCGTCGTGCCCGGCGGGGCAGGCGGCCGGGGCGGAGGACTCGGCCATGGGGCGGCTGAGTTCGAAGGTGTCGCCGCAGGTGCGGCAGCGGAATTCGTAACGAGGCATACGGACAGGCTAGCCGGACCGGTGTCCGGCACCACGCTCCTCGCGGATCTGCTCGACGACGCGGGCGACGGAGGCGCGGACGGCTCGCAGTTCGACGAGGAAGTGCCAGTAGTCGGGGTGCCGGCCGTCCAGCGTGGCGATCGCCCGGTCGAGCCGTACCACGGCGTCGTCGAGGGGGCGGGCGTGGCGGGGGTCGGGGGTGTTGCGCCCGGCCATGGCGAGGCGCTGGGCGTCGCGGATCGTGAAACGGGTGCGGTCGATCTCCTGCCGCGGGTCCTTGGCGACGGCCTCGAGGCGGCGGAGCCGGTCGCCGGCGGCGGAGACGGCCTCGTCGGTGGCGTTGAGCAGGGCGCGGGCGGTGGCGAGCAGGCTGGTGGCGTCCGGCCAGCGCTGCTCGTCGCGGGCCTTGGCCGCTTCCCTGAGCTTCTCCTCGGCCTGGCGGACGTTGTCGCCGGCCTGCTCGGGGACGTGCTGGAGGTCCTGCCAGCAGGCGGCGGAGAAACGGCGTCGGAGCTCGGACAGGACGGGCTCGACCGCGGCGGCCCGGGTGGTGAGCGCCTCGGCGCGGGTACGGAGGGACACCAGGCGCTTGGTGATCTCGGCGGCCCGCTCGGGGAGGCGCTCGGCCTCGGCGCGGACGGCCTCGGCGTCGCGCAGGACCCGGTCGGCGCGCTGGAGGGTCTCGGGGACGCCGTGGCGGCCGGCGCCTTCGTTGAGGCGGGTGAGCTCGGGGCCGAGGGCGGCGAGGCGGGCGGCGAGATCGTCCGCTTTGAGACCGGACTGCTGCCGCACCGTATCGAGAGCAGTGCTCGCGTTCCGGAGCGCCTGTCGCGCCCGCTCGACGGCGGGTGCGAGCCGGGCCAGCTGCGTCTCGGCCTGGTCGAGCAGCGGTCCGAGCCCCTGCTCGAACCGGTCCAGCTCCCCCTTGACCCGTACCAGCTCGTCCTTGGCGCGCGTGAGCTCGGCGCGGGCGCGGTCGGCGGTGGCGGCGTCGAGCTCGTCCCGGTCGAGGTCATGGGCGTCGACGGCGGTGATGTAGGCGTGACTGACCTCGTCGATCCGCTGCCCGAGGGCCGCGAACCCGTCGACGGCCCGCCGGGCGCCGGGGGAGCTGTCGACGGCCGTGATCGTCTCGATGGAGATGCGCAGATCGCGCTGGGCGGTGTCGAGTTCGTAGAACGCGGCGGCCGCGGCGTCCTTGGCGGCCTGCGCCTCGGCCCGCTGACTCTCGCCCCGCCCACCGAACCAGCGGCGGGTGCCGCCGCCGGCGAAGGCGGCGGGAAGGAGGGCGACGGCGAGCAGCGGAATCATGAGCGCGACCCGCCCGGTCCCGGCCCCCGCTCGTGCCTTCGTGCCGCGCCCCGGCCCGGATCGCGGTCCCGCCTCTGTCGCGGCGCTCGTGGAACTGCCCCTCGCGTGAGTCGCCGCCACGTCCCTCTCCCGTGCTGTGTCCGCCCGCCCTGCCCGGTCGGTTCATTCTCCCACCAGGTAAGGACGAACACACGGGCCCGTCAGTTCGCGCTGCGGACCACGACTTCCCCGTTGTCGCTGCGAGCGGTCACGGCATGCGCGCTGCCCTTCTGCCGCGGCACGTCGATCCGTACGTCGCCGTTGTCGCTGCGCCCGTCGACGTCGTACGCGGTCGAGCCCGCGGGCAGGACGATGTCGATCTCCCCGTTGTCGCTCTCGGCCCGCACCCGCTCGGGCACGGCGCCGAGGGTGAGCCGTACGTCGCCGTTGCCGGAGCGGGCGGCGACCTGCCGCGAGGTGGTGCCGCCCTCGACGACGACCTCGCCGTTGCCGCTGCTCAGATCGAGCGCCCCGGAGGCGTTGCGCACGACGACCTCGCCGTTGTCGGTGGTGATCTTCAGGGCGGTGTCGAACCCGTCGGCGGTCACCTTCCCGTTGTCGTCCTCGACGGTGACGGCGACGCCCCGGGGCACCTGGATCCGGTGGACGGAGTCGCAGTCACTGGCGACGGCATCACACTCCACCCGCAACGTGAGCCGCCCACCCTCCAGCCGCCAGGTGGCCTCGGGCCCCTCACCCATGAACACCCACCCGTCGACCTGCCGGCTGACGCGCACATCCTCGACGTCGGCGGGCACGATCTCCAGCACGGAGTTGTCGGAGTCGACGGTGAGCGCGTCCCCGGAGAAGGCGAAGGTCCTCTTCTCCACGGGCGCCCCCTCCACATCGGCGCTCCCGCACCCACCGACCCCGAGGGCGACGACGACGGCTCCGCCGACGGCGAGAAGCGTGCGCATGCGACGACGAGCGACCATGACGAAGAACCCCCAGGTAAGGCGCTGACTGTCCCTCCACGGTAGGGACCCCACCCACCCCGGATCGATCCGGCGACCCACCCTCCGGGGGTGGGGCTACCCCCCGAACCCCATCGGTTTGCGGGACCCACCCGTGGGCCATGTACGCTGTTGCCTCATTCCACGGGTGCGTAGCTCAGGGGTAGAGCGCTGCTCTTACAAAGCAGATGTCGGCGGTTCGAAACCGTCCGCGCCCACCAGTGCAAAGGCCCCCAGCCGATCATGGCTGGGGGCCTTTGACATCTACTTCTGACATCAACGGGGACGGTTGGTCACGCCCGGGCACGGCTCCTGAGCAGCCGGTCCATGTGGCTCACGGCCTCGCGCTGCGTGTCCTGGACGACGTGCGTGTAGACGTTCATCGTGACAGCGATCTGACTGTGCCCGAGGATCTCCATCACGACCCGGGGAGCGACGCCGGCGGCGGTGAGCAGGGTCGCCGTCCCGTGCCGCGCATCGTGCAGCCGGATGACGCGGAGACCGGCGTCCTTGGCCACACGGGTGAACGAGCGGTAGAGGTTGCGCGGCTCGATCGGCTGACCGGTCCGGGTGGTGAAGACGTACCCGGTGTCCGTCCACGTGTCTCCGGCGCGCTCGCGCATCGCGGCCTGCTTGAGACGCTGCCACCGCAGGGGAGCGATACAGATCGCGGGCAGCGGAAGCGTCTGCTTGCGCCGGCGCCCCTTGGGATCGTCCTCGTACACCTCCCCAGCGACCCGCTGACGCTGCGTCCTGACCCGGATCTCCCGCTTGTCGAGGTCGACGTTCTCCCAGCGAAGCCCGACGACCTCTCCGCGGCGGAACCCGAGCGCAATGGCGAGCACGAACGCGGCGTACAGCGGGTCCTTCCGGGCGGCGGCGAGGAAGTCGAGCGTCTCGTCCAGCGACCAGGGCGAGAGCTCCCGGGCGGCAACGGCCGGCGGCTCGACGAGCGTCGCGACGTTCCGGGACACCAGCTCCTCACGGCAGGCGGCGGTGAGAGCGGTGCGCAAGACGCGGTGCGACTCCTTGGCCGTGGCGGCGCTGGTCTTCTTCTCCAGCTGGACGAGGAAGCGACGGACGTCGGCGACGCTGAGGGATTCCAGCCGCTTGGGTCCGATCATCGGGACGAGATAGAGCCGGACGTGCACCTCGTACTTGGCCGCGGTGGTCCTCTTCCGGCGCGGCTTGACGATGTTGTCGAGCCAGTAGGGGAGCCACTCGGAAAGCTTCATCGAACGGGTCGGTACGGCAATGCCGTTGTCGACCTTGTCGAGGAGCGCGCGGCGTTTGGCGTCGCACTCTGCCCAGGTCTTGCCGTAGGCGAACTTGCGGGCGCGGGTGCCGTCTGGCTGGAGGACGTAGACGGCGGCCTGGTAGCGGCCGTCCTTGCGCTGGGTGATGGTGCCGGCGCCGTTGGGGTTGCGCTTGCGCTGGGTGGCCATCAGGCGGTCTCCTCGATTTGGTTGTCGATGAAGTCCCGGACGGCGTCGGCGGGGACGCGGCGCGATCGGCCGATGGTGATGGAGACCAGGCGACGGGACCGGATGAGGTCGTAGACGGTCGAGCGGCCGAGCTTGAGCCGCGCCATGACCTCGGGCACGGTCAGCAGTTCAGCGGTGACGGTGGTCATACCAGCTCCCCTTCCAGTTGGGACAGTTCGGCGCGGATCTCGCGGGCTTGTTCGCGGTTGTGCTGGATGTCGCGGCGGATGTTGGCGGCGAGCCAGGACTCGCCGGGTGTGGCTCCGTGGCCGGCGTAGGTCCAGTGGGCGACGACGAGGACGGTTGCCTCGGGGTTGTCGTCGGGGTCGGGCAGGCCGAGGGATGCGCGTTGCTGGTGGGCGCGGTAGTCGGCGCGGACCTGGCGTAAGGCACCGAGGGTGGTGGAGTAGCGGCGGGATTTGGTGGAGAAGTGGCCGCGGAAGCCGAGCATGTGGGCCCAGGCGCGGAGTCGTCGGTCTGGGTAGGCCGCATCAAGGTCCATGCACGCTTCCATCAGGCGGCGAGGATGGTCGGGCACGTCGAGGAGGATGAGCGCTTCCTTGTTGCCGACCCGGTGGTCAACGCTGCCGGTGGTCTCGGCTGCTTTGGTGGCGTATTTGGCGACGTAGGCGGCGACGGCCTGTTCGGTCAGGTCCTCGCCCTGGCCGAAGGCGCCGATGGGCTGGACGTCGAGCTGATCACCCCACCGCAGCACCCAGTCCTTCACGAAGCCGTAGTCCTCGTTGGCGGGGACGACGACTTGGACGCGGGCGGCGGCGGCCCGGATGGCGTCGGTCAGGAGGTCGAGGGTGGCCCAGGCCGGGGGCGGTGTGTGGGGGCCTTCGGGGCCGTCGAAGCGGATGACGGCGTGGAAGTGGACGGCGCCGCGCTTTTGGTACTCGGCAACTTTGCCGAAGGAGACGCGGGACTGTTCGCGGGCGGCTTTCTGGGTGAGGCCGGCGCGGGCTGCGATTTCGCGGCGGAGGTAGATGGTGAAGTACCGCCACAGCTCGGAGGCGTGGTTGTTCCACAGCACCGCGGCCGCGTAGTCGTAGCGGTCGGGGTCGAGCGGGGTGCCGAGTTCGGGCGCGTCCTCCTGGTGGCGGGTGCCGCAGCGGCACGGGCGGGTGCCGGGGCGGTTGTGGACGGGGCCGAAGGACGGGGCGGTGAGGGTGGCGAAGACGCGGGGGTGGTCGCGGATGGTCTCGGGGGTGCCCTTGTCGGGGTTGCCGACGAGTCCGGCGCGGATCAGGTGGTAGGTGTCCCCGGCGTAGGTCCAGGCGCAGGCGGGGCAGCGGGAGGCACGGCGGTTGCCGCAGGCGACCCGCAGGACGCCCCCCGGCTCGTTGTCGGTGGTGTAGGCGTGGAGCACGGTCTTGGTGGCCGGGTCGAGGGTCTTGGTGCCTCCGGCGAGGCGGATGGGTGCTGCGCATCCTCCGGTGCGGCGGATCTGGTCGGTGAGGCGGTCGAAGCCGGGGGACCCGGCCACCCGGAGCAGATCGCTCAGGGTGTCCGGGTCCAGGCCCGCCGCGGTGGCGGTGTCAGACACTGGCGGTCACTTCCCGGCGCGGACGAGCAAGGCGGGGGTGGTGCGGGTGCCGGTGCCCTTGCAGGCCGGGCAGGTGGCCGGGAGGGTGCGGCGCCGGCCGTCCGGGGTGACGCTTCCGGTGGTGATGTGGACGACGGGGAAGCCGTCGCAGTGGGAGCAGACGCGCGTGGTCGAGGGCTGGGGCATCATGGGCTTTCCCTTTCGGGTCCGTTGGATCTGGAGGGTGTTCAGGCGCCCGGGGCGGCGGAAGTTTGGCGACCGAGGCCGCTCCGGGGGCCGCTCAGTGTGGGTTGCGCCTGCCGTGGCCCTTGGCCGCGTACATCGCCATGTCAGCGGCGGACAAAGCGTCGGTGAGGGCGGGGACCGGCAGGTGTTCGCGGAGGCAGTGCCCGACCGAGGCCGAGACCCGTAGCGTGTGGCCTTCGTGGGTGACCGGCTGGTCCAGCGCGACGCGGAGGGCGGGAAGGCCGGCGGTGTGGTCGGGGTCGGTGACGATGGCGGCGAACTCGTCTCCGCCGAGGCGGGCTGCGATGCCGTGACGTCCGCACCAGGCCGCCAGGCGACTGGCGGTCGCGGTGAGAACGGCGTCCCCGGCGGCGTGGCCGTGGGTGTCGTTGATGGCCTTGAAGTCGTCCAGGTCGACCAGGACCACGAGCGCGCACTCGTGACGGGCGATGAGGTGTTCGGCGCGGGCGGTCCATCCGGCGCGGGTGTGCAGGCCGGTCAGCGGGTCTCGGCGGGCGGTGGCCAGGCGGCGGAGGAGCATGCTGCCGTGCAGGGCCCAGCCGAGGGCCGGTAACCCGGCGGCGGCGATCGTGTAGGTGTCCATCCGGGTCACCGGCCCCGGCGTCGGTTGCGGACGGGCTGGATGGGCGGGATGGAGTCGTAGGCGGCCTGGCCCTGCTGGAAGGAGGCGGCGTCGGCGTCGCTGATGGCGTTGTTGGTGTACTCGCGGCCGATGCGGCGCATGGTCTTGCGGTCGCCGTGGCGCTTGGCGATGGCGAACTCGCGTCCCAACTCCGCCATCTGCGGGTTGGCGGGAGTGTCGTTGGTCTTGCGGCTGAAGAGGCCCATGTCAGTGCTTCCTTTCCTGGTGGAGCAGGGACTTGAGGACGACGGCGCACACGGCGACCGAGGCGGCGGTGATGGCGACGGCCAGGAGCATCGAGACCAGAACGGCGCCGACGACCAGGACCACCGCCCCACCGCCGGCCACCAGGGCGAGCGCACTGCCCGGCGTCAGCTGAACCGCCGTGCGGGAGGCGGCGACCGGCACCGGGGCGGGGGTCGGCGTGACCGGCACCGGGGCGGGAGTGTGCTCGGGCACCGTGTGATGGGTCGGGGTGTAGGTGTCGGGGGTCGGGTATTTCGGTGTGAACACGGGGCTTGCTCCTCTCAGGCTTTGCAGCGGTGTGTGCGGGCGGCGAGTTCGGCGGCGGCGCGGGTGAAGTAGTCGGCGGAGAAGTCGCAGCCGGGTCCGGAGCACACGGCGGTGTGCCTGGTACGGCCACGGCCGTCGTGATGGGTGCCGACGCGGACCGGGCCGAAGCGGGCGACGTTGTAGAAGCGGTTCGGACGCACGGGTCTCTCTCCTTTCAGCTCAGGCGAGTTGCAGGGCGATCGAGTCCGCCAGCGCGGGCGGGACACCGAGACGGCTGCGCAGGGTCTCGGCATCGATCGGGGCGCCGGTCTGGGCGTGATGGGCGTCCGCGATCTTCCGGGCGTGATCAAGCAGCGCGGGCGGCACAGCGACGGCAGGCGCCGAGGGAGCAGGTTCCGGCTGGGCTTCCTCGGGAGCGGGAGCGGGGTCGGGATCGGCCGGCGGGAGTTCGGGAGCCGGTTCCGGGGCGCGCTCCACGGTCAGATCCGGCACTGGTTCGTGGTCGGCCTGTTCCATGGGCACCGGTTCCTGCTTCGGCGCCGGTGTGTGGGCGAGGAGTGTGCCGCCGAGGAAGGCGAGTGCGGGCCATCCGGCGACGAGGATCCGCAGCCAGGCCGGGACATGGTTCATGTCGAGCATTCCGGCGGTGGCGACGTTGGCGCCGAGCGATGCGGTGAGGGCGATGGCGAACCAGAGCCAGGCGTCACGGTTGGACGCGTCGTTACGCATTCGGCGCCAGGCGGCGACCATCAGCAGGTCGACGCTGACCGGGTAGGCCCACGCTTTCCAGCCGTCCTGCCCTGCGGCTGCGGCCAGGTCGTGCAGGTGGGCGAAGGACAGGGCACCGGCGATGACGGCCTGGACGAGAACGGCGTCGAGGCGGATAGAGCGCGCCATGCTCGTCACCTCCTTTGGGCGGTCATTGGTCATCGGGCGTGCTGGCGGCACGGGGGCCGAGGAAGAGCAGAAGCTCCGCACGTGCGGCGTCATCCGGTGCTGCGCGGTAGGCGGCGCGAGCGATGCTGAGCGCCGTCGTGAAGTCACGAGCAGCCATTGCTCGCTGGACCTTGCGGATGGCCACCTGATTGGCGCGTTGCATGGGGCGTGCTCCTTTCCGGTTTCAGACATGGGGCGGGTAGGGACCTGGCGCGAGACGGTCACGCCAACCTGCGGGAAGGGGAGGTCAGTCGGTTGCCGGGAGCGGCTTGAACAGCGGCATCGGCGGGACGGGCTTGCCCGCGATGAGCTGCACCGGCCGGTAGGCGGCCAGGCGCCGAAGGGCCGGGGTCAGATGCGCGTACTCGGCGCAGATCTCAGCGGCCCTGGCCGCGGTGAGCTCGGGGGTGCGGATGCGGGACCAGCCGCCGGAGGAGTCGCCGGCCACCGCGACACCGGGCCGGTCGGGCGGAATCGTCGTCACCGCGACCACCGCGTCCGGGGCGATGTCGCCCAATCCCATGTCGGCGGTCTGCTTGTCGTTGACCCGATGAACCACGCGGCCGGTGAGCTGCGCGCGAAGGGTGGTGGCGCCCTTGCCGAGGTCGGAGCCGAACCGCTGTCCGCAGACCTCCAGGAAGATGCCGGCCGCGCGGGCCATCTGCCCCAGGCGGATCATCTGCATGACCATCCGGTCCCGCCGTTCCTCGTCCTTCTTCCCCGCCACGAGGAACAGCTCCGCGACCTCGTCCACCAGGACCACGACCGGCACCGGCCGCACCTTCTCCGGCAGCGCCCACACATCAGCCGCGCCGTGTTCGCTCAGCAGGTCGAAGCGGCCTTCCATCTCCTCCACCAGCGCGTCCAGAAGCCCGCAGGCTTCCTCTGGCGTCACGGCCAGCGCCGACAAGCGGGGCGCGTAGCCGCGCTGCTCGACACCGCGCTTGCAGTCGATCCCCACCAGGGCCACGTCCAGGCGGGCGAGCCCGGCGATGAGGTTGCGCTGATACATGGACTTGCCCGACTGGTTCGCGCCGAGCGTCAGCGCGTGCGGGACCTTCAGGTAGTCCCGGACGAACGCGGTTCCGTCCTCCCGCAGGGCCACCGGGACCGCCATCGGCCCGGAGCGCGACCGGCGCGGCATCTTCACCCGCCGCAGGACGTCGTAGCCGGTCATCCGCAGCTCGACAAACCCGGGCTTGGTCTCGATCACGTTGACCGAGTGGACGCCCCAGGCGTGCCGGAGCCGTTCGGAGGCGGCCATCACGTCGGCGGGTTCCAGACCAGCGGGGAGGCGGAGTGTGACTCGTATCCCGGTCGAGGTGCCCCGCACCCGGCGGATCTTCGGCGGAACGGGCTGGACGTCGCTGCGACGGGACACGCTGCGGACGAGGAAGGCGCGGAAGCGGGAGGGCTGAACGGTCAGCCCGCACACGTCCATCGTCGAGCGGTACGTCATAGCCAACCGCACCTGCGTCACGGGCAGTCCGACCAGCGACCAGAACACCCGCGGCGCCCGCACCTTCGCGTAGCCGAGACCGCCGGCCGTTCCGGCGAGCGGGAGGCCGACCTCCCATAAGGGCGACAGGTCCGTCATGATCAGGCCCCCATCGGCGTGACCGCGACGGCCCGGAACGAGATGCCGTGCCGGGTCTGACCGTTGAACGTGTTCTCCCAGTCCCGGGCCTTGAGCCCGATCACCGAGACCGGGGTCCCTGGCGTCAGGTTGTCGGGGAGGCCGGTCTCCGGGACGGTCACCTGGTAGAGGTTGCCCTCACCCTCATCCGAGATCAGCAGACCCACAGTCGAAAGACCCGCACCGGTCTCCCGGTCCATCGCGCGCTCACCGGTCTGCTTGCTGACCAGCTTGGGCGTCGGAGCGGTCGCAACGAACACCACAGCAGTCGAAAGATCGATCTTGAAGGACGGCATGTCCACTCTCCCGGTAAGGGGGGCTTAACAGCCCGAGCGTCGTTCCCCCACTCCGTTAAGGGGGGGTTACCACCCAAGATGCACGCGACTGGTGCGAGGTGTCAAGCCCCCCTTAGCATGTTGGGTATGAAGTCAGATCCCCGTCCGGTTCCGCGAGGTGTTCGCCGTGATTGAAGAAGTGCGGCGCGTCGCCGCCATGCAAGATCACGCGCTCCGCGCGAAGGCTGCGGTGGAGCTGATGACGGAGCTGCAAGCAGCCGTTGTCGAGACCTCACGCATGCGCAAGGAGAGCATTGCGTGGCTCCGTGACCACGGACACTCGATGGCCGACGTGGCAAAGCTCATGGGTGTGAGCAGAGCGCGCGTTGCCCAGCTCCGAGACGCCGGCCCGCCGCCGGAGCGCGCGTTTCTCGGGACCCAGCATGCGCAGGTGCTCGTACCGATGCGGCCGGGAGAGCGGGACTACGTGGCCCTCGAGGACAGCTCGACGGGCCAGAAGCTGTTGGCTCTCGCGCATCACCTCCAGCTGGAGGGCGACCTGGGGTATATCCCGACGTCGGGCGAGGTCGACCTCGACCGTGACGACCTCATCGTCGTCTGCGGCCCCAAGACCTCCCCCGTGACGGCGGCAGCACTCCAGGCCGACCCACGCCTCTCGTACGAGATGCTGCTGGACGGCCGGTGGGCCCTCATCGAGCGGGACAGCGGCAAGACGTACACCTCACCAAGCGACGACCCGGACGACCCCGCCCTCTCGGATGTTGCCTACCTCGGCAGGCTCCCGAGGCCCGACGGCCAGGGCACCTTCCTGCTGATCGCCGGCGTCCACGCGGTCGGCTCACTCGGGGTGGCGCACTTCCTGGCAGAGAATCTCGCCGACCTCTACGGCCGAACCGGAACGGCCGAGTTCTCGATGGTCATCGAGTGCGACTACGAGCAGGGAACCAAGGCGATCACGGCCAGCCGTGCGGCCAGCGAGGTGCTGTCGCACGAGGTGATCTGACGTGCACGTCTCCCTCACCAGCCTTCCCCGCCCCGGCGGGCGCAACGAGGACTTCGCGATCGCCAGCCCCGAGTGCGCAGTGGTGCTGGACGGCGCCGGCACCCCGAACGGACTGCCCACCGGGTGCGTCCACGGCGTGGCCTGGTTCGCCCAGAGGCTCGGAGCCATGCTGCACCGCGAAGCCGTCGAGAGCGGCCGGGACTTGGCCCGCTGTCTCGCCAAAGCCATCGAGGGCACGGCGAAGCTGCACCAGGCGACCTGTGATGTGGGAAGTCCGTTCTCCCCGTCAGCGACGGTGGCCGCGCTCCGAAGCCGCGGGCAAGACGTGGAGTGGCTGGTGCTGGGGGACGCCGTTCTCGTCCTCGATGACGGTCGAGACCCCGAGGTCGTCACGGATCAGCGCTTGGCACAGGTGGCGAGCGAGGAGCGGGCCGCCCTGCGTACGGCGGGGCGAGGGGTAAGGGGGGAGCTGGCGGCGCACACCGCGTTGGTGGAGGCCGAGAGGGCGATACGGAACCGGCCGGGCGGGTATTGGGTGGCTGCTGCGGAGCCCGAGGCGGCCGACGAAGCCCTCACAGGCCGGATGCCCATAGGGCAGTTGGCGCGGGCAGCCCTCCTCACCGACGGCGCCGCCCGATTCGTGGACACCTTCGCCCTTGGCACATGGCCCACGTGTCTCGACGTGTTGGAGCACCACGGCACAGCCAACCTCATCGGCCAGGTCCGCGACGCCGAGCGCAGCGACATCGACCTTGAGCGATGGCCCCGCTCCAAGACGCACGACGATGCAACGGTGATCTTCGCCCGCTTCTAAGGCGAGCTGTTACAGGTTTCTCTACCTCATCAAGCACCCGGCTCCGCGTTCCGCTCCGCCGGGCGGGCTTCCCGGCTCCGCTCCGCGCGACGCTCCTGCCTTCGGCCCGCTCCGCGCGCGCTGCGCCGACGCCCGCCCCTGCGAGTGGGATAGGCCCAAGGGCATGAGGGCGAGCCCCAACCGGCGCCGCGGTTCCTCTCCGTCACCGACATGCCTCCGGCGGGGGCGCTCCGGCTCCGGGATGGCGGGGGCGCCGCACGCGGGTGCCGGCCGGTGGAGGCTGAGGCGGGGAACTCCCATCCCGTCCGCCATCGACCCAGGACAAGCCGAGCAGACACGGCACCGGGCGTCCAGGTCGTTCGTACAGTGGCGCGCTCCACCTGGACGCCCGGCACCGCGCCCGCTCCACGGTGTGTGGGTCGACGGCAGACGGGATGGGAGTTGGGGTAAGTGGTGGGTGCGCGTAGTGGTGCCGCCGCTAGCCTGACTGCTTGATCAGTATGTGTCTTCAGGAGGGGCCGCGATGTACGACCGCGACGGCAGGCAGCTTGGCTCTGGAGATCCAGTGACTGTCTACTCCACGACCGACCGGCCGTTCCACTTGCAGGGTTCCCATGGCTTGGTAGTGAGCTTGGGAAGCAAGCGAGTGAAGGTCGAGCTAACCCGAGCTGCGTTCGAGAGCAGCGACGGCCGGGTTGAGACGTTTCTCCCGCGTGATCTCAAGTACGGCCACGAAGGGACACCGAGGAACGCCGACAAGATGGCTGAGACGATGCTGGAGATCCAGCGAGTGCCCGTACGCGAGGCATCTGCGCTAGCGGTGGAGGCGGGTGTCATCACGAAGGCGCAGGCTGATCAACTCGTCCAGCTCTGGCAAGACCACACAGCAGAGAAGTCCGCTTGGGGCATGACCGGCTGAGTACCTGGACTGGGCTGGCCTTGGGCCGGTTGCCACAGGCGACCGATGCCAACTATGGGCAATCTGCAGGTTCCACAGTCACGCGCACATCCGCTGTGGGAGCATTCCCCCATGTCGTGGCAAATGGCTCTTGATTACATCAGAGCACTCATATGGCCTGGGGTGGTCCTGACTCTCGGGATCACGCTGCGAAGGCAACTCGCCGGGCTCTTCAATCGGGTCGAATCGCTGGAAACCCCACTCGGTACGGTGGCATTTGATACACAGGCCGCCGCCATTGCTGAAGAGACCGACGAGATTGCAAACAGCATCGAAGGGGAAGTTGCCAGCGCCGAGCGAGAGAAGCGAGCTCTCACGGACCAGGATTCCCCCGATTTGCCCGCCACACCTACAGATTCCCCCGCCGTGAGGGGGCACTACAGGATCGGTCCCGGCACGGCCGACACTTTCTCTGACCTGCTGGAACTCGCCGAGACGGAGCCGACGGCTGCCGTCTTGGGCGCCTGGCGTGAGGTGGACACCGCAATCCGCAAAGCCACTGTCGAACGCGGCCTCTTCCGTCCTCAGCCACGAGCCCTGTCTCCGGAGGAGATCCTCTCTGCCGAACTGTCACGCTCCGTGAAGGATCTATCTGAGCTCCGGAACAGGGTCATCCATGAAGGCGACGTTATCCCCACAGTCAGCGGCGCGCGGTCCTATGTCACCGCTGCGAAGAGAATCGTGGAGGCCCTTGCTCTTGCTGTTAACCCGGCACTCCAATATCGCGAATACGAAGAGCAGGTAATTCGCTCCCTGGGAATTAACAGCTCCTACGTGAAAAGGAATGACGGCGACTCGGGTTTTGACGCTTACGGGGAAACTGAGGCAGGCGGGAGCTTTGCTGTCGAGGTGTTGCATCGCCGAAACAAGAGACTGACCATGGTGGATGTCAAGAGGGTGGCGGAGCGCCTGCCGCAACTTGACATGGGCGTACTGGTGGTGACGAATGCTCCACTATCGCAAGAGGTAAGAGACTTCAACGCATCGAGCGGCGACTCCCGCCCTCGTATGGAAGTCGTTCAGTGGCGCGGCTCCGCAGACGACGACGTCCTGGTCAGGGCCATTGCGCGAGTGGCAGGTTAGCCCTCATGAAGTCGGCTGGCTATACGGCCTCATGTCCGGCCGCGCGCACGTCGTCGGCGATCCCAAGCCGTGCCACATCCGTGCCAGATTCAGCGGGGAGTCACGGGGAACGAGGGCGTTGGCGGGCCTGGGCCGTGGATCAGACCTGCGAGCATCGGCCCAGGTCAGGTGCACGCGTTTCCTCCCGCTCTCCTAAAGCGGTGCTTGCTCGGCGTCTGCCGTAAGCCAGCAAAGGCCAGCAGTGCGCTGCCGGCTTCGGTGAGGAAGCGTGAAGACCCATCCACGATCGACAGCTGCGATCGCACCCACGGCTGACGTCAGCAACGCCGGACGGGAGGCATGCGCCAGCGGACGCACTGGCGTGGGGGGTGAAGCGGCTCGCTCCACGAATGTTCAAGCTTCATCGAGAGCTGACCCACTGATGGCAGCGGCCGGGCTGTTTGGCGCAGTGGCACACGCAACAGCGCAGCCTTACGATCAAACTGGGCCAGTTTATCCGTCACCCGGGAGCGCACCATGCCACGTTTTCTGATTCGGAGGCCCAGGACAGGACAGGCGGCTTTTGAGAGCCAATCAGAAAATGCCTTGTGGGCACAAGCTGCACAGATGATCGGACTAGGACTCCAGCTGAGTGGACACTCAGGAGTCCTCAGATCCCACGGAGACGAGGCCCGTGAGCTACAGATCCCCGAGATTGACCCGATCCCGGTTCCCCTGACGCCTAGAGAGATCCTAGAATTCGCCCGTGGTCGCGAGATGAGCGACGTAATCGACATTCTCACTCGCGGTCCACGTCTGATACCGCTCTCCACCATGTGGAGCACCAGGCAAAGCACATCTAAATTCCTAGGGATTCGACGCCCCGACCTCGTGGAACGCTCTCCAGCCAGTTTTCCGCAATGGTCCATGATGGCAGCAAAATTGGCTGCACGAACCCTGCAGAGAAGAGTGCCCATTGGGCGCCAGAAGGTGCTAATTGAGTTGTGGAGAATCTGCTCAAAAGAAAGAAGCGGAGCGGCCGCATACGTCCTTTTGCAGGTCGGATTGAACTCTCATCATCTCATTATCCGAGCCACTGCAGCTGCACAGTTGGCCTGGATAGAAGAATTCCAAGTATGCAATGAAATCGTGAATGCCCTGGCGGAGGGGTGCGCGTCAACTGATTCGACCCTGAGCGCCCTGGCGGCAGATGCGCTGCGGCACGTCAACCCGGAGCACGAAGCACTGCGTTCGGCTGAAGAAAAAGAGGTGCTTTCAGGCGAAGAAGGTTCGCCATCGTCGGAGCGCGAACAGTATTCGATAACAATTCACGGTACTTTCGCCCGATTGAAGCCAAAGAGTAAGTGGTGGCGTCCCAATGGAGAATTGTTTCAGTACCTGAGACACAACCCACCCGTCCAGGCATCTAAACCGGGACTACATCCGGTGGGGAGCAATTTGTACACGGCCTGGGACCACTTCCACTGGACGGGCAATTATACAAGCAGTGATCGAATGGCTGCTGGCGAGGACCTGGCAACGTGGTGCCGCGGCCACCGTCAGACCAGATTGGACAAAGTCTTTGCGCACAGCCATGGCAGCAACGTCGCACTAGATGCCGCATCTCACTACGGAACCAAGGTCACCCTCTTGGTCGCTATGAACGCTCCAGCCCACAAGCGCAGCAGTGACGAGTGGGGGAATATCGCAGAGCGCGTACAGCGGATACTGAGCCTCCGAACTAAATTCGATCTGGTTGTTCTAAGTGACCGTCGCTACTCATTCATGACAGGAATTTCAACGAACGGGAGATTTCCGGCAGATAGGGTTCGCGAACAGCGAGTTCCACTTTGGTTCGACCACGGCAAGATAACCAAACCAAGCGTATGGATTGAAAATAACCTCGATGTGGTCGTAGCCTATGAAGCGGAGTTGGCGAAATATAAGAGGAGAAAACGTCGGTCAAACGCCTCTCCATGAGCATCGTCGGCAATCGTCATCCCAGGCCCGTCTCTTGAGCGCACAAGCCGTGCGGAGCCTAGCGTCCGGCGTGCCAGATGCGGGGAACCGTATGAAGCTCTAAGGGCGGTGCTCGGTGAAGCTGTGGACTACCCGTGGACTCAGTTCACCAGATCCGCGTCTGACAAAGCTTCTACCTGCTGCGTTGCCCGAGACTCAAGGGGCCTCCGGAGCCGTATGCAGAAGGGGACCTGTGCGTCCGGGCTGTGTATGAGTTCCTCGCCGACGGACGACCCGTACAACTGTCTACGAGCTGGGAGCCGTACGACCTCACGGGAGGGACCCTCGTGGTCCTTCCCGAGGGCGGGCCCCACGCCGGAGCCGGCGTCTTAGTGGGGACCCGTCTGGACGGTGAGACCGATAACCCGGCTTAACGACGTCGGGCGCGCCTCAATGGGCCACGCAGGGTGCTGCTGCTGGTGGCTCGGTTTCGCCGTTCAAGGCTCTTCGGGCAGCATTCGACATACTGCCCACCGCCCGAAGCCTCACGCGCCCAGCATCAACGACGCTTTGGGCAGGCCCACTACCTGAGCGGTGGGCATGCGTGGCTTCTAGCTCTCGATCAAGGCTTCGACGTGCATGAGCGGCTGCGGCGGAGACCTCGTCGGGGCCTTCCACACTCACGATGGCCTGAGCGAGGATCAGGTCGGACAGAGCACGCTGAACGGCCGAGTAGCGCTCTCGATACTCCTCATCATCGATGTGGGCCTCCTTCGCCTCGCGGATCAAGCCAGCACATCGGATGGCGGCAGCTATGAACTGCGTATAGGCGTCCCGCCTGACCGCGCGAGCCTCGGTCTCCCGGCGGTCCACGCGGTCGGCTGCAGCCAGCTCGCGTTGAGTCCTGGTCTGGTGGCGCACGCCCCGCAACGCGAGCCAGGAGGCGAGCCCTGCTGCGGAGAAGGCAGCAGCAGCAGTAAAGGCAGCAGTTATCAGCGCTTCGCTCACGGTCAGATCTCACCAAACTCAGCGCGACAAGCGCAGCTGATTGGTCTGTTCAGCAGCGAGTTGTACGGCAGCAGGGTTTTCGTCGGGGAGAAGCCTGACATCTACAGCTGACATCAACGAGCCTGGACGCGGACGGTGCCCAACGGCCACCAACGGCACGGCAGTACCGAGCAGAGAGGACCGCCGGGCCCACCCGAGCGAACTTACAAAGCAGATGTCGGCGGTTCGAAACCGTCCGCGCCCACCAGTGAGTAGATAGACAAAGGCCCAGGTCACCGGTTCTGAACCGGGAGCCTGGGCCTTGTTCGTTCCTCTGCCAGGACGACGGGGGAGAGGGGTCGTGCCACTTACGTGCCACATTCCCCGTCGGGCTCGGCCGGCCGGACCTTCCTGATCAGCTCGTCGACGTGGTCGGCGATCGCCTAGTCACGACCGTTCACCAGGTGCCGATAGATCAGCGCGGCCCACACATGACGAGTGCCCCATCCGCTGCGCGACATCGATCTTGTGCGATGGCCCCGCTCCAAGGCGAGCTGTTGCAGGTTTCTCTACCTCATCAAGCACCCGGCTGCGCTCCGCGCGACGCTCCTGCCTCCGGCCCGCTCCGCGCGCGCTGCGCCGACGCCCGCCCCTGCAAGACGGGATAGGCCCAGGGGCATGAGCCGAGCCCCAACGGCCCGCGGTTCCTCTCCGCCACCGACATGCCTCCGGCGGGGGCGCTCCGACTCCGGGATGGCGGGGGCGCCGCACGCGGGTGCCGGCCAGTGGGGGGCTTGGGCGGGGAGCCCCCATCCCGTCCGCCATCGATCCAGGACAAGCCGAGCAGACACGGCACCGGGCGTCCAGGTCGTTCGTACAGTGGCGCGCTCCACCTCAACGCCCAGCACCACGCCCGCTCCACATACGTGGGGGCCGACGGCAGACGGGATGGGAGTTGGGGTGAGTGGTGGGCTAGGGCTGTTTTCCGGATCAGGCCGTGGGGCGGCGGCGGTCACGGAGCAGGTGAATGCCCTTCACGGCGTAGACGGCGGTCATGAGCGCGAAGCCGGCGAGGGTGAGCCAGAACCAGGATTCCGCCACCACGAGACTCAGCAGCAGGCCGCTGAGTAGCAGCACGCTGCCGATGGTCTCCAGCAGGTCGAGACGCGCCTTGGAGCGCACCGCGGAGTCGGGTCCGCGCAGTCTGCGGATGACAGGGACGAGGGCGAGTGCCTGGAAGACGGCCGAACCGAGAACGATCCAGACCAACCAAGTGGGTATGTCCACGGCGCGCACTGTATCGCCCGCCCGGTCGACCGGTAGCCGTGCCCCTTGCGTGCCCGATTGGGCGGGGACGATGGGGAACCACGGGGAACACGAGTCAGAGCACCGCTGCGCCGCAGGTCAGCGCCTCCGCAGCTCAGCACGCGTCCGCATACGAGATCTTCCGAACAGGTGCTCAAGCGCCCTGTACTCCGACCCTTTGCCGAGCTGCAGACTCCACGTCTACAAGGGTCTCCTTGATAAAACTCTATGGACGCCACTGCTCACGGTAGTCGGGGTGCTCAGCATAGGACTGTGCGAGTACGCGAAGGGCGTACGTGAGGCCGGCGAAGCGTGGGTCCGTGGGATCCATAGCCGCGTAGTCCCTCGCCAGCATGTCGACAAGGTCGAGCATCGGCAGGTGACTGTCGAGCAGGGCATCGCCGCCGAAGCGGTAGCTCACCTCGACATAGGCGTGGTTGTCCGCCTCGTACTGGGAGTGAATGAACTTCAGCATCCTGACAACCAGCGGCAGCTGCCAGCCGGCGCAGGCCACTAGTGCGCTGCCGTCCTCGGTGAGGAAGAGCAGGGTCGTCCATGTCCGATCGGCAGAATCGATCATCCCTGTGCGCACGGGCCGGCCATGTTCGCGGACGAGCTGCACTGCGTGTTCCAGCCCGCGAGGTTCGAGTCCGTGCATCCGCATGCGCTGAAGTCGGTGCTTGAAGACTCCGGCATGCTGGCCTGCGGGTTGTGCCCGGTCTCCCACCCAGTAGGTGGCGCCGCTGCGGAGGGTGGCCAGAGCTATCACGGACGCCTCGTCATCACCGGACAACAGCGATTCCAGCACATGCCGTTCCATGGTCACCCCGTTTGGATCGTGCGGTACAGCAGCCAGGTACCGCAACCCTAGTAACCGCCCCCGCACGGTAGCCTCCCTCCGGGACCGCCCAGCGGCCGGTATGACCCCCGCTGACCGATCGCGCTAGAGCTACGGGTCAGATGATGCCCACGCGAGGGGATGGTGCGCGGTCGGCTCTGGCAGGTCATCTGCTGGCCATCGACGAAGCCCGACCGTCGGTTAGGTCCCGGACGATTCTCCGGGCCGCCCCCAGACAGGCCGGGGATGCAACCATTCGCTTCAGAGCTGGAACCCCCGGAAGCCGACCGCGCGCTTGAGACTCTAAAGGCCGGCACTGACAACGGCCCCTGTACGCGTTTGGCCGTTTAGCGGTGAGTGTCTAACTGTGTGACAACGCCGACGAACAGCGGCGGACGAGGGCGAACGTCTGCGGACCATCGGCGCAGCTGAGAGACACACCGGTCCAAGGCGGAGTCCCCACCCAAGTTGCTTCGGGACGAAGAGGGCTCGTGCCACTGTCGTGCCAGATCGAGCGGTCAGCCGCGGGGAAGCACGGTGCCCAACAGCGCCGATGTCCGTAGTGAGCCTCGGTGTCCCG
Organism: Streptomyces sp. NPDC029139; assembly: GCF_055564335.1. Classification (NCBI taxonomy): domain Bacteria; kingdom Bacillati; phylum Actinomycetota; class Actinomycetes; order Kitasatosporales; family Streptomycetaceae; genus Streptomyces; species Streptomyces sp. NPDC029139. The sequence goes on along the minus strand of NZ_JBVHWN010000002.1, from coordinate 639,553 downwards.
TGTGGCGGGTGACCAGTAAAGATGAGGTCGCCCAGGGCGCCAGGCTTTCAAGGCAGTGGTCACGGGCTTCTCTCGCTGCAAGGATCGGCACATGGACGAGTACGTGTGGCCCACGGGCACCGACGTGCCAGCACCGCATGCAATTCGGCGGAGCTGGGCGGCAACCGTTGAGGCTCTGCCCGTCGGCTCCCGAGTCACCGGGGAAGTCTGCGGGCGCCAGCGTTTCGGGGTCTTCGTCCTCCTCGACGGCTTCCCGGAGGCCATGGCACTGGCCGAGATCATTACGATGCCTCGCGGGATGGAGCTGCCGGCTCTTGGGGCTCGCATCCAGGGCGAGGTCATCGCGTACGTCGACGACAATCATCAGGTGAGGGTGAAGCTCGAGGAGGGGGTGACGTCTGGTGCGCGTTCGGCACCGGGCACGCGTGATGCCAGACGAAACAGTTCCCACCTGCCCCCTGCGCGACAAGCCGCTGAAGTCCGGCGCGTTCGTTCTGTGTCGACGGGACGATGACGACAGACGCACCTGCCGTGTGGTCTGGGCCTGTTCCGGACAGCACGTCTGGTGGAAGTGGGCCGACCGCCCCAGCGACCCCTTGGAGCCCTGCCCTTATCCGGATCTGTTCAGCGCATGACATGCCCGTTTCGGCGTCGGCATGCCGGCTGACTCACTGATGGACTATGGCCTTTTCGTGGACCGAAGAGGCTCGGAAGGGCCTGCCGGGTGCTTCCGTTGGGGTCATCGGGCGAACCATGCGAGCAGGTCGGCCTGGGGCAGGATGGGCGCGTGATACCTCCCCGACTGCTGTGGTGCGATCCCCGGCCCATCCCCCGGCTCAACCGGCAGGAGCCGGTGACCACGATCGTTCGCGATCCCAGCTTCTACGAGCGGGCCGAAGAAGATGACTGCTGGACGTTCGGGTACTTCTGCCAGGCGCATGACCGCCCCTACCTGTACGGGTCCTGCGGGGAAGGGGCGCATCTGATCGCCCTGCACTGCGCCGAGCACGGGCCCGAGAACATGTGGCCGCAGCCGCAGATGCTGATGTTCCCGGAAGGGTTCGACCCCTTGATGAGCGACGTGCAGCTGGCCTGGGTGCGGGCGGCGTGGGACGCCGCCGACTAGGCACCGAAGGGGAGGCCCTGAACACCTCCGGACAGCCGAAAGGGCGCCCGGCCTGGAACATCGGGTCGGGCGCCCTTTCGTCGAGGCGTGCGCGTCAGGACGCGGAGGCGCTGTTCGCCGCGGGTGTGCCGGCCAGGATCGTCTCCTCCACCGCTTCGTACCGCATGCGCTGGTCGGTCGGGTCGCCTTCGCGGAGCACCGTGCCGAGCCAGCCCGCGAGGAAGCCCAGGGGGGCCGAGAGGATGCCCGACGTGGTGAACGGGAACCAGTTGAAGTCCTTGTCCGGGAAGATCGCCTGAGGCGATCCGGACACCAGGTTGCTGCCGGTCATGAGGATGAACGCGGAGGCGCTGCCCACGATGAGGGTGCAGAGCAGTCCCGTACGGGAGTAGCGGCGCCAGAAGAGGCTGTAGATGAGGGCCGGTGCGACCGCGGACGCGCCGATGCAGAACGACAGGGTGAGCAGTGCCTGAAGGTTCAGATGCCGTGCGCCGGCGGCGATCGCGATCGCCACGAGCCCGACGACCGCCGCGGCGGTCCGGGCGATGGCCATCTCCGCGGAGCCCTTCAGTCGCGCCTTGCGGCGCAGCCCGTGCGTGATGAGGTCGTGCGCCAGGGTGTTGGCGCAGGCGAGGGTGATCCCGGCGACCGAGGCCAGCAGGGTGAGGAAGATGGCTGTCGCCACGGCCGTGAACAGCAGTGTCTCGACGGTCGTCTGGTCCGTGCCCATGACGGCCTGGCTGACCATGAGGAACGCAGTCTTGCCCTGCGGGTCGCCGGCGACGATCCCCTTGTGGCCGACGATCGCCGCCGCGCCGAAGCCGATGACGGCGATCAGCAGACAGGTCACGACGACGGTCGACACGGCCCAGGACATCGAGCGCCGCACCGCTGCCGCGCTGCGCGCGGTGAACATGCGCATGGTGATCTGCGGCAGCACCGCGGCGCCGAGCACGACGGTCAACTGAGTGCTGATCATGTCGAGTTCGTTGCCGCCGAACTGCAGGCCGGAGGCGAGATAGGCGTCTCCCGCCCCGCTGCCGCGCTTGGCGGCGTCCAGCAGGGAGGGCAGGCTGAAGTCGAAGCGGTTGAGGATGAGCGCGGCGATCGCGAGGGACGCGCCGAGCAGGACGACGGTCTTGACGATCTGGATGAAGGCGGTGCCCTTCATGCCGCCGATCGCCGCGTACGCGATCATCAGCAGGCCCAGGAACACGATCGCGCCGGTCTTGAAGCCGTCGGCGTCGAAGCCGAGGACGACGGAGAGGAGATCGCCGGCGCCCGCGAGCTGGAAGATCACCAGCGGCAGCAGTGCGGTCAGGGTGACCGCGGCCGTGGTGATCCGCACGGCGGGGCCGGGGAGACGCCGGGTGAAGACGTCGCCGATCGTGAACCGGCCGGCGTTACGCAGCGGTTCGGCGAGCAGGAACATCATCAGGACCAGTGACAGCACGGTGCTCAGGGCGAGCGTGACGCCGTCGTAGCCGACGAGCGCGATGATGCCGATGGTGCCGAGCACGGTGCCGGCGGAGACGTAGTCGCCGGCGATCGCGAGGCCGCTCTGCACGGGGGAGAGCGAGCGGTAGCCGGTGTAGAACTCGCCCAGGTCGTCACGGTCGGGGCCGGTCATCACGCACAGCAGCAGCGTGACGGTGATGACCGCGATGAACGCCATCAGCGACATGGTCTGGGCCCCGGAGCTGAAGCTGGTCATGCGCGCGCACCTCCGGTGGGCTGCTGCCACGTGGGACGTCCGGAGCGGCTCTGGCGTTCCGTACGGGGCGCGGCCGCCGCGGCCGCCCGCTCGGCGCGTTCGCGGATCGCCGCGGCGAGCGGGTCGACGCGCTTGCGTGCGATCCGCTCGTACAGCGCGATCGCGGCCAGCGCCACGGGCAGCTGGAGGAGGCCCAGCACCAGACCGGTGGTGAGACCACCGGTGACGTTGCTGGTCATCATCGAGGGGGCGTAGCCGGACAGGAAAAGGAAGATGACGAAGTAGCCGAGCGCGGTGAAGGTGGCGACGCGGCGGAGCCTGCGGTAGGCCGATCCGAGCCGGTGCAGATCGTCACGATCGTCATTGGCGGCGGGCGGCTGCGGGGACGCGTCCCAGGGCTGCTGCGCGGAGTCCCAGCCCTGCGGCGAGGAGTCCCAGCCCTGCTGCGCGGAGTCCCAGCCCTGCGGCGAGGAGTCCCACGCTCGCGGGGACGAGTCGCGGGCTGCCTGTGGATCGGTGTCCCAGGACGGCGATCCACCCTCCCAGGACTGCGACGCCGCCTCTTGGCGGTGCCGCCCGGCATTCCGGTTCTGCGGTACGGGCGGTGGGCCGGGGAAAGGCCGGTGGTACGACATCGATCATGCTCCTTGCCGCCCCGGGGACGGGCGGATGGCGCTGGTGGTCCGCGTACGTTACTCATGGGTATGCCTCCCGCGTAAGAGGGTTTCCGACCGTTCGGTATGTCGGTTCGGTGACGATCCTGTGTGTGCGGCGACAGAACCCGCGGTAACCCCGTCGGGGATCTTTCCGCAGGTCACAGGTGAGTCTCGAACCCCGCGCACCGGACCGACCGCCTGACAGCGGCACCGAAGAGAGCCCATACATGCATGGGCTTCCGAGGCCGGTGAATGAGGTGACGAGCGTCTACGACACGACCCGTGACAGCGCCGCCCGGCCGGCGCTCTGGACGGGCAGGACGCTCACGGGCGCAAGCAGTCGGGCAGCGCGGTAATACGGTGGCGGAGGCTTGTGGGCACATGTGACGGTGCGGCCATGGGTGATTCCACGGCATATCCCGTTCTCCGGACCGTCGACGCGGCAACGGCGTACACGCAGGCCATGCGCTTGCGCATGCTCCTGGCGGACCAGGACAACGAGGTAGGGCTCTTCGCCGAACTAGGGACGGTCGCAGAGCTTCGGCAGATGGCGTCGATCCTGCCTGAGGCGAACTTCGACTGTGCGGAGAGGCGCACTGATTCGGCGGGGGAGTCCGTGTGGTTCGACCTCGACGTTGCGGCGACGGACGACGCGACACTGGAGCAGCACCTCCCCCTGTACATCTTGGTGGACGTCCCGAGAGGGGACGTGGAGGAGCGCTTCGTGAAGGCTCTCGGCCAGGGAATGGCCGCCATCGCCTGGCCTGGCATGTGGCCGGATGAGCCGGAATCGGATCACTACGCGTCGGCGAACTACGACGGAGTCCAGATCGTGTTCCACGCCGAAGACGCCCAGTGGGGCGACTGGACCGAACATCACACCGTCTTCGTGCACGTGGGCAAGTTCGGTGACCTGGCCCGGGCCCGGAAACTCGCAGCACACATCGGCAGTGAGGTCCTGGGCGAGCCGCAGATCGGATGGTGACGAGCGGGCAGGCCCGGACCCCACCGGGACCGCTTGTCTCCACCTCACCAAGGAACCCGCCGCGCCCGCGCGGCGCGTGCGGCCCATCGTCCGTTCACGGTGGCTCATGACGGGCCGGGAGTCGACAGCGGCTGCTCCGCCGATCCAGCGGGCCGGCGACGACGACGGGGACGGCCGGTCGCGGAACTGCTGCCCGGCGGATGGTCGGCCCACGTGCGGAGCAGCCGTCGTCCGCGGGCCCGCGTCGGTGCGGCGTGCCGATACGCTCGGCCCGTGACGTCACATCAGGAACATGGCGCGTAGGTCCCCGCGCGAGCTGAGGGACGCCGTGCCCGCCGTGCCCGCCGTGTCCGGCGGGCGGAGCGATGGCGCGGTGAGCACGCTGCTCATCAGCGCGTGTCCCGGGCCGCCGGTGTGTGGTGCCGTGCACACGTACCTCTTCGTCGACGGCCTCGACGTGGTCGCGCGCAGTGACAGCAGGATGGCCGGCCTCGATCCGAGGTGGCTGCTCCGCCCGGGCGGGCCCCTCCACCCGACCGATGCGCCGCGCGTGGTGGAGGTGGCGCACCAGGAACAGCCCGAACCAGGGCCGGACACGCTCACCGTTCGGGTTCGGCTCCGGGGCGGGACCGTCGTCTGGTCCGACCTGATGTACCCGGGCCACGACGGAAGGCCCATCGAGGAGGTTCGCTTCCGTCTGGAGCAGTACCTGGGCGAGGTGGAACGCGCGTACCTGGCGCTGAAAGACCGGCCTGCGATCCCTCCGAACGACCCGGGGCCGTCCGAGACGTAGAGGCACCGTGGCAGACCGAGCGGCCCCCGCAGCGACTCGTTGCGGGGACCCTGCACGGCGGCGGTCCCCCGGTCCCCGCGCGGTCCTCGGTCAGCCCTGGGTCGGGAAGACGAAGAAGCCCTTCTCCGTGCTCATGTAGCCGAACCCCGACGGCTGCGTGAAGAGCGGGATGTTCTCCTCGGGCAGGCTCTTGGCCAGTACCTTCTTGGTGCGGCCGTCGACCGCCAGGTGGACGCTTCCGCCTGAGCCGTCGCCGTCCGTGGTGCCGTAGAGGACGCCGGTCGGGGAGAAGCGCAGGGGCTCGAGCTTCTTCTCGTCGTCCTTCTGCACCCAGACCTCCGTGCCGTCGGCGGGCTGCCAGACGGCGGTGCCCCGCTTCGTCCGGGCGGCGGCCAGGGTGCGGTCGGGGGTGAAGACGGAGGAGCCCTCGGTGTCGATCGTGTCGGCGGGTTCGTCCTCGTACGAGTACGTCGACGAGCCGCCGACCTGCTTGCCGCTCGCGAGGTCGTACGTCGCCGTCACCCAGGTGTCGGGAGAGAGCGCGCCCGCCCCCCAGGCGGTGAGGACACGGCCGTCGCGTACGTCGAGGACCCGCAGCGCACCGCTGGTGCGCTTGCCGTCCTCGTCGAGCTCCACGCCCGCCGGCGGGGTGACGTCCGCGGTGCTCCATGCCTTCTTGCCGGTGGTGAGGTCCGTCATGACGAGCTGTTCGGGGTCCGACTCGTACGTGGACGCGTTCTCCACGTGGAAGGCGTACGTGCCCGTGATCAAGGGGGCGTGGGCCTGACCGCCGTCGATCTCGTCGGTGCGCGGGTCGAAGCCGCAGGACGCCAGCTGTCCGGTGCAGGTGACCTTGTGTGCCGCGCCGCCGTCGATGGGTGTGAGCTTCAGGCCGGCGTCCCCGTCCTGCTCGATGATGTGGCCCTCGTGGACGTGGAAGGCGTCGCCGTCGGCCGTGGCCCTGCCCAGCTCCGCGCCGTCACTGCCGTAGACGGTGACGGTGGTGGTGGACTTCTCCGCGCTCAGGCCGTCCGACTCCGTCGTGGCGCCGGCGAACACCGCGACCGCCCGGACGCCGTTGTGCCAGGTCGTGGCAGCCACGCGGTCCGTCGTCACCTTGAGGGTCCTGCGCACCTGGCCCGTCTTCACGTCCCGGAACTCCAGGGTGGCCGGCTCGGGTTCGTCGGTGGAGTGGAGGACGCCGACGGAGCCGTCGATCGGCTCCCACTTCCACCCGTGGCCGAGGGCGTACGCGCCCTGGGCGTCCTTGACGAACAGGAAGGTGTCACCGAGATCGATGGCGTCGGAGGGCGCCAGACTCCACGCGGGCTCGGCGGCGAGACCGGGTACGGCCGGCCCGGTGTATGCGGGTCCCTCGGACTTCGCGCGGTCCCGGGCCTGGGCCGCCGAGGGGCCGTCCTTCGGCTGGGCGGCGGAGTTGTCGCCTTCGGACGAGCCGCAGCCTGCGACCAGCCCGAGCGACAGGACGAGGCCGGTGGCCATCACTGTGTACTTGTTCATGTCCCCGTTGGTTCTGCTGCACGAGATCTTGAAATGCTCACGGCAGCATAGGGGGCCGGTCGAACCGGTGATCACGACCCCGGTGATCTTCACGACCGTCACACAAGGCCCCGACGCGCCTCCGTGACGTTCCCCTGGGCGCTGGAGATCCAGACGGCGAGGAGCGGGAGTTGACCCCGAACGCGCGCGGGCGGTCTACTCCTGGGCATGGACAGGTGGGGGGCGCTCCGGTGACCGGAGCCAAGGGCGTGGGCAGAACTCCGCACGGGGCCGGCGGCCGGCGGATCGAGCGGTCGGACGCCCTCGGCGTCCGGACCGTGCCGCAGGGGCGCGGCGTAGCGGAGTCCCGGTCCGATGGGGCCGACGAGGGGGGCTTGCGGGTCGCCGTGCTCGGATCCGCCACGCCGTATCCCCGGCCCGGGAACCCCTGTTCCGGGTATCTCGTCGAGGGTGGCGGCGTCCGGGTCTGGGTGGACGCAGGGAGCGGGGCGCTCGGTGAGCTGCAGCGGTACGCCGGGCTCGGCGAGGTCGACGCGGTGTGGATCTCGCATCTCCACGCGGACCACAGCGCCGATCTGCTCACCGCCTACTACGGCCTTCTCTACGCCGACGTCCGGCGCGCCGCGCCCCTGCCCCTCTACGGGCCGCCCGGGACCGCCGACCGGCTCGCCGGGTTCCTGACCAACGGGCCGGAGCGAAGTCCCGTCGAAGCCGCCTTCGCCTTCGCGGAGTTGTACGACGGGCACGAGGTGCGGATCGGCGGGTTGGGTCTGCGCAGTCGGGCCGTCGAGCACGGGGGAATGCCCGCCTTCGGGCTGCGGATCGAGGACGCGGAAGGGCGCCGGATCGCGTACTCCGGCGACTGCGAGCCCTGCCCGTCGCTCACCGAACTCGCCCGGGACTGCGATCTGTTCGTCTGCGAGGCCGACGGGGCGGGTCCCGGTCACCACTCCGCCGAGCAGGCGGGGCGTACCGCCGCCGAGGCCGGTGTCGGCCGGCTGGTCGTGACGCACGTGGGGCCCGGGACCGAACCGGCCGCCGCGGTGGAGCGCGCGGCGGGGACGTTCGGGGGCGAGGTCGCGTACGCCGCGCCCGGGCGCCTCTTCGCCGTCACGCGTCGAAGTCGTACTCCAGGACGTACGACGACGAGTCCAGCGTCATCTCGTTGAGCTCCACCGCGACCCCCTTCTTGGTGAAGGCCGTACGGCCGATCAGGATCACCGGAGTCCCGAACTCCAGGGCGAGCCGGGCCGACTCCTCCGACGTGGGCATCCGGCAGCGGATCTCCTCGCGGAAGTGGACCGGCTGGTGGCCGAGCTCGGTCAGCCGGGCGTAGGTGCCGCCGGGGCCCGTGTCCGGCTCAGCGATCGGTGTGCCCTGGGCGAGGGAGGCCGGGAGGTACGAGACCGAGAGCAGGACCGGCTTGTCGTCCAGGACGAAACGGCGGCTGCGGACGCAGACCGGGGAGTCCGGCGGCAGCCCCAGAGCTCCGGCGACCCGTGCGCTCGCCGCCGCCTCGCCGACCTCGATCTGGTCCACGACCAGCGCCCGGTCGTCAATGTCCGCCGACCAGACCGAGCGGCCGGTGCCCCAGTGGTCCTGCGCGAGCCGGGGGATGCCCCGGCGGCGGAGCGGGCGGAAGGAGCGGACGAAGACCCCGGCACCCCGGCGGGCCTCGGCCAGGCCCTCGTTGCGCAGCACCGACAGGGCCTGGCGGGCCGTCATCCGGGCCACGTCGTACGTGGTCATCAGATCGTTCTCGCCGGGGAGCCGGTCGCCGGGGGCGAAGACGCCTGACTGGATGGCGGTTCTCAACTCGTCGGCGATGCGCTGGTACTTGGGCCGACGACCGCTGTCCTGGTCAGTCATGGGTGCACCACTCCCTTCGTCTGCGGGACACCCTACGGCGCGCCCGGAGGAGGAGAGGCACACGTGTGCGCCGACCCGTGCGGTCGATCCATCCATCGGGGGACATCTCTAGAGATACGTTGACAGGGGGGAGGCGCCGGGTTTCTCTGGGTGTATCTCTAGAGATCTGGGATTCCGGACGGAGGGGATTCGTGCAGCCTTTGCCCGAGGTCGGCGACCTCGTACGCGACACCGCCACCGGACTGGTCGGCTTCTACGTGGACAGCGTGGCCGGCCGGTTTCTGATCCGGCCCGTCAACGGCGGCCGCGAGTGGGAGGCCGAGCCCGGGAACGTACAGCTCGCCACGCCCATGAGGGAGCTGCGGGCGCGCGCCGCGGAGATCAACGCACGGAGCAGGCGCGGCCTCGGAGGCTGACGTTGTCGGTGGCGCGCGCCACACTGGAGACATGTGCCGCAGCATCAAGACCCTCCGACCGCCCGTCTTGCCCGAAGAGGCCACCGAGGACGACATCCGCGCCGCCGCCCTGCAGTACGTACGCAAGGTCTCCGGCTTCCACCACCCCGCCGCGCACAACCGCGAGGTGTTCGAGGAGGCCGTGGACGAGATCGCCGCGGCGACCGCGCGGCTCCTCGACGGCCTGGAGGTGCGCGGGCTCAGGAAGCCGGCGCGGGAGCCGCAGCCGGACGCCGTATGACATAGGCGGCCAGCGCCCCCGCGAGGAACAGCGCGAGGATCGACACCCCCGCGCCGATCCAGGTCGCGCCCAGCCACAGCCCGCCGAACCAGCCGAGCGCCACGCTGTAACCCGCCCAGGCCACGCCCGCGAGCGCCGACCACGGCAGGAACTCCACGATCCGGCGCCGGGCCGCGCCCGCGCCCAGCGACACCACCGAGCGGCCCGCGGGGGCGAACCGCGCGATCACCACGAGCAGCCCTCCGCCCCGCGCCAGCGCCGCGCCGAGACGTTCCTGCGCGACGGTCAGCCGGCGTGACCGGGCGATCGCCCGGTCCAGCCGGGGCCCGCCGCGCCAGGCCAGCCGGTACGCGACGAAGTCGCCGAGGACCGAGGCCGTGGCCGCGCAGAGGAGGAGGGGAAGGACGGACGGGACGTCCGGCGAGGCCGCCGTGGCGGTCGCCGCCGCCGTCGCCGCCGTGATCACCAGGACCCCGCTCGGCAGCACCGGCAGGAAGACGTCGAGAAGCACCGACGTGGCCACCGCCGCGTAGATCCACGGGCCCGCGGTCAACGACCTCAGTGACCCCATGCTGTCGAGCACGTTCACAGCGCCAGAGCCTACGCGGGGGGCGGGCTCGAAAACGGGGCAGGGGCCGGAAACCGCCCTGTGCGGTCTTCCGGCCCCTGCCCGGCGGCGCCTCGTGGCACCCTGTGGCGCTCCGCCGCGTGCTGTCGCGGGGAGCGCGGGCGTCACGCGGCGACCGGCGCGCCCTGCTTCTCGCCCTGCTCGGCGCCGGAGCCGCGGGCCCCGAAGAGCCGGTCGAGCGCGAACGCGCCCGGGCCGGTGAAGACGATCAGCAGGAACGCCCAGCAGAACAGCGCCGCGGACTCGCCGCTGTTCTGGAGCGGGAACAGGGCCTCGGGCTGGTGGACCTTGAAGTACGCGTACGCCATCGATCCGGAGGCGAGGAACGCGGCGGTACGAGTGCCCAGGCCGGCCAGCACCAGTCCACCCGCGACGAGCTGGATCACGGCCGCGTACCAGCCCGGCCACGCGCCGGTGGGCACGGTGCCACCGCCCATCGCACCGCCGAGGACGCCGAAGAGCGAGGCGGCGCCGTGGCAGGCGAAGAGCAGACCTATGACGACGCGGAACAGGCCGAGCGCGTACGGCTGGGCCTGGTCGAGGCGGTTCACCAGGTTGTTCATGGGGGCGGGACTCCTTCGGTCGTGTCCGCCTCCGGGGAGGCGGAACGTGGGGGACGGAACCGATGAGGCCGTCAGGTTAGGCACCCCTCAGTAATACTTGCAAGTTCAACATTCGACTGGACGGCGATCTGTGGCGAGCGTCACGTCACGCGCGCAGACGTCAACAACCGTGGTGGGCGCGGCGGTTGGCGAGCAGGCGGGATGTCCGTCGGTGTCCACGGGCCGTCGCCGCAGAGCCGTCGGCGGGCCGCTCGACCGGGATCACCCCTCGCTGAGGGTCCGCTCGTCGACCGTCACCAGTCGGCCGCCCCGGCGGGCCTGCACCAGCGTCAGACGGGCCGACCGGCCCCGCAGGCTGAGGGTCATCAACTGATTGCCGAACCAGGGCCCGCCCGTCCTGCGCCAGCTGACCGGGGCGCGGTCGGCGCGGGCGTGGCGCGCGAGGGCCCGGCCAAGGAGCCGGCCCGTCCGGCTCCAGCCGAAGCGGAAGCCGAGGCGCACCGCGCGCGGGATCGCGTTGTGGAGCGGGGAGCAGGTCAACTGGGTCACCCGCGCCTGCGGTTCCCCCGCCGGCCACCGCGGCTCCGCCACGTACGCGTGGTGGACGTCCCCCGACAGGACGCACACCGTCGCCGGCGCCCCCGGGCCGCTGCCCGCCTCCGCCAGCAGGCCCGTCAGTGCCTCGAACGACGACGGGAACGCCGCCCAGTGCTCCAGGTCGGCGCGCTGCCGCAGACCCTCCGCGAACCGTGCCCACCGCCCGCCCGGTCCGCCGCGCTCACCCCGGCACAGCGCCGCGTTCCAGGTCTCCGCGTCATGGATCAGCGGCGGCAGCAGCCAGGGCAGCGAGGTGCCCACGAGGAGATGGTCGTACGAGCCGCGGCCCGTCAGCGCCTGTTCCCGTACCCAGGCCGCCTCCGCCGGGTCCAGCATCGCCCGGCCGTCCTCCCGCAGCACGCGCGCCGCCCGGGTGTCGATCATCAGCAGACGGGTCCGGCCGAAGTCCCTCCGGTAGCTCCAGCGCACCCGCGCCGGATCGGCGTCCGCCGCCGCGACGAACCGCCGCAGCGCCTCGGTGCCGTCGGGCACGGCGCACACCTCGGCGTACAAGGCGTCGGCGGCCAGCTCGGCCGGAGAGAGGTTGCCGAGGTGCTGGTACACCCAGTACGACATCAGCCCGCTGAGCACCCGCTCATTCCACCAGGGCGTGGCGCGCATCCGCCGCAGCCAGGCCGCGCTCGTGTTCCAGTCGTCGATGACGTCGTGATCGTCGAAGATCATGCAGCTCGGGACGGTGGAGAGGAGCCAGCGGACTTCGGGGTCCCCCCAGGACTCGTCGTAGAGCCGGGTGTACTCCTCGTAGTCCCCGACCTCCGCGCCGGGAGGGTCGCGTGGATCCCGGCGGGCGGCGAGCCATCGGCGGGTGTCGGCCGAGGTCTCGTCGGCGTACACCTGATCGCCCAACAGCAGGAGCGCGTCGGGGCGTTCGGCTTCCGCGTCACCCGCCAGGCGCGTCGCGAGCGTGTCGAGGGCGTCGGGGCCGACCGGGTCGTGGCCCCGCGCGGGCTTGGCCGCCCAGCGGCACGAGCCGAACGCCACGACGATCCCGTCGCCGGGCGCCGGGACGCGCAGGGTGCCGGGCGGGAAACGGGAGTCGGGCAGCGGCCAGACCGGGCGGCCGTCGAGCCGTATCTCGTACTCCGTCGTCGTGCCGGGCGTCAGGCCCGTCACCGGGATCAGGGCGTAGTGGTGGCCGGCGATCTGGAAGGTACGGGTCGTGCCGCCCGCGCCGGACGCGCACCGGGCCTCAGCCGTGCACGGGCGGTCCGCCTCGATCCAGATCGTCGCGGAGTCGCCCTTCACCCCGTCGACGTACCGCAGCAGTGGTCCGAGTCTGAGTCCGGCCGCCATCATGATCCCCCTCCGTCGCTCCGCCGTACGGTACGGAACGACGGAGGGGCACCGGAAGCGTTCTCAGCAGCCGTTCAGGACCGACTGCAGGGCGCTCTTCTCGGCCGAGTCCACGCTGAGGCCCCAGTAGTACTTCGTGTGGACCCACGCGCGGGCGTACGTGCAGCGGTACGCGGTGCGCGGCGGCAGCCACTCCGCCGGGTCGAGGTCGCTCTTGGCCTGGTTGACGTTGTCCGTCACCGCGATGAGCTGCGGGCGGGTCAGGTCGTTGGCGAACTGCTGGCGCTTGGCCGTCGTCCAGGAGTTGGCGCCGGAGCGCCACGCCTCGGCGAGGGCCACGACGTGGTCGATGTCGAGGTCGGAGGCGACCGTCCAGGTGGCGCCGTCGTACTCGGAGTACCAGCTGCCGCTGACGGCGGCGCAGCTGGAGTCCTGGACGACGTTCACGCCGTCGCGCTTGAGGACGACCTCACGGGTGTTGCAGGCGCCGGACTGGGTGATCCAGTGCGGGAAGAGGTCGCGGCTGTAGCCGGTGGAGGAACCTTCCGCCTTCACCGTGAGCGAGGCGAGGTACGTACGGGCGGTGGCCGCGCTGACCGGGGTCGGCATGGCTGCCTGCGCGGTGGGCGCGGTGGCGAGGAGGCCCGTGACCGAGAGGGCGGCGGTGGCGGCGAGTACGGTCGCGCGACGGGCTATTCGACGCGCGTAGACGTTGGCGGCGTTGGCGGCGGGCATACGAACTCCCTTGTTGTGGGGGGACCTTGACCGTGGCGTCCCCGGGCGGGTGCCCGGCGGCCCGGTCATCGTGGCGGCGCGAGGTTTCGCTGAGGGGTGCGCCAGGTAACAGAGTGGCGACATGGGCACGTCACATCAAGGGGTATGACGGAACGACAGTTCCGTTTTCCGGCCCTAGGGTTGGCGTGTGCTTCTGGAAGTGAACGTCACCTTTGCGGTGGTTCTCGCCGTTCTGCTGGCCACGGCCGCGGGCGTCGTCGCGCTCGCCCGGCTCGGACGTGCCCGCGACACACTGGTCGCCGGTGGCCGCGCGGCGGTCCAGCTGATCGCGGTGTCGCTCGTGATCGGCTGGGTGATGCGGCACCTGCCGCTGCTGCTGACGTTCCTGCTGCTGATGTACGCGGTGGCCGTGTGGACGGCCGGGCGGCGGGTGGTGCCCTCCCCGGGGCGCGGCTGGTGGTGGGCCGGCGTACCGATCGCGGCGGGCGTGGTGCCGGTCGTCGGGACGCTCGTGCTCACCGGGCTCGTACCCGTGCGGGGCGTGGCGCTCATCCCGGTGACCGGCATCCTCATCGGCGGCGCGCTGACCGCCACCGTGCTGGCCGGACGGCGCGCGCTCGACGAGCTGGAGACCCGGCGGGGCGAGGTGGAGGCGGGGCTCGCCCTCGGCCTGGCCGAGCGGGAGGCGCGTCTGGAGGTGGCGCGACGAGCGGCGTCGGACGCGCTGCTCCCCGGCCTCGACCAGACGCGGACGGTCGGACTCGTCACGCTGCCGGGCGCGTTCGTGGGGATGCTGCTGGGCGGGGCGTCACCGTGGGAGGCGGGAGCGGTGCAGCTGTTCGTGCTGGTGGCGCTGCTCGTGGTCCAGGCGGTGGCGGTGGCGGCGGTCCTGGAGCTGGTGGCGAGGGGCGCGCTGTCGCGGGAGCCCGCGGCGGGCGGTCGGCCGGGGGCGGGCGGCTGAGCGAGGGCGGGCGGCCGAGCGGGGGTGGGTGGGCGACCGGGGGTTGGTGGCTGCGCGGGGGCGGGCGGTCGGCCGGGGGCGGGCGGCTGAGCGAGGGCGGGCGGCCGACCGGGGGTGGGTGGCTGCGCGGGGGCGGTTCCGTCGGGTGGTGCTCCGGCTGCCGCCGGTGGGTGGTGGCGAGGGGGTCCGGCCGGCCGGGGGCGTCAGGCCGGGAAGGTGAGACGTATGCCGTCCGGGCAGGGCTCGACCTTCAGCGCCGTGAGGTCCATGACGTGGACGTCCGGGGCGAAGGCCGTCGCCCTCGGGCCCACGCCGATCACGCGCATGCCCGCCGCGCGCCCCGCCTGGATGCCGGCCTCGGAGTCCTCGAAGACCACGCAGTCGGCCGGGTCGAAGCCCAGTTCCGCCGCGCCCTTGAGGAAGCCTTCGGGGTCCGGCTTGCTCGCGCCGACCCGTTCCGCCGTGACCCGGGTCTCTGGCATCCGCAGCCCCGCCGCGCCCATCCGGGCCTGGGCGAGGGCCTCGTCGGCCGAGGTCACCAGGGCGTGCGGAAGACCCTCGACGGCGGCCATGAAGGCCGGGGCGCCGGGGACGGGCACGACGCCGTCGAGGTCGGCGGTCTCCTCCGCCAGCAGCACCCGGTTGTCCGCGTGGTTCTGCTCCATGGGCCGGTCCGGGAGGAGGACGGCCATCGTCGCGTACCCCTGGCGGCCGTGCACCACCGTGAGCACCTGCTCGGGGTCCAGTCCGTGCCGGACGGCCCAGCGGTGCCAACAGCGCTCGACGACGGCGTCCGAGTTGACGAGGGTGCCGTCCATGTCCAGAAGGAGGGCGCGGGTCGTGAGCGTTGCCGGGGTGATGGCGGGCATCGACGGTCTCCAGAGGGGTGGGAGGAGAACAGAGCGGTCCCGCCCGCCGGTCAGGGAGTGCGGGCGGGGCCACTTTGTTCCTCCACGATACAAAACGGGGGGCCGTCTCCGCCAGTCCGTCCCGTATCCCGGACTCCGGCGGACCCGGGGCGTGTGCCGACAGTCCCGTCCGACAGGTCCTAGTCGGGGGTCTGCGCCTCCAGGGCCCGCCGGGTCTCCGGCCCGTACACGCCCTCCTCGTCCTCCCGGATGTACTGCCACGACTGGAACCTCTCGACCGCCCGGCGCACCTGCCGGGTGTACGCGCCGTCGATCGGGCCGTCGTAGGCCCGCACGTGGATGAGGCGCCGCTGCAGCTCCTCGACCTCGGCCCCGGAGTCCCCGTAGCGGAGGGTGGGATCTGGACCGTCCGGACCGGTCGACGGGGCGGGGGAGGAGGTGGTCCGGGTGGCCGAGGGGGACGGCGGTGCGGCGGGCGCGGTGGTGGCCCGCGCGGTCCGGACGGCGGAGGGCGAGGGGGAGGCCGAGGCGGAGGGCGAGGCCGACGCGGAGGCGGACGCGGAGGCCGAGGTGGACGGCGTCGCGGACGGCTCCTCGGAGACGGCGACGTTCTCCGATGCGCTCGTGCTGACCGTGGGTACGGCCGCCCGGTCGTCCGTCCCTCCGTCGTCGTCGCCCAGCAGCCCCGTCGCGACGGTCGCGGTGCCGATGACGGCCACCGCGACCGCCGCCGCGAGCGCCACGAGCGCGCCGCGCCGGCGCGTGGCAGGGCGCGGCTCGGGCTCGTCGTACCCGCTGTACCCGCTGTATCCGTCGAAACCGTCGTACGCGTCGTCAGGGTCGTCGTCGTCGGCGGAGTCCGGCCGCTGCGGCCCGGCTCCGACGCCGTGCGCGACCTCGGGCAGCAACAGCGGCATCGTCTCGGCGGCATCCCCGGCCGGCTGCGCCGGGCCGCGCGCGGGCACGGCCGGCGGTACGGGTGGAGCCTCCGGCGCCTCGTACGTACCCGGCTCCGGCGCGTCCAGCGTCACGTACGGCCGTATGCGCAACGGATCGAAGTCCTCCGCCGCGGCGACCTCCGCCTGGACGCAGGCGCAGCCCGGTCTTCTCTCCACACCGCATGCAGGACAGACCTGTCCGACCATCGTGGGTCCCCTCCCCATTCCAACTGCGAGCGATTATGCAGGCCACCCCCGTCGGTCAGGTGAACCACGGCCCCCTCGGCAGGACGTAAACGGACATAACGATCAGGATGGAGAGGTACTGCCCCCGAGGACACGCCCCGGAGATGCCCATGGCCCAGGAAGTACGCACGCCGGACGTCGGCGGCGACCCCGCGCCGGGAGAGGGGCAGAGCCACCGAAGCGTCATCGTCGCGATCGGTGCGCTGCTGCTCGGCATGCTGCTCGCCGCACTCGACCAGACCATCGTCTCCACCGCCCTGCCGACCATCGTCAGCGAGCTCGGCGGCATGGAGCACCTCTCCTGGGTCGTCACCGCCTACATGCTCGCCTCCACGGCGGGAACCCCGCTGTGGGGCAAGCTCGGCGACCAGTTCGGCCGCAAGAAGCTCTTCCAGGCCGCCATCGTCATCTTCCTCGTCGGCTCGGCCCTCTGCGGCATCGCGCAGAACATGCCGCAGCTCATCGCCTTCCGCGCCCTCCAGGGCCTCGGCGGCGGCGGTCTCATGGTCCTGTCGATGGCCATCGTCGGCGACCTCGTCTCACCCCGGGAGCGCGGGAAGTACCAAGGGCTGTTCGGCGCCGTCTTCGGGGCCACCAGCGTCCTCGGGCCGCTGCTCGGCGGACTGTTCACCGAGCACCTCTCCTGGCGCTGGGTCTTCTACATCAACCTGCCCATCGGCGTCGTCGCCCTCTTCGTCATCGCCGCCGTGCTCCACATCCCGGTCCGCTCCACCCGGCACACCATCGACTACCTCGGCACCTTCCTCATCGCCTCGGTCGCCACCTGCCTCGTCCTCGTGGCCTCCCTCGGCGGCACCACCTGGGACTGGAGCTCCCCGCAGATCATCGGGCTCGCCGTCCTCGGCGCCGTGCTCCTGGTGTGGTTCGTGTACGTCGAGAAGCGCGCGGCCGAGCCCGTCCTGCCGCTGAAGCTCTTCCGGATCCGGACCTTCACCCTCGTCTCGGTCATCAGCTTCGTCGTGGGCTTCGCGATGTTCGGCGCGATGACCTATCTGCCGACCTTCCTCCAGGTCGTCCAGGGCGTCACCCCGACCATGTCCGGCGTCCACATGCTGCCCATGGTCCTCGGCATGCTCATCACCTCGACCGCCTCCGGCCAGATCGTCTCCCGCACCGGCCGCTGGAAGGTCTTCCCGATCGCCGGCACCGCCATCACCGGCATCGGACTGCTGCTGCTCAACGAACTGAAGGAGACCAGCTCCACCTGGGAGATGAGCTTCTACTTCTTCGTGTTCGGCGCGGGACTCGGCCTGGTCATGCAGGTCCTCGTCCTCGTCGTGCAGAACGCCGTCTCGTACCAGGACCTCGGCGTCGCCACCTCCGGCGCGACCTTCTTCCGGTCCATCGGAGCCTCCTTCGGCGTAGCCGTCTTCGGCACCGTCTTCACCAACCGGCTCACCACCAAGCTCGACGACGCGCTCGCCGGCCAGGCCCTGCCGCCGGGGACCGGACCCGACCAGATCGCGGCCGACCCGCGCGCCATCTCCGCGCTCCCGGCCGAACTGAGGCCGTCGGTCCTGCACGCCTACGCCACCTCCATCACCGACGTCTTCCTCTACGCGGCGCCCGTGGTCCTCGTCGCCTTCGTCGTCGCCTGGTTCCTCAAGGAGGACAAGCTGCGCGGCTCGGTCACCGCCCCCGACACCAGCCAGACCCTGGCCTCGAACCCGGTGGAGCGGTCCTCGTACGACGAGTGCGCCCGCGCGCTGTCCGTGCTCGGATCACGCGAGGGACGCAAGGCGGTCTACGAGAAGATCACGGCGAAGGCCGGGCTCGATCTGCTGCCGGCCGCGAGCTGGCTGCTGCTGCGGATCCGCCGCCACGGGACCGTGGAACCGGCCCGGCTCGCCGAGACCACGCCCGTACCCCTGCGGGCCATCACCGAGGCGTCCCGCCAGGTCGAGGAGCGCCGCCTCGCGCGCCGCGAGGGGCTGCAGCTGATGCTGACCGACGCGGGACTCGACGTGGCGGTCAGGCTGGCGAAGGCGCGCGAGGAGTCGCTCGCCGAGCTGCTGGGGGACTGGTGGGGGCCGGACCGGCCCACGGACCTCGTGCAACTGGTGGAGGAACTGACCGCCGAACTGAGCGGCTCGGACGCGGAGCGGCCCCACCTGCCCGAGCCGCCCCGCGACCACCACGCGTGACCTCTACAGCTCCTTGCCGTACCAGATGTCCATGTACGGACCCTCGCAGTACGCGGGTATCTCGGCGTACCCGTGGCGCGTGTAGAGCGTGCGCGCCTCGATCAGGTCCAGGCGCGTGTTGAGGACCATCCGGCGCGCCCCGAGCGCGCGGGCCGCCGCCTCCAACCGCCCCATCAGGGTCCCGGCCCCGCCCGTGCCCCGGAACGCGTGCCGCAGGAACACCCGCGTCAGCTCGGCCCGTTCCTCGTCGAGGAGCAGCACACCGCCGCAGGCGGCCGGCTTCCCCTCGTACCGGCCCACCAGGAACTGGCCGGTCGGCGGGGTCAGCAGCTCCACCCCGTCGTTCGTCAGACCCTCGTCGATCTCCGCCGCTGTCGCGGGCCGCCGCCAGTAGCGGCTCGCGACGTCGTCGTAGTAGTCGCGGCGCAGGGCGGTGGCGTCCGGGGTGTCGACGGGCTCGGGGCGAAAGGTCCAGGTCATGCGCGTCAGTGTGCCGGGCATGACCCGTACCCGTCGCACCGATTATCGGGGGGACGCCTGCTGGACGACCTCGAACGACCAGAGCGTCGAGCCGGTCGCCGCCGGCTTCGGACGGTCCTCGGCGGAGCCACCGGAACCACCCCCGTGGGCGGCCTTCATGGAACCGCTCATCCAGTTCTGGAAGTCCTCCTCGCTGCGCCAGCGGGTGTACACCAGGTACTGGTCCGTACCCTCCAGCGGACGCAGCAGTTCGAACCACTCGAAGCCGTCGGAGCCCTCCACGGCCCCGGCACGGGACGCGAACCGCTGCTCGAGGACCTCACGCTGTTCGTCCGGAACGGTCAGGACGTTGATCTTCACGATGCTCATGAGGGGCAGGATATGGGTGGTACGGAACTGATCACGCGCGCGGAGGCCGTGCGCGCCCTCGGCGAGCTCTGGCTGCTGCTCCTCGCCGAAGAGGCGGGCGAGGACGACTTCGTCTGCTCGCCCGCCGGACTGTGGCTGGCGCTCGGCGCCGTCGCGGCCGGGGCGCGCGGGGAGACCGCCGAGGAGCTGCGGGCCCTGCTGGGGGTCGCGGGAGAGGAGGCGGCCGAGGCGGTGACGGCCGTGGAGCGCGAGCTGGCGAGGACCGGCGCGCTGGAGGTGGCGACCGGGGTGTGGAGCCGCGTCCCGCTGCTCCCGGCGTACGTGAAGGCCCTGCCGGACATCGGACGCGGGGTGCTCGACCGCGACGCGCAGGCCCGGCTCGACGCATGGGTACGGGAGTCCAGCGGCGGCCGGATCGAGCGGCTGCCGCTCACGCTGGACGGCTCCGAGGCGCTCGTCCTCGTCAACGCGCTGGCCCTCAAGGCGTCCTGGCGCACGGCCTTCAAGGCGGCCCTGACCCGGGACGAGCCCTTCACGGACGGGCTTGGCGTCACCGTCCCCGTACCGACGATGCGTCAGCTCGTGCCCGCCCGCTGGGCGTGGACGGTCGACGGGGTGATCGTCGTGGAGCTGCCGTGCGCGGGGGAGCGGGGGCCGCTGGTCCGGTTCGCCCTCGGCCCCGAGGGCGCGGGAGCCGCCGACACGCTGCCGGCCGCCTGGGCGCCGGCCGGGCGACGGCAGCCGCTCGCCGCCGAGGCCGTCGACCTCTCGCTGCCCCGCTTCTCGCTACGGACGCGGACCGATGTGCACGCGCGCCTCGGGGCCCTGGGAGCCGGCCTCGCGGCCCGGCCGGAGGCCGACTTCACGGGGCTCGCGGCCGAGCGGCCGCTGTGGATCTCCGCCGCCGTCCAGGAGGCCGTCGTCCAGGTCGCCGAGGAGGGCGTGGAGGCCGCCGCGGTCACCGTCGTCGCGATGACCCGCGGCGCCGCGGGGCACCGCCACGAGAGGATCGAACGGGTCGCCTTCGACCGGCCCTTCGGGGTGGTGGTGCTCGACGGCTCCGGCGAGGTGCCGCTCTTCGCCGGCCGGCAGTCGAGCGCGCCCCGTTACGCCACCACGCGGGCGAGCAGCAGCCCGTCGTAACCCTTCAGGCCGACCGTCTGGAACGCCGTCGCGTCCAACCGGGGCTCGCGCGAGACAAGTTCGAACATCGCGCGGGTGCCGGCGATCGCCGGGTCGTCGGCGTCCTCCTGGGTGATCCTGCCGCCGCGCACCACGTTGTCGACGATGACGACCGTGCCGGGGCGGGACAGCTTCAGGGCCCATTCCACGTAGTGCGGGTTGTTCGCCTTGTCGGCGTCGACGAAGACGAAGTCGAAGGGTCCCGCGCCCTCCGACTCCAGTTCCGGCAGGGTGTCCAGGGCCGCGCCGGTCCGGACCTCGACGATCGTGTCGAGTCCGGCCCGGGCGATGTTGGCGCGGGCCACGTCCGCGTGGGCCGGGTTGTACTCCAGGGTGATCAACCGGCCGTCGGCCGGCAGCGCCCTGGCCATCCAGATGGTGCTGTAGCCGCCGAGCGTGCCGATCTCCAGGACCGTGCGGGCGCCCTGCATCGCGACGAGCAGGTGCAGGAGCTTGCCCTGGTTGGGGGCGACGGCGATCTCGGGGAGCCCGGCGGCCGTGGAGTCGGCGAGGGCGGCGGCGAGCGCGTCGTCGGCCGGGGTGAGCAGATCGGTGACGTAGCGGTCGACGGTGATCCACTGGTCGTTGGTCATGCGGCCGAACGTACCTCAGGCCGCCGTTGCCGGAGGCGTACCGCCACGGTCGTCCCGGCCGCCACCAGCACGCCCAGCACGGTGAGGAGCCAGACCGGGATGCCGCCGGCGACCGTGAGCAGCCGGTCGTGGTAGATGACTTCCCGGTACGGGGTGTCGGCGACGGTCCTCAGTTCGTGGTCGCCGTCGATCAGCGAGGGCTCGGGGAACTCCTGTTCCAGAGCGGTCAGATGGACCGGTCCTCCACCGGTGAGCGCGGCCACCGCGCCCTCCGGCTCGATCCTGCCGGCGAAGGTCACCTCGGGTGCCTTCCCGCCGATGTCGTCGCGCGGCTCCATGCGGTGGTCGGCGAGGATGTACAGGCCCAGGGACTGAGGCGTCTTCGCGAGGCGGGAGAGCCGCATGGGATAGATCAGCCGCTCGCTGGCGAAGCTGATCCGCAGCGGGTCGAGCTCGCCCTGGAGCGCCGCCCCGTCCGCGCCGGGCGCGAGGCGCACCGCCACGTACTCCCACTTCTGCTCGACGTACGGCCGGAGTTCGGCCGTGAGTCTGTCGGAGAGCTCGAAGCCGTTCTCCTTCAGCCAGTCGCTGAGCGCCTTCGGGTCGGTGGCGGTGAGCCGTGCCACGTCGAAGGGGCCGAGCCGTTCCCGGCCGACGACGCCGACCGAGCCCGGGTGCTGAGGTGCGGCGCCCGCGCCGTCCGAGGCGCCCCCGGCGAAGGGCCAGTCCTTCGAGCGCGGCCAGAAGTAGTGCCGCTTCCTGTGCTCGGGCCGGGTGAGCCGGTCGAGCGCGTCGAAGAGCTCCGGGTCGCCCAGCGCGACGTCGGCCCGGCCGGGTACGGGCATGATCCAGGCGGCCCGCTCGGCGTTGCCGCGCACGGTGAAGCGCATGACGATCTGTTCCGTACGGCCGTCCCAGCGCACGGCCGAGGTCTCCCGGTCGACGCCGATGCGCTGGTTCCGGTCCGGGATCATGGCTCCGCAGCCGCACGCGTACGCCGGTGCGACGAGTGAGCCGAGCTGGAGCGCGAACAGCGCGACGAGCATGGCCAGAAATCTATGTGTCCCCCGCATGCCCCCTCAGACGCGGAGCACCAAGATCCGGTTCCGGTGGTGGCGAGCGGCGGGAGGGGCGGGAGGCGGGAGTCCCAGGCGTAGGGGGTGAGCTCCCGCCGCCCGGTCCGTCAGGAGCCGACCCGGACCCGCAACTCCTTGATCCCGTTGAGCCAGGCCGCGCGCAGGCGGCGCGGCTCGCCCACGAGGGTCAGATCGGGCAGCTCGTCCGCGAGCGCGTGGAAGATCAGCTCGATCTCGTGGATGGCGAGCGACTTGCCGAGGCAGAAGTGCGGGCCTCCGCCGCCGAAGCCGAGGTGGGGGTTCGGGTCGCGTGTGATGTCGAAGACCTCGGGGTTCCCGAAGACCTCGGGGTCGTTGTTGGCGGAGGAGTAGAAGAGCCCGATCCGGTCGCCCTTGCGGATCTTCTGGCCGCCGATCTCGGTGTCCTGCGTCGCCGTCCGCTGGAAGGAGACCACCGGGGTGGCCCAGCGCACGATCTCCTCCGCGGCGGTCGCGGGCCGTTCCCGCTTGAAGCGGTCCCACTGCTCGGGGTGGGTGAGGAAGGCGTGCATGCCGTGGCTGATGGCGTTGCGGGTGGTCTCGTTCCCGGCCACCGCGAGCAGCAGCACGAAGAAGCCGAACTCGTCGGAGGAGAGGTTGCCCTGGCCCTCCGCGGCGACGAGCTGGGTCACGATGTCCTGGGCGGGGCACTTCTTGCGCTCGGCCGCCAGGTTCATCGAGTAGCCGATGAGCTCCATGGCGGCCTCGGCGCCGATCTCCTCGGTGATGGCGTACTCCGGATCGTCGTACGCGATCATCTTGTTCGACCAGTCGAAGATCCGGGTGCGGTCCTCCTGCGGTACGCCGATGAGCTCGGCGATCGCCTGGAGCGGCAGCTCGACGGCGACCTGGGTGACGAAGTCGAAGGAGCCGTCGGCGGCGGCGTTCCGCTTCGCCTCCTCGACGATCGCGCGGGCGCGCTCGCGCAGGGCCGTCTGCAGGGCCCGGATGGCGCGGGGGGTGAAGCCGCGCTGGACGATCTGGCGGACCCGGGTGTGCTCGGGCGGGTCCATGTTGATCATGATCAGCTTCTGGACCTCGATCTGGTCCCGGGTGATGTGCTCGTTGAAGCGGATGATGGCCGTGTTCTCCGTGGAGGAGAAGAGCTCGGGGTGTGTGGAGACGTACTTGACGTCCGCGTGCCGGGTGACCGCCCAGTAGCCCTCGTCGTCGAAGCCGGTGATGCCGCGCGGCTGCGCGCACCACCAGACGGGTGCCGCCTGCCGCAGCCGGGCGAACTCCGGCAGGGGGATGCGGCTCTGGAGCAGATCGGGGTCGGTGGCGTCGAACCCTTCGGGGAGGTGAGGGCAGGGCATCGGCAACACACTCCATGTCTGAGGCACTTGTCCGCCGCATGTCTGACGGTCCATCAGAAGATGTCCGCAAGGTAGTAACGGGTTCTACAAGTCGCAAGGGATGCGACGGGACCTGTTGCCGGTGATCGGTGCACGCGGGTGCGTGCACAACCCTTGCGTACCCGGGGTAGCAGTCATAAGACTTCGGTCAGAACTAGAACGCGTACTAGTTCCCCGTACCGCCCCCGTCGCGGAGTGCCGGGACACCCCGCCGGGGCGAGGAGAGGACGAGCTCATGGCCGCGGAACCCGTCATCGTCGAAGCAGTACGCACCCCCATCGGCAAGCGCGGGGGCGCGCTCGCCAATCTGCACCCCGCCTACCTCCTGGGCGAGACGTATCGCGAACTCCTCGGGCGCACCGGCATCCACGCCGACTGCGTCGAGCAGATCGTCGGCGGCACCGTCACCCACGCCGGCGAGCAGTCCATGAACCCCGCGCGCACCGCCTGGCTCACCATGGGCCTTCCCTACGAGACGGCCGCCACCACCGTCGACTGCCAGTGCGGCTCCTCGCAGCAGGCGAGCCACATGGTCGCCAACATGATCGCCTCGGGAGTCATCGACATCGGCATCAGCTGCGGAGTGGAGGCCATGTCGCGCGTCCCCCTGGGCTCCGGCTCCAAGCACGGGCCCGGCAAACCCTGGCCGGACGAGTGGAACGTCGACCTGCCCAACCAGTTCGAGGCCGCCGAGCGCATCGCCCGGCGCCGCGGCCTCACCCGCGAACGGGTCGACGCGCTCGGCCTGCTCTCCCAGGAGCGGGCCGCACACGCCTGGGCCGAGGAGCGCTTCAAGCGCGAGACCTTCGCCGTCCAGGTGCCGACCACCGAGGAGGAGCAGGCGGCGGGACAGGGCATGTGGCGGCTCGTGGACCGCGACGAGGGGCTGCGCGACACCAGTACGGAGGCGCTCGCCCGGCTCAAGCCGGTCATGCCGACCGCCGTGCACACCGCCGGCAACTCCTCCCAGATCTCCGACGGCGCCTGCGCGCTCATGTGGGCCTCCAAGCGGATGGCCCGCGCGCTCAAGCTCAGGCCCCGCGCCCGGATCGTCGCCCAGGCCCTCGTCGGCTCCGATCCGCACTTCCACCTCGACGGACCGATCGACGCCACCCGAGCCGTCCTGGGCAAGGCCGGCATGTCGCTCAGGGACATCGACCTGGTGGAGATCAACGAGGCCTTCGCGTCGGTGGTCCTGAGCTGGGCCCAGGAGTTCGACCGGGACCTGGACGGGCTCGAGAAGGTCAACGTCAACGGCGGGGCCATCGCGCTCGGCCATCCGGTGGGGGCCACCGGCGCGCGCCTGATCGCCACCGCCCTGCACGAACTGGAACGCACGGACAAGGAGTTCGCGCTGATCACGATGTGCGCCGGTGGGGCGCTGGCCACCGGGACCATCATCCAGCGGTTGTAGGCGCGCACGGAAACGCCGCAGGCCCCGCCCCTCCGAAGGGAGGGCGGGGCCTTGCGGGTGCGGGGCTGCCGGCGGTGACTCTTAGTACCAGCCGTTGGCCTGCCAGAACGCCCAGGCGGCGTTCGGGCTGCCGTAGCGCTCGTTCATGTAGTCGAGGCCCCACTTGATCTGGGTGGCCGGGTTGGTCTTCCAGTCGGAACCGGCCGAGGCCATCTTGGAGGCCGGCAGGGCCTGGACCAGGCCGTAGGCGCCGCTGGACGAGTTCGTGGCGGAGGGGTTCCAGCCGGACTCGTGGGCGACGATCTTGCTGAACGACTGGTACTGCGAAGCCGGGACGATCTGCTTGGCGATCTCCTGCGGAGTCGCGGCCGAGGCCGTGGACGTCGTGCCGAGCACCGCACCCGAGGCGCCCAGCAGCACGGCTGCGGAGGCGGCGAAGGTCTTCTTGCGGGACGAGACACGAGTGGAGAGCGAGCGGAACACGAAGCGACCTAACGTCGGGGACATGGGGTGCGCCGGACGATTTCGGCAAGCCGGAACCAGAGCCCGGGGAATCCGGATCCTGGGGGGAATCGGCCTGTCCGAGGCGCTGCGCTGAGCGCTGCTGCCTGGCGACGTCCACCAGACAAGCAGGGCTGGAACGCCGATGCAACGACCCCTGGTACGAGGCGGAATCGGACCCGGGGGCGGAAGGCGGGTGCCGCGAGTCTGATGTTTTCGCAGGTCACGGCATGCTATGGGGTAATTTGGCGGGGTATGCCCTACTCCTATTTCGCTTCGTACGTGACGTAGGTCCTGTGGGGCGCCTCACCCGAAGCGGGCCCTTCCGGGGCCCCGAATGTGACCTGGGCCTCGAAGTTCGCACGGCGTGTGGCCCGCCGGAGGGCCTTCAGGAGCGTCCCGCCGACGGTCAGCGTGAGGACGACGGTGAGCGCGGCCCGGCCGAGGTCCCAGCCGAGAGAGGTGGCGAGGACGTAGGCGAGGAAACGGACCAGGTTCTCCTGGGCGGGGTCGCCGGGGACGAAGGAGACTCCCGTCCCGAGACCGGCCACCGTGACCCAGCCGTACAGATTGGTGACGGTGCCGTACGCGAACGCCGCCAGGAACCCGTACGCCGACAGCATCAGCAGCTCGGCCCGGCCCCGGACCCGCACCGGTCCCGGCAGCAGGCCCGCGCCCATCGTGAACCAGCCCATCGCCAGCATCTGGACCGGCATCCAGGGGCCCACACCGCCCGTGAGCAGGGCGGACGCGAACATCGTCACCGCGCCGAGGACGAAACCGAAACCCGGCCCGAGCACCCGGCCGCTCAGCACCATGAGGAAGAACATCGGCTCCAGGCCGGCCGTACCCGCCCCGAGCGGCCGCAGCGCCGCCCCCACGGCGGCCAGCACGCCCAGCATCGCGACCGCCTTGGCGTCCATCCCGCAGTCGGCGATGGTGGCGACCACGACCGCGATGAGGAGGGGCAGCAGGGCGGCGAAGAACCAGGGGGCGTCGGCGGCGTGCGTGGTCACGGCGGAGGAGCCGTCCGCGAAGAGCGGCCAGCCGATGGCGATCAGTCCGGTGAGGGAGACCAGGACGAGGGCCGCGACGGAACGGGGACCGAGCCGGACGGGCCCTCGGACCGGGGCGGCCTCCCTCCGCGGTCGCCCGGCGTCCTCCGCCGCCGCGCCCCTCTTCACAGCGCCTCCCTGACCTGCTCGACGGTGAGCCACGGCTGCGGGGCCAGGATCTTCGCGACCTGCGGGGAGAAGGCGGGGGAGGAGACGACGACCTCCGCCGTCGGACCGTCCGCCACGACCTCACCACCCGCGAGGATCACCACCCGGTGCGCCACCTCGGCGGCCAGCTCCACGTCGTGGGTGGCGAGCACGAGGGCGTGACCGGCGGCGGCCAGCTCGCGCAGATGCGCGACGAGACGGGCCTTGGCCGCGTAGTCCAGTCCGCGGGTCGGCTCGTCGAGGAGCAGGAGCGGAGGGCGGCCGGTGAGGACGACGGACAGGGCGAGCGCGAGGCGCTGGCCCTCCGACAGGTCGCGGGGGTGGGTGGCGTCCGCCACGCCCGGCAGCAGCTCGGACACCAGGGACCGGCAGGTCCCCGGCGCGGCGCCGGCGTCGGTGTCGGCGGCGGAGCATTCGGCGGCGACGGTGTCCGCGTAGAGCAGATCGCGCGGTTCCTGCGGTACGAGACCCACCTGGCGGATCAGCTCGCGCGGGTCGGTCCGGTGCGGGACGCGGCCGCCGACGAGGGCGGTGCCGGAGGTCGGCGGGATCATGCCGACGAGTGCGTTGAGCAGCGTGGACTTGCCGGCGCCGTTGCGTCCCATGAGCGCGACGGTCTCGCCGGGGGCGACGGCCAGGTCGACGCGCCGCAGCGCCTCGACGCGGCCCCGGCGGACGCCGAGGGCGCGGACGTCGACGAGGGCGCGGACGTCGACGAGGGTGGTGGGCTCGGGGGCGGGAACGCCGGCCCGGGGGCGCCGCCGGAAGAGGGGGAGCCCCCCACCCCGCCCCTTCCCGAGACCCTGCCAGGGGCTGGGGTGTGGCTGATCTCCGGGAGCTGCGGCCCCCGCCCCCTGCTGCGCGGCAGCCTCGCGCCGCAGCACACGGGCCTCTGCCCCTACGGGTCCCCGTATGCCGGTGCCCTGCTGGGGCTGGACGTCCGGGGGCGCGGGGTGCGGGGAAACCGGCCCCGGGGAGGTCTCGTGCTGGGTGGTGGGGGCCTGGGGGCCGGGTCCCCCGTCACGGGAAGGGGAAGTGTGGGGGCCGGGTCCCGCGGGGGCCGGTGCCGGGAGGCGGTTCTGCAGGCGGGCGCGCACGTCGCCCGCGCGGCGGCGGGCGTCGCGGACCGTCAGGGGGAGCGGGGTCCAGCCCGCCAGCCGGCCCAGGGCCACCACCGGGGGGTGCACCGGCGAGATCGCCATGATGTCGGCCGGTGGGCCCATGACCCCCTCCGGCAGCAGCAGGACCTGGTCGGCGTACTGCACCACCCGCTCCAGACGGTGCTCGGCCATCAGGACCGTCGTGCCGAGGTCGTGCACCAGGCGCTGCAGGACCGCCAGGACATCCTCCGCCGCCGCCGGGTCCAGTGCGGACGTCGGCTCGTCGAGGACCAGGAACTTGGGGTGCGGGGTCAGCACCGAGCCGATCGCCACCCGCTGCCGCTGGCCGCCGGAGAGCGTGGCGATCGGCCGGTCGCGCAGCTCCGCGAGGCCCAGCAGGTCCAGGGTCTCCTCCACCCGGCGTCGCATCACCTGCGGCGCGAGGCCCAGGGACTCCATCCCGTACGCCAGCTCGTCCTCGACCGTGTCCGTCACGAAGTGCGCGAGCGGGTCCTGGCCCACCGTGCCGACCACGTCCGCCAGTTCGCGCGGCTTGTGCGTCCGGGTGTCCCGGCCCGCGACCGTGACCCGGCCGCTCAGCGTGCCGCCCGTGAAGTGCGGGACGAGCCCCGACACCGCGCCGAGCAGTGTCGACTTGCCGACTCCCGACGGGCCGACCAGCAGGACCAGTTCACCCTCCGGGACCGTCAGGTCCAGGTTCCTCAGGGTGGGCTCGCCGGCATCCCCGTACGTCACGGAGACGTTCTCGAACCGGATCACGAAGACTCCTCGGGTACGGGGGCGACGATCGCGGGCGCCAGGCCCACCAGCAACGACACGGCGGGCCACAGCGGAAGTTCCGGCGCCACCAGGGGAACGACCCCGGGATGCAGCGCCTCGTACGCGTAGCCGTTCGCCCAGATCATCAGCGCCGCCACCGCCACGCCCGAGCCGGCGACCAGCCACGCGCGGGCCCCCCACCGGTCGGGCCGGTACCGCGTCCGTACCGCCCGGCGCCCGCCGAGCCGGAGCCCGGCCAGCGCCGTGACCAGCCCGGCGACGACCAGCGGCAGCCCGTACCCGGCGCCCTGCGCCGCCAGCAGTCCGTACGAGCCGGCGCACACCCCGAGCAGTCCGCCCAGCGTCAGGACGTTCGTCGTGCGCCGCACCGCCGCCGGCACCTGCGCCGTCCGCCCGTAACCGCGCGCGTCCATGGAGGCCGCCACCGCGATCGACCGCTCCAGCGCGCCCTCCAGGACGGGCAGCCCGATCTGGAGCACCGCCCGGACGCCGCCCGTCGGCCGCCCACGCAGCCGCCGGGCGGTCCGCAGCCGCACCACGTCCGCGACCATGTTCGGCGCGAAGGTCATCGCCACGACGACGGCGACCCCCACCTCGTACAGCGCGCCCGGCAGCGACTTGAGCAGCCGCGCCGGATTGGCGAGCGCGTTCGCCGCGCCCACACAGATCAGCAGCGTCGCCAGCTTGGCCCCGTCGTACACCGCGAAGACCACCTGCTCGGCCGTCACCCGGCCCCCGATCCGTACCCCTTGCGCCCACGCGGGCAACGGCACCTCGGGCAGCGCGAACAGCTCGTGCGAGCCGGGGATCGGCGAGCCGAGGACGACCGAGAAGACCACCCGCAGGACCACCACGAACAGCCCCAGCTTCACGAACGCACCGTACGAGCGCGCCCAGGGCGCGTCCGTACGGCGGGCCGCGACGACATAGCCCGCGACCCCGACGATCAGGCCGAGGAGCAGCGGGTTGGTGGTACGGGAGGCGGCCACGGCCAGCCCGAGCGCCCACAGCCACCAGGCGCCGGCGTGCAAGGCGTTGGAGCGGTTCGCCTCGGGGGCACGGATCATGCGCGGCGGCGCGCCTTCCAGATCGCGGCGCCACCGAGCGCGAGGACGGCCGCACCGCCCACGACGATCCCGGCGGAGGGACCGCCGCCGCCGCCGTCACCGTCGGCGGTGTCGCCGCCCGCCGTCGCGGTGACCGTCACCGTCGCTCGCGCGGTGGGCGTCCCCGCCGTGGACGTGGGGGTCGTCGGGCCCGTCGCCGCGACCTGTTCGCCGCAGCCCTTCGCCGGGTATCCGGCGATCCCGCAGAGCAGCGCGGCGCTGTCGTACCGCAGCGGCTTCACCACCGCGGCCAGTGCCTCCGCTCCGGTGGCGTCCTCGCGGACCTGCGCGCAGCCGGTCCGCAGCGCCGGTGCGGGCGGCGTCTCGCCCTGCGGGGCGTCCGCCGCCGAGCCGAAGTCGACGACGACCGCGACCCGCTTGGTGCCCGCCTTCTTCTCGACGCCGGTGCAGAGCGCCGAGAAGTCGGGGCGGGCGGAGGGCCGGGAGGCGTCGCCGGTGTCCTCGCTGACCGCGAAGCGGAAGCCGATCGCGTCGCCGTCCGCGGGCTGGGCGGTTGCCGGGCCCTGGGTCGCGTACGCCCACGTCGCGCCGCCGTCGCTCTGCCAGAACGACCAGTAGCGGTACCCGGCGGCCTCCGCCGGAGCGGCGGCGGCCAGCGTGAGGACGACGCCGGCCGCCGCGCCGATCAGCCGGGCGGTCCTCACTTCTTGCGCCCGCTCACCAGGAAGCCGATCCCGACGCCGACGACCATGCCGATGCCGATGATCCACCACACGTCGAAGGAGCCGGAGTCCTCGTTCCCCTCGCTCGCCGACGGGGTCGCGGACGGGACGGCCCGAGGCGCGGGGCCGGTGGCGTTCAGCTCCTTGACGAGGTCGACGGAGCCGAAGGCGCGCGGGTCGGTGCGCATCGCGTTCGCGGCGAGGACCAGCTGGGCGTAGGCGGCGGGCCCGTTCTCCTTCGCCCACGCGGCGGAGTTCTGTCGCAGCCAGGCGAGGGCGCCCTCCGCCTCCTTCGTGGCGCCGCTCGCGGCGAGCGCGACGACGGCGTCGGCCGTGTTGCCGTGGTCGGGGAGCGCCGTGGGGTCCGTGGCGCCGGGCATCGGCGGGGTGTTCAGGTGACCGGTCCCGGCGAGCGCTCCGGCCAGGTAGGAGGCACCGTTGCGGGCGGCCCGCTCGACGGTCGGCTCGGCCAGGTCCGTGCAGATGGGGGTCTGCGGGGGCGTGACGGAACGGGCCGCGATGCTCTTGCCGATCCCGGCGAGCGCGGCGGCCGCGGTGGCGTCGGCGTTCGCGAGGAGCTTGCCGTTCTTGTCGGGCTGGTACGCGAAGGCACCCGCCCCGTCCTTCGTCGCGCAGGGGATGGCGAAGGAGAGCAGCGCGTCGTACGGCGTCCTGCCCCCGGCGGACCTCACCTCGCCCGGCTTCTGGCCCAGCGAGGCGAGGGCGCCGATCACGAGCGAGGTGGAGTTGGCGTCGCTCGGGCTGCCGGGGTTGTAGCCCCAGCCGCCGTCCTTGTTCTGGACGCCCTTCAGCCAGCCCGCGGCGGCGTCGACGGCCTTGCCGAGCTTCTCCTTCTCCGCGCTGCCGGGCTTGACCGCGGAGAGGGCCTGGACGGCGACGGCGGTCGCGTTGGTGTCCAGCATCGTCGCCGGGTCGCAGGGCTTGGCCGGGTCCGGACGGTACGAGGCGAAGGCACCGCTCTCGCACTGCTGGCCGCTCAGCCACGCCACCGCCTGCTCGGCGGGCTGCACGCCCTGGGTCCGCTGGGCGATGAAGGCGAGCGACTGGCGCCAGACACCGTCGTACGTCGGGTCCTTCGTGCCGTAGAGACCGGCGGGGATCGCGGGCGCCGGGGTGGGCGTGGGGGAGGGCGCGGCGGTGGCGACGGGGGCCATGGCGGTGCAGAGCACCGCGGCGGCGGCGAACGCGGCGGCGCCGCGGCGGACGGTGGTCATGCGTGCTGGCCTCTCCTGCGGCCGGGCACCGGCACGCTCAGGGCACCAGGCTCGGCTCCGTATTCCTCGACGGTGCCGGCGGTCACGTCCCGGGCGGGGCATTCCGACTCACCACCCGGAGGTGGTTCACGGTTGCGGGTCAGCGCCGGATTTGCACCGGCTTTCCCCCGTACGGGTGTGATGACGACTCGCACACTCTACCGGCCCGTAGCGTCTGCGAACGGTGGGTGCGAGGCGCCTCACACGCACGCTCCGCGCACCCGCGCCGTCGCCCGGGAGCCACCCTCACACCGCGACGTACGCCACCGGATCCGTGCCCTCCGCCATCTCCGCGCGGCCCAGCTTCACCAGCCGTCGCACATGGGCCTCCGCCTCGCTGACCGCGATGTTCCGGGAGCCGTACGGGATCTGCTCCCAGGGCCGGTTCCACTCCATGCGCTCGGCGAGCTGCCACGGGGTGAGCGGGGTCGCCAGCAGGCCGAGGAGGCCGGTCAGCCGCTCCTCGTGGTGGTCGAGCAGTTCGCGGACGCGGCCGGCCGCGTCCGCGAACGCGTACTGGTGGGCGGGGAGCACCTCGGCGACGCCGAGCCTCCCGATCCGCTCCAGGGAGTCCAGGTAGTCCCCCAGGGGGTCGGTGACGGTGGCGTCGTCCGGGTCCTCGTAGAGGCCGATGTGCGGGGTGATCCCGGGCAGCAGATGATCGCCGGAGAAGAGCCGGCCGTGGCCGGCCAGTCGTGCGGGGTGTTCCTCCTCCAGGTGGAGGCAGACGTGACCGGGTGTGTGGCCGGGGGTCCAGATCGCGCGCAGCCGCCGCCCGGCGAGGTCGAGGAGTTCGCCGGGGACGATCTCACGGTCGGGGAGGGCGGAGCGGAGCCCGGGCAGGGTGCGGGTCCGGCCGCCCGAGCGGGCGGCGCGGAGCGGGGCGATGTGCTCCTCGGGCGCACCGACCGTGGCCAGTTTCCGGGCTAGGTAGTCGAGCCATGTGCCGGGCTCCGACTCGCGGGTGCGGCGGACGACGGCGGTGTCCGCGGCGTGCATCGCGATCCACGCGCCGGACTCCTCGCGGACCTTCCCCGACAACCCGTGGTGATCGGGGTGGTGGTGGGTGATGACGACGCCATGGACGTCCCGTACGGAGGTGCCCAAGGCGAGGAGCCCGTCCGAGAGTTCGGTCCAGGAGGCGGGGTCGTCCCAGCCGGTGTCGATCAGGACGGGGCCCCGGTCGGTGTCGAGGACGTGGACCAGGGTGTGCCCGAGAGGGTTGTCGGGGATGGGGACCTGGATCGACCAGATGCCTCCACCGTGCTCGGTCACCTGACTCATGGGGCCTCATCTCTCCGGATCACCCCGGGACGGCGCGGCGCCTGCTCGGCCATTGCCCACTATAACTAGAACTGGTATCAGTTCTGAGACACAGTCAGAAAACGAGACGGGTTCCTGGAGGCAGTCGGTCATGACCGAGCTTGTGGAGCACGGAAAGCTGTTCATCGGCGGCAAGTTGACCGATCCGCTCGGCGACGGTGTCATCGAGGTGATCTCGCCCCACACCGAGGACGTCATCGGCCGCGTGCCGCACGCCTCCGAGGCCGATGTCGACCGGGCCGTCGCCGCCGCGCGCGAGGCCTTCGACCACGGCCCCTGGCCCAGGATGACCGTCGAGGAGCGGATCGAGGTCGTCACCCGCATCAAGGACGCCATCGCCGTACGCCACGAGGAGATCGCCCGCGCGATCAGCGCGCAGAACGGCTCCCCGTACTCCTGGAGCGTTCTCGCCCAGGCGCTCGGCGCGATGATGGTCTGGGACGCGGCGATCACCGTCGCGCGCGACTTCCCTTACGAGAAGCAGCGTGCCGGTGTCCTCGGGCCGATCCTGGTGCGGCGCGAGCCGGTGGGTGTGGTCGCGGCGGTCGTGCCGTGGAACGTCCCGCAGTTCACCGCCGCCGCCAAGCTCGGCCCCGCGCTCCTCGCCGGCTGCACGGTGGTCCTCAAGCCGTCCCCGGAGTCCCCGCTCGACTCGTACATCCTCGCGGACATCGCGGCCGAGGCCGGGCTGCCCGAGGGCGTCCTGTCCATCCTGCCCGCCGACCGCGAGGTCAGCGAGTACCTGGTGGGGCACCCCGGCGTCGACAAGGTCTCCTTCACCGGATCGGTCGCGGCCGGGAAGCGTGTGATGGAGGTGGCCTCCCGCAACCTGACCCGCGTCACCCTCGAACTCGGCGGCAAGTCCGCCGCGGTCATCCTGCCCGACGCCGATGTGGCCACGGCCGTCGCCGGCATCGTCCCGGCCGCCTGGATGAACAACGGCCAGGCGTGCGTCGCCCAGACCCGCATCCTCGCCCCGCGCGGCCGGTACGACGAGATCGCCGAGGCGTTCGCCGCGGCCGCGGGCGCACTCGTGGTCGGCGACCCGCTCGACCCGGCGACCCAGGTCGGGCCGCTGGTGGCCAGGAGGCAGCAGCAGCGTTCCCTCGACTACATCGCGATCGGCCAGGAGGAGGGCGCCAAGGTCCTCTCGGGCGGCGGCCGCCCGGCCGGCCTGGAGCGCGGCTGGTACGTCGAGCCGACCCTCTTCGGCGGCGTCGACAACACGATGCGGATCGCCCGCGAGGAGATCTTCGGGCCGGTCATCTGCCTCCTTCCGTACGGGGAGGAGAGCGAGGCGCTGCGGATCGCGAACGACTCCGACTACGGGCTCAGCGGCAGCGTCTGGACCGGGGACGTGGAGCACGGCGTCGACTTCGCCCGGCAGGTGCGCACGGGCACGTTCAACGTGAACACCTTCAGCCTGGACATGCTGGGGCCGTTCGGCGGCTACAAGAACTCCGGTCTGGGGCGGGAGTTCGGCCCGGAGGGCTTCGGCGAGTACCTGGAGCACAAGATGATCCACCTGCCGGCCGGGTACGAGGGGTCGGGTGGCGCCTGATGGGAGACCGCTGGCACGTGGAGGTCGACCGCCGGGTGTGCATCGGCTCCGCCATGTGCGTGAACCACGCACCGGACGGCTTCCGCCTCGACTCGGCCCGCCAGTCGCACCCGCGCGCACCGGAGTCGGACGCGAACGAGAAGGTCCTCGCGGCGGCCGAGGGGTGCCCGGTGGAGGCCATCTCGATCACGCTCCTGGACGGCGGGGAGCCGGTCTTCCCTCCTGAGGAATGACCTTCAGGGATGACCTTTCCCGCGAGGCTGTCCAGGCCCGGTGTGACACTCCTGCGGTACACGACAAGCAGTAGTGGGGGACATGCGGGAGACGTGGGGGACGGCTGCCCGGGGGCGGTCGCGGCCGTGATCCCGGTGGCGGCGGCGACCGGTTGTGGTGCTGGGGAGGGGGCCGCGTCGTCCGGGCCGGCCACGTCGTCCGCCCGGCCGGGCGGGGCGGGACAGGCGTTCGGGCGGACGGCGGCGCAGGCAGACATCGACGGGGCCACGGCCGCCGCCGGTCTGCCGGCGCCCGGACGGCCCGAGCCGCTGCCGTCCGACGCCCGGACCACGGCCACGGCAACGGCCCCGGCCTCGGAGAAGGACAGGCTCAAGGCCCGAGCCGCGGCGTGCTCGGCACACTGGATGAGCTCGGAGCCGCTGTTGCGCCGAGATGGCGTCGCGCGCGCGAAGTTCGACACGACCGTCGCCGGACTGGTGGAGCGTGGCTGGAAGACGTCCGCGGACCGGCGCGAGGACAAGGCCGGCGCGAAGGGCGGCATGCTCGGCATGACGCTCAAGAAGAGCGGCTGGTCGCTGATGGGCCGGCATACGGACCTCGGGGACGTGGACATGCTGTCCTTCCAGGCGACGGAGGACGCCTGCATGAACTGGTTCACCGAGCAGGAGTGGAAGCTGATGCTGAGCGGGGGCGAACGCTGGAGCGGACCGGACACGCATCGGCGATCCGTTCTCACGTGCAAAACTATTCCCTTGATCGCGGGGGCAACGGGCTTTCGTGCGCCGGGAATCGGGAGAGTTGTGCGCAAGGCGATGTGGGTGGCCGCGGCCGCCGGTGTGGTGCTGCTGGTCGCGGGCTGTGGCGGCGAGGGCGGCTCGGGCAAGAACAAAGGTGGCTCGTCGTCGGAGTCCACGACCGGTTCCACCACCGGCGGTTCCGAGGCGGGTGGCGGCGAGAGCCCGGACGCCGCCGCCGTGGAGAAGGAGATCGAGGCCGCGGCCACCGCGGCGGGCTTCGTCCGAGACTCCTCGGGCGAGGACGTCCCGGAGGGCCTGAAGACCTGCATGGTGTCCTGGACGGCCGACGCGGAGAAGGCGGCCGACCCCAAGAAGTCCTACGACGCCACGGTCAAGACGCTGTCCGGCGGCGGCTGGTCGGAGGGCGGCCCGGGCACGGAGCAGGCCGGGTCCACGATCAAGACGCTCACCAAGGGAACCTGGTCGCTCAAGGCCAGCAACCACGGCGCCGCCGGGTTCTCGATCGTGATGTTCATCGGTACGGACAACACGCCGCAGTGCGAGGCCCTGTTCAAGGCCGACCTGGAGAAGAACAAGAAGCCGTAACGGCTCGTTCAGACCGCCCCGCGGCCCTCGGCGGCCGCGGGCGCGGTCGTCCCCTCCGGCGCGGTCAGGTCGATCAGCCGGCAGACCGTCTCGATGTCGATCTTCACCTGTGCGATCGAGGCCCGCCCCGACAGCCAGGTGATCAGCGCCGAGTGCCAGGTGTGCTCGATCACCCGTACCGCGGAGAGCTGCTGCGGCGTCGGGTTCTCCAGGCCCATCGCGTCCAAGATGATCGCCGTCGTCAGCCGCGAGACCGTGTCCACCTCGGGGCTCACGCTCCGGTCCGCGAACGTCAGCGCCCGCACCATCGCGTCCGCCAGCTGCGGCTCCCGCTGCAGCGCCCGGAACGCCCGCATCAGCGTCTCCGCCACCCGCTCCGCCGCGTTCTCGGCCGCCGGCGGACGCTTCCGCAGCGTCGTGTGCATGTGCTGGAGCTGGTCCTGCATCGTCGCGACCAGCAGATGGATCTTGGACGGGAAGTACCGGTACAGCGTGCCGAGCGCCACCCCGGCCGCCTCGGCGACCTCACGCATCTGTACGGCGTCGAAACCACCCCGCCCGGCGAGCTGCGCGCTGGCGTGCAGGATGCGGCGGCGACGCGCCTCCTGGCGCTCTGTCAGGGGCGGCGAGGCAGGTCTGTCTTCCGACGTCATGAGGTCCCGTTCCGTGCGGTGGGGGAGCGACAGTATGGCGGGGCTCCGGCCGTGGCGCGAATCACCTGATCCGGCTCTTACAGCGGGGCTACCTGCCGGTAGATTCTGTGCTCCTTGAACGATCAAGAACGATCAAGTCTGAAACTTGTTCTAGATTAGCGCGAGCGGTTACGCTCCCGCGAAACGCAAGCTCGAAGGGGGCCGCGAGTGACCGCTGAGGCCATAGAAGCAGGCCCCCGCCAGGGCGCCGCCCCGGGTGCCCCCGCCGACGGTGACCGTCCGTTGCGGATCGCTCTCCTCACGTACAAGGGAAACCCCTTCTGCGGAGGTCAGGGTGTCTACGTCCGGCACCTCTCCCGCGAGCTCGCCCGCCTCGGCCACCACGTCGAGGTCATCGGCTCGCAGCCGTACCCCACCCTCGACGAAGGCGTCCCGCTCACCGAGATCGCCAGCCTCGACCTCTACCGCTCGCCCGACCCCTTCCGCACGCCGAAGCGGGACGAGTACCGCGACTGGATCGACGCCCTCGAGGTCGCCACCATGTGGACCGGCGGCTTCCCCGAGCCGCTCACCTTCTCCCTGCGCGCCCGGCGGATGCTCGCCGCCCGCCGCGGCGACTTCGACGTCGTCCACGACAACCAGACGCTCGGCTACGGACTCCTCGGCGGCCCCCGGGTGCTCGGCGCCCCGCTCGTCACCACGATCCACCACCCCATCACCGTCGACCGGCAGCTGGACCTCGACGCCGCCGACGGCTGGAAGCGCCGCGCCTCCGTCCGCCGCTGGTACGGCTTCACCCGGATGCAGAAGCGGGTCGCCCGCCGGCTGCCCACCGTCCTCACCGTCTCCGGCTCCTCCCAGCAGGAGATCGTGGACCACCTCGGCGTCCGCGAGGACCGCGTCCGGGTCGTCCACATCGGCGCCGACACCGACCTGTGGTCCCCCGACCCGTCCGTCGCCGAGATCCCCGGCCGGATCGTCACGACCTCCAGCGCCGACGTCCCGCTCAAGGGCCTCGTCCACCTCGTCGAGGCCCTCGCCAAACTCCGTACCGAGAACCCGGCCGCCCACCTCGTCGTCGTCGGCAGGCGCGCCGAGGACGGTCCGGTCGCGCAGGCCATCGAGCGGTACGGACTCCAGGACGCGGTCGAGTTCGTCAAGGGCATCACGGACGCCGAACTCGTGGACCTCGTGCGCTCCGCCCAGATCGCCTGCGTGCCCTCGCTGTACGAGGGGTTCTCGCTGCCGGCCGCCGAGGCCATGGCCACCGGGACCCCGCTCGTCGCCACCACCGGCGGCGCGATCCCCGAGGTCGCCGGCCCCGACGGCGAGACCTGCCTGGCCGTGCCCCCCGGCGACGCGGACGCGCTCTCGGCCGCGCTCGCCCGGCTGCTCGGCGACCCGCACCTGCGGGCCCGGCTCGGCGCCGCGGGACGCGCACGGGTTCTGGCCAACTTCACCTGGGCCAGGGCGGCCCAGGGCACCGCGGACCTCTACCGTGAGGCGATCGCCTCGCGAAGGAGCGCCGCCCGCCGGAGAGCCCGCGGGTGACCGCACCCCGGCTCCACCGTCCCCACCCCCGCACCGCCACCCCTCCGGAAGGGCAGACCCCGTGCTGACCGTCGACTTCACCCGCTTCCCGCTCGCCCCCGGCGACCGCGTGCTCGACCTGGGCTGTGGTGCGGGCCGGCACGCCTTCGAGTGCTACCGGCGCGGCGCCCAGGTCGTGGCCCTCGACCAGAACGGCGAGGAGATCCGCGAGGTCGCCACGTGGTTCGCGGCGATGAAGGAGGCCGGCGAGGCCCCGGCGGGCGCGACCGCCACCGCCATGGAGGGCGACGCGCTCAACCTGCCCTTCCCCGACGAGTCCTTCGACGTCGTCATCATCTCCGAGGTCATGGAGCACATCCCGGACGACAAGGGTGTGCTCGCGGAGATGGTCCGCGTCCTCAAGCCCGGCGGCCGCATCGCCATCACCGTCCCGCGCTACGGCCCCGAGAAGATCTGCTGGACCCTCTCCGACGCGTACCACGAGGTCGAGGGCGGCCACATCCGCATCTACAAGGCGGACGAGCTCCTCGCCAAGATCCGCCAGGCCGGCCTCAAGCCGTACGGCACCCACCACGCGCACGCGCTGCACTCGCCGTACTGGTGGCTCAAGTGCGCGTTCGGCGTGGACAACGACAAGGCGCTGCCGGTGCGGGCGTACCACAAGCTCCTGGTCTGGGACATCATGAAGAAGCCCGCCCTGACCCGGGTCGCCGAGCAGCTGCTCAACCCGGTCGTCGGCAAGAGCTTCGTGGCGTACGCGACCAAGCCCCACCTCCCCAAGGGTGACGCGTGACGAGTCCCGAGCGGATCGCCGAGCACCTGCTCCTGCCTGGCGTCCTCACCGCCGAACAGGCCGCCGAAACCGTCGCCGGGATACTCGCCGGCCAGCGCGAGGACGGCGCGATCCCCTGGTTCCGGGGCCACCACCTCGACCCGTGGGACCACACCGAGGCCGCCATGGCCCTGGACACGGCCGGCGAACACGCGGCGGCGACCCGGGCGTACGAGTGGCTGGCACGCCACCAGAACCCCGACGGCTCCTGGTACGCGGCCTACCACGACGGCGACGCCTCCCAGGTCACCGACCGGGGCCGTGAGACCAACTTCGTCGCGTACGTCGCAGTCGGCGTCTGGCACCACTACCTCGCGACCGGCGACGACGCCTTCCTCGACCGGATGTGGCCGGTCGTCTACGCCGCCGTCGAGTTCGTCCTCGCCCTCCAGCAGCCCGGCGGGCAGATCGGCTGGAAGCGCGAGGAGGACGGCACGGCGGTGGACGACGCGCTCCTGACCGGGAGTTCCTCCATCCACCAGGCGCTGCGCTGCGCGCTCGCCATCGCCGAGGCGCGCGAGGAGCCCCAGCCCGACTGGGAGCTGGCGGCCGGCGCGCTCGGCCACGCGATCCGCAGCCACCCCGAGCGCTTCCTCGACAAGTCGCGCTACTCCATGGACTGGTACTACCCGGTCCTCGGCGGCGCCCTCACGGGCGCGGCGGCGAAGGCCCGCATCGACGCGCACTGGGACGCGTTCGTGGTCCCCGGGCTCGGTGTGCGGTGCGTGCTGCCCAACCCGTGGGTCACCGGCGGCGAGAGCTGCGAACTCGCCCTCACGCTCTGGGCGATGGGGGAGTCCGACCGGGCCCTGGAGATCCTCCAGTCCATCCAGCACCTGCGGGCCGAGGGCGGCATGTACTGGACCGGGTACGTCTTCGAGGGCAAGACGGCCATGTGGCCCGAGGAGCTCACCACCTGGACCGCCGGCTCCCTGCTGCTCGCCGTGGCGGCGCTCGGGGGCGACGAGGCGACGGTGGCCGTGTTCGGCGGGGAACGGCTGCCCGGCGGCCTGGAGCCGGACTGCTGCGGAGCCTGACGCCGGTCCGACATGAGGGGGCGCCGGCTCGACGTCGGGAGACGTCGAGCCGGCGCCGAGCCGCTCACACCGCGTCGGGCGCCGGCCGAACGACGGTCGGGGGACCTCGGCTCGGCGTCGGGGCGCGTCAGTGACGGCGCAGCAGGCGGCCCGCCACCATGTGGCCGACGACGAGGTACACCACGGCGGCGAGACCGTAGCCCGCCACCACCCGTGCCCATGCCTCGTCGAAGGTGAACAGGTCGTGCGACCAGCCCGCCAGCCAGCTCGCCATGTCGCGGACGAAGTCCACGAACCCGTTGGCCCGGTTGGCGCCCAGCAGGTACATCAGGATCCAGAGACCGATGATCGCGGCCATGACATCGGCGACGACGCTGATCACCCTCGCCGCTTGCGTGGTGTTACTCCGTCCGGAAGTCATGCGGCTCGTGTTGCCCCGCGTCGCCGTTCGAAACCCGTTCGGAGTCGCCCGGGTGGTGGGAGCCGGGGCCGGGGGCGAGGCTGACGCCAAAGCCCTCAGGGAGGTCCAGCCGTGCCCACATGCGCCCCGATACGACTGCGCCGCGCCGTCGTCGCCGTGTTCCTGTCCTGTGCGCTGCTCGGGGCCACGGCCGCGTGCGGCGGTGACGGCGAGCCGAACGCGAGCGGCAGCGCGCCGGGGAGCGCGACACCGACGAGCACGGCTTCCTTCGAGCAGCAGCGGCTCGCCAAGACCCGGTTCGTGGCCAACGCGGGCCTCGCGGCGGGCGCCACGTACCAGTGGATCGTCAAGCCGTACCGCGAGGGCAAGTTCAAGAAGGGCGCCGACAGCCGGACCTTCGCCCTGGTGAAGGCGGGCCTCGCGGGCACGTTCGCGTACAACCGGCTCAAGGCGGCGGTGAACAACGCCAAGGGCGACCCGCTGCTGTCGAAGGCGGTGGCGCCGCTGACGGCGGGCATCGACTCGCTGAAGGACCTCGGGACGAAGCTGAGGAAGGGCGAGGCGAGCGAGGCGGACGTCGGCGCGTTCGAGGATGTCATCAAGAACGTGAAGGACGCCGGGAAGAGCGCGGGCGCCGAGGTGACCGAGAAGGTGCCCAGCACCTCCCAACTCGGCGGCTGAGGCGCCTCCGAACCGGCCGGAGGCGCCCGCGCCTCCTCCTCAGGCGGTGGTGGGGTTCCAGCCGCCGAGCCAGTCCGCGACCTCCTGGTCCGCCGCCCGCGCGTCCGTCAGCTGCGGACGGTCGGCGCTCGTCGCGCCCGTGCCCGCTCCCGGGCCGGTGTTCCGGTACTCGGCGAACCGGTCGTCCTTCCAGGAGAAGCCGCCCATGTCGGTCCAGGGCGTGGCCTTGATCGCCGCGCTGAGAGTGCTGTCGCGGACCGTCGTCTGCGGGTCGACGGTCGTGTCCCCGCCGGGGTGCCAGTTCCTGCCCAGGAAGAAGCTGCCGGCCGCCACGTCGCCGTTGACGGTGGAGCGGTTGATCAGGATGCCCTTGCGGCCGGCGGGCGTGCTCGGAGCGGTGACGTACCCCGCCGAGGTGCCGTTCCAGCGCTTCTTGAGGGTGATGACCGACCGGTCGACGACGGCGGTCGCCCGGCCGAAGACGAAGTCGACGTTCCCCGTGATGTACGAGTGGGTGATGTAGACGCGACCGGGCTTGTCCTTGGCGGCGGTCTCCATCTCCAGGGTGTCCTGGTCGCCGTCGACGATGACGCCGTCCAGAACGATCCGGTCGGCGGACGTCAGCACCGCCACCGCCTGCTGGGCGATGTCCTGGTGGCTCGCCTCGTCGAAGTCGTTGGTGACGGTGAGGTTGCGCAGGTGCGAGTCGTCGGACTGGACGGAGACGGTGGCGCTGCCCGGCGTGCCGTAGGTGCCGGAGCCGTCCGGCTTCCGCATCCCGGCCGCGTTGCCGTAAACGATGACGGTGTC
Source organism: Streptomyces sp. NPDC029139 (assembly GCF_055564335.1). Classification (NCBI taxonomy): domain Bacteria; kingdom Bacillati; phylum Actinomycetota; class Actinomycetes; order Kitasatosporales; family Streptomycetaceae; genus Streptomyces; species Streptomyces sp. NPDC029139. Next base: position 597,535 of record NZ_JBVHWN010000002.1, on the reverse strand, counting down.
CTTGCGGCTGGCGCCGGTGCCCTGGATGGTGACGTGCGGCTTGTTCGGGGGGATCTTGACCGGCTCGCGGTAGGTGCCCGGCTCGACGCGGACGACGACCCGGGCGGGGTTGTTCACCGGGACGGCGTCCACGGCCGCCTGCACCGTCCGGTACTGGCCGGAACCGTCCCGGGCGACGGTGAGGGTGGTGGCGGCGGCCGTGGACGGGGTCGCCGTACCGAGGGAACCGCGCGGGCCCGCACCGGACTTCAGCAGCGCGGGCACGTCGGCGGCCTTGTCGAGGACGTAGCCGTAGAACGCCTTCGGGTCGAAGGCGGTGCCACCGCTCTCGTTACGGCCCCGGCTGGCCGGGAAGAGGTTGCCACGCTGGACGAGGGAGGCGGTGGTGTCCTTGATGACGGGGTTGTTCACGCCCTGGAAGACGGAGTTCTCCAGGACCATCTTCGTCCTCCCGCGCGCGTAGTTGCCGTAGGACGAGGTGATGCCCGTCCCCGCCACGTCCTCCAGGTAGTTGTTGTAGAGGTGGGCGTGGGCGGCGTTGTCCGTGGAGGGGTTGCGCTGCTCGGTCTCACGGATCCAGTTGTGGTGGATCGTGATGTCGGTGACGGAGTTCTCGGTCCACCCGATGCCGAAGGTCTTGTTGTTCTGACTGAGCCTGTTCCAGGAGACGGTGACGTAGGTGCTGTCCTTACGGACGTCGATGAGCCCGTCCGCCATGTGCCGCAGATCGTTGTGGTCGATCCAGACGTGATGGGCGCCGTCCATCTGCACGGCGTCGAAGTCGTGCTCCTTGTCGTTCCAGACGCCCTGGTACGCGTCCCGGATCGTCAGGTTCCTGATGATCACGTTGTGCACGCCCGGCCCGAGGAAGAAGCCGCCCCCGACGATGTGGCCGGCCGTCCCCGAGCCGACGATCGTCTTGTCGGAGGCGACCTTGATCTCCTTGCCGACCGGGTTCATCGTGATCGTCCCGGCGACCACGATGACGTACGGCTCCGGCGCCGTCGCGTACTTCTCCAGATCCGCCGGGGTCCTCACCGTGACGGTCCGGCCGTCCCGGCCTCCGTACGTCCCCCTCTGCCCCAGCGCGTCGACCGACGCGAAGCCGTCGGCGGCGTCCGTCGCCCAGGCCGGTGCGCCGGCGGCCGACGCCGCGGGTGCGGCGCCCTGGCCGAAGAGGCCGAACGTGGCGCCGTAGGCCATGACCCCCGCGGCACCGAGGGCCAGCGGCAGCCCGACGATCAGTCCCGTCCGTCGCCTGCGGTGCCGGGCTCTGGGGGTGCGGTTCTCGCTCACGGTGGATTCCGTTCGTGTGGGGGACGGTTCGCTCCCCTGTCGCCGCCGGGCGGCAGAAGGTTGCCGTCGGGGCCTGCGGCGCCCGCGCGGAAAGGAATTGCCGTGCGTCTGCGGCGATCGGCATGTTCGTGGCCGTGAACACCGCACACGACTCCACCGCCTCCGCCGACGCCACCGTCGCCCTACCGGTCGGCGTCCGCGACCTGCTGCCCCGAGACCTACGCCCAGTACGAGGGCGGCCCTCCGCCTTGCGATCGCACGCACCAGACGCCGCGAGCCCTGCCCTGCGGGCAGACGGCGCTACTTTCCGGACACGGCCTAGGAGTTGAGCTCCGCGAGGACCCGGAGGGTGGCCGGGTCCGGGGCCGTGACCAGCAGGTCGGTGATCGGGCCCTTGCGCCACAGCTCCAGCCGTTCGGCGATCCGCTCCCGGGGGCCGACGAGCGAGATCTCGTCCGCGAAGGCGTCCGGTACGGCGAGCACCGCCTCCTCGCGGCGGCCGGCCGCGAACAGCTCCTGGACGTGCCGGGCCTCGGACGCGTACCCCATGCGGCCCATCAGCTCCGCGTGGAAGTTGCGGGCCGTGTGCCCCATGCCGCCGATGTAGAAGCCGAGCATCGCCTTGACGGGCAGCAGCCCCTCGGCCGGGTCGTCGCAGAGCTGCGCGCGCGCCATGGGGGCGACCAGGAAGGTCTCCGGGAGCCGGTCCGGGAGCGCGTAGACCTCGGCGTACCGCGACGGCGACCAGTAGAGCGGGAGCCAGCCGTCGGCGATCCGCAGGGTCTGCGCGATGTTCTTGGGCCCCTCGGCGCCGAGCAGGACCGGCAGGTCCGCCCGGAGCGGGTGCGTGATCGGCTTGAGGGCCTTCCCGAGTCCGGTGCCGTCGGCTCCGGCGTACGGATGGGAGTGGAACCGCCCGTCGAGCGCGACGGGTCCCTCCCGGCGCAGCACCTGGCGGATCACGTCCACGTACTCCCGGGTCGCGGTCAGCGGGCTGCGGGGGAACGGCCGCCCGTACCACCCCTCGACGACCTGCGGCCCGGAGAGGCCGAGTCCGAGCGTCATCCGGCCGCCGGAGAGGTGGTCGAGCGTGAGTGCGTGCATGGCGGTGGCGGTCGGCGTCCTGGCGGCCATCTGCGCGACGGCGGTGCCGAGCCGGATGCGCGAGGTGTGGGCGGCGATCCAGGTCAGCGCGGTGAACGCGTCGGAACCCCAGGCTTCGGCCGTCCAGACGGAGTCGTAGCCGAGCCGCTCGGCCTCGCGGGCCAGCTCGACGTGGGCGGGGGAGGGGCCGCGGCCCCAGTAGCCGAGCGCGAGTCCGAGACGCATGGCGAAACGCCCTTCTGACGATCCGTCAGTTCACTTCCCGGGGGACTGTACGACAACGGCCCCCCGCCCGGAAGGGCGAGGGGCCGCTGGGTGGAACGCTCAGCCGCGCTGGATGCCGGTCGTGTCCTGGAGGACGCCGCGGCGGCCGTCCTGGGTCTGGGCGACCAGGCCGGGGCCGCGCTGCTCGACCGCCAGGTACCAGGTGCCGGGGGCCAGCTCGGCGATCGGGGTCGGCGAGCCGTCCTCCGCGTACAGCGGACGGGCCACCGGGACCGCGAACCAGAACGGCGCGAAGTCGGCGGCGGGCTGGGGGGCCTGAGCCTGGGCCTGGGCCTGGGCCGGCTGGGGCGCCGGGGTGGCGGCGTGCGGCTCGGGCTGCTGCTGGCCGGGGTACGGCTGGGGCTGCCCGCCGTACGGCTGCTGCTGGGCGCCCGGGTAGCCGTAACCACCGGGGACGCCCGGCTGGCCGTGCTGACCCGGCTGGACACCGTACGGCTGCGGGGTCTGCGGCTTCGGGGCGCCGACGAGCGGGGCCTTCAGCGCCGGGACCAGCGGGCCGGCGATGGCCGCGCCCGCGAGGACCAGGGAGGCGATCAGGCCGAGGACGAGGCCCGCGCCGGCGTTCTCCGACTCGAAGATCCACATCAGGATGGTCCAGGCCGAGGCCACGGTGAACGCGACACCGATCTGGCCCGGCTCCAGGCCGGCCACCTTGCGGGGCTGCGGCATCGCGTGGGAGAGGACGACCAGCGCGGCGCCCACGATGCCGAGGAGGAAGGCACCCCAGCCCAGGGGGGAGAACTCCCACGAGAACGGGGAGTCGACCTTGTCGCAGAAACTGCCTTCACAGCTGGCGTAGCCGAGGAACGAGGCGATGAACAGCACCACCGCTGCACCGATCACAACGCCATCGCCTCGAGTGAGGGAGCGGATATTCACGTAAGAGTCCTTCGTCGGGTCGTCTCGTCGGGGTGGCGCGAAGCACGGGGGCGGCCCCATCGTACGGAGCGAATCTATCGCCCGCCGGTTCTACCCCTTGAGGTAGGTCCCGATGCCGTCCGCGATTCCCTGCGCCGCTTTCTGGCGCCATGCCGCATCGGTGAGGAGTGCGGCATCCTTCGGATCACGCATATTGCCGCATTCGACGAACACCTTGGGAACGGTTGAGAGATTGAGTCCGCCGAGATCCCCGCGCACGTCCAACCCCGTGCCGGAACCGAGGTAGTTGGCCGGCGCGCTGCCGGTCGCGAGGGCGAAGTGGCGGGCGACGGCCTCGCCGAGCGTACGGGAGGGGCCCACGATCTTCGCCGTGTCGGCGGCGCCGGAGTTCACGCGCGCGGGCAGGATCACGTGGAACCCGCGGTGGCCGGTGCCGGACCCGTCGGCGTGCACGGAGACGACGGCGTCGGCGCGGGCCTCGTTGCCCGCCCGCGCGCGCTCGTCGATGCAGGGGCCGTAGGGGCGCTCGGCGTCGTGGGTGAGGACGACCTTCGCGCCCTGGGCCTCGAGGAGATCGCGCAGGCGGCGGGAGACATCGAGGGTGAACGCGGCCTCGGTGTAGCCGGCGTTCGTGGAGGTGCCGGTGGTGTCGCATTCCTTGCGACCCGTACCGATGTCAACCTTTTGGTTGATTTCCCGGGAGTGACGGAAATTGCCGGGGTTGTGACCGGGGTCGACGGCGACGGTACGTCCGGCCAGCGGGCGGTCCTGGGGACGGGCCTGGGGAGCGCTCCGCGTCGGCTCGGCGGTGGAGGCGGTGGAGGCGGTGGAGGCGGTGGAGGCGGGGGAGGAGGCGGAGGTGCCCGTCGCCTTGGCGTCGGCGGCCCCGGGGGCCTGCGACTGCCCGCCGCACCCCGCGAGGGCGGCACAGGCGGTGAGGGCGCTCGCGAGAGCGAGGATCTTCCGGTGGTCGTACGGCACCTTGCGACTCTAACGGGACGCGCCGCCGAACAGTCCTCCGGCGCGGGGTGACTGTGAAGGGTCTGTGGCGGGTATGGGGGAGACGGGTGCGCCGGTGAGGGGAACCGCGCGCACGGACCACGGGAAACCGAGGACCCGTGGGAACTGTGGAAGCTGGGGGAACAGTGGGGGGAAGTATGGCGGGGGAAGAGCCGAACGACGCACGTCCGTCCGGCGCGCCGGGCGACCCGCGGGAGCCGGGAGAGGCGACGCGGCCGGGGCCGGAGCCGGAGGTCGCCGAGACGCCCTGGGCGTACGGGTCCCCGGGGACGCCGGGGGTGTCGGACGCGGCGGGCGCGCCCCGTGAACCGGGCGGGCCCGGGGTGTCCGGAACGCCTGGTGCGTCGGGGGGCTGGTCGGGGGCGGCGATACCGCCACCGCCCGCGCAGCCGCCCGGGATGCCGGGAGTGCCCGGGGCGCCGGACTGGGGGCCGCCCGCGCCCCCGCCCGAGTCGAACCCCGCGCAGGCCGTCCTGGTCGGGCTGCTCAACCTCTCCTGCCTGGGCCTCGGGTACGTCCTGCTCAAGCAGTGGGCCCTCGCCGCCGTCTGCTGGGCCGCCACGGCCCTTCTGCTGCTGGTCGCGCTGCCCGCCGACGTGGACGGCGTGCCCACCGCGCTCCTCGCCGGGTACGGCGTGTTCCTGCTGGCCGCGGCCGCCGACGGTGCCCGGCGCGGCCTGCGCGCCCCGCTCGTCCTCGGTGCCGGACCCGGCGCCACGCCCCGGCGCCTCGCTCTCCCGCTCGCCCTGGCGCTCGTGCTGCTCGTCGTGCCCGTGGGCGGTTCCGTGGCCTACGGCGGGGCGCGCGACGAAGCCGTGGAGCAGTCCCTCCTGGACCGCCTCGCCGCGGCCGACACGCAGGTGAAGTCCGTGGCGGGCCAGAGCTTCACCGGAGCCGAGCACACCTACCGCAAGGCGCTCGCCGTCTACCAGGACCTGGGCACGAAACACGCCGGATCGCGGGCCGGTCGGCTCGTCCCCGACCGGATCGCGGACTACTACACGGCGGTCTCCGCCCCGTACGAGCAGAAGAAGTACTGCGAGGCCGTCCCGGCCCTCAAGCACCTGCGGACGCTGCCCGAGACGGTGGACCGCCGCCTGCTCGACGGGCTGCCCGGCAAGGCGGACGATCCGCTCGCCCACTCCTGGTACGAGTGCGGAACGTCCGGACTCGGCGTCGCGGGCGTCGAGACGTCGGCCGGCGAGCACCTGAACGCACTGCTGTCGACCTTCCCGCAGTCGTCGTACGCGCGCCAGGTCGAGCCCAAGGTCGCGGAGGGCATCAGGACCCGCTCCGCCGCCATCGCGGCCGGCACCACCGACCCGTGCGAAGGCGTCACCGCACTGCGGCGCTACGGCACCACGGTCGACCTGCTGCCCGCCGCGACCTTCGCCGGCGTCTCGCGGCAGCAGGACGAGGCGGTGCGCAAGGGCGACTTCGCCTGCGGCGTCGAGCAGTTCAAGGACAAGGAGTACACGCAGGCCGTCGAGACGATGACGCAGTACGCCAAGGACCACCCGGGCAGCCCGGAGGCGGGGCACGCCCGGAACATCGCCATCGCCGCGGAGATCGCCCAGGAGTCCCCGGCCGCGGGGAAGCAACTGCCCCCGGCCCAGGCCCCCGGCGGCTCCCGGATGGTCATGGTCGTCAGCAACGACGGCCCCGGTGAGGTCGAACTCCTCTACACCGGGCCGGTCACCGGCCGCGTCACCCTCAAGGCGTGCGGGACCTGCAAGGCGTATCAGGGCAGCCTCGCCCGCAACGCCCCGAAGATCAAGGCGTGCACCGGCCCCTCGTCGAAGTACCCGAAGGCCACACTCCTTCTGCCCGCCGGCGACTACCACTTCCTCCAGAAGCGGGACCGTACGATCACCACATCGGCCGGGGACAAGGCGAGCACGGCGAAGATAGAACCGGGCTACAGCTACACGAACTGCCTGTACGTGACGTCCGGGTACGGCTTCTAGCGGAGTCGCGCCGGCCCGGTGCCCGGCCTAGCCTGAGAAGTGCGTGCGTTGCGCTCCTGGCCCCGGCGAGTACGAGGCCACCAGGTTCGCCCAGCGGCCGTACCCGAGTCCGGCCAGGACTCCGCGAACAGGCCGTATCTCGTTCAACCGTTCACGCTCGCGTGCTCGCCGGCCTCGCCCACCCTCCCGGTGGGCGGGGCGGCGGTCGCCCACTGCCTGAAGGTGAAGTGCCATGTCCCACACCGTGCGAAGGATGTCGCGTGCCGTGGCCTGCTGCGGCTTCGCGGCCGCCTGCGTCTTGTCCGGCCTGGGCGGAACAGCCGGGGCGGCGACGCCGACGGTTCCGGTCGACCGGGGTTACTTCCTCGTCAAGGCGAGGCATTCCAACATGTGCCTCGACGTCGCCCACGCCGGCCAGGCGCACGGCGCGCCGGTCGTGCAGGCCCGCTGCTGGGAAGGCCACAATCAGCAGTGGCGCCTCGTGCCGCAGGGCGACGGCAAGTTCAAGATCCAGGCGAGGCATTCCAACATGTGCCTGGACGTCGCCCACGCCAGCCGGAAGCACGGCGCCCCGGTGGTACAGGCGCACTGCTCGGGCGGAAGCAATCAGGTGTGGTGGTTCGCACCCGCGGCGGGAAGGGCGCCGCTGGCGAACGGCCCCGACGGGCGTGTGTCCCACATCGCCAACAGCGCCTCGATCGTCGCGGACCACACCGGGATGGTGCTGGACGTCGCCCACGCCAGCCGGAAGCACGGCGCCCCGGTGGTCCAGGCGCAGCTCGGGAACGGCACCGAACCCGGTCTCAACCAGCTCTGGCGCTTCGAGAGGCCGTCGGGCGGATAGCGCCGGGCGTGCCCGCCCGCCCGCCTCCTGAGGCCGCCGGTGCCGTCTCCTCAGGCCGCCGGTGCCGTGCGGCGCAGGACCCGGAGGGAGTCGGTGACCGACAGCTCCTCGAAGGCGCCGGACTCCAGCGCCCGGCGGTAGACGCGGTACGGGGCCTGGCCGCCGTCCTCCGGGTTCGGGAAGACGTCGTGGATGACGAGGAGGCCGCCCACGGCGACCTTCGGGGCCCACCCCTCGTAGTCCGCCGTGGCGTGCTCGTCGGTGTGGCCGCCGTCGATGAAGACGAGGCCGAGCTCGCCGGCCCACACCTTCGCGACCTGCGGCGAGCGCCCGACGACCGCGATGACGTGCTCCTCGAGACCCGCCCCCCGCAGCGTCCGGCGGAACGTGGGCAGGGTGTCCATCAGGCCGACCTCGGGATCCACGACGGTCGGGTCGTGGTACTCCCACCCCGGCTGCTGCTCCTCGCTGCCCCGGTGGTGGTCCACGGTCACCGCGACGGTCCCGGCCTCCCGGGCCACGTCCGCGAGAAGGATCGTGGAGCGCCCGCAGTACGTGCCGACCTCGAGCAGCGGCAGCCCGAGCTTCGCGGCCTCGGCGGCGGCGGCGTGCAGCGCACGTCCCTCGTCGACGGGCATGAAGCCCTTGGCGGCCTCGAAGGCGGCGAGGATCTCGGGCGCGGGCATGGGTGCTCCTACTGGTCGGTACGCACGTACGGGGAGCCATGGTGCCCTACGCGTCGCGGGCGAACCACACGGCCACCGGCGGAGGGTCGGTAGGAGCCCTTCGAGCTGTCCAGGAGTTCGCGGACGATGTCGAGAACTCCACCTTGTTCTGACCTTCCGTCAGATTGGAACGTGTTCTAGTCTGCCGCGCATGGGCATCGGAATCACGCAGGAGCAGCGGGAGCTGGCCCGGGCCGTGCGCGGGTGGATCGGCCGTACCGTGCCGGTCGAGGACGTGCGCAAACTTCTCGACGCGCCGACCGGCTCCGTCACCGGCCGCCCCGCCCACTGGGACGGACTCGCGGAGCAAGGGCTCCTCGGGATCCATCTGGGCGAGGAGTACGGGGGAGGGGGCGGCGATCTCGTCGACCTGGCCGTCGTGCTGGAGGAGGCCGCGCGGGCGCTGCTGCCCGGGCCCCATCTGGCCTCCGTGCTCGCCGGCGAGATCCTCGCGCGCGCCGGACACCGGGAGTTGGCCGCCGCCCTCGCCGGCGGGGAGCGCATCGGGGCGGTCGCCCTCGCGCCCGGCGGGCTGACGGCCGCCGAGACCGACGGAGGGCTGCTTCTCGACGGGACCGCGCCGCCCGTGCTCGGCGCCGCCCACGCCGACCTGCTCGTTCTCGCCGCGACCACCGCACGGGGCACCGTCTGGGCCGCCGTGGACGCCGACGCCCTCGCCGTACGCCCCCATGTGAGCGCCGACCCCACCCGGCCCACCGCCGAGGTCACCGCGACCCGTACGCGGGTCCCCGCGCACCGGACCCTGGACGTCGACCCGGCACTCGTCACGGATCTCGCCGCCGTCCTGTACGCCGCCGACGCCTGCGGGAACGCCGCCCGAGCGCTGGAGACGGCAGCGGAGTACGCCACGGTGCGCGAGCAGTTCGGGCGGCCCATCGGGCAGTTCCAAGGGGTCAAGCACCTCTGCGCCGACATGCTCGTACGGCTCGAACAGGCCCGCGCCCTCACCTGGGACGCCGCCCGCTCCACCCACGACGAGTCGCGCTCCCTGACCGCCGCGCTCGCCGCCGCCACCGCCCTCGACGCCGCCTACAGCTGCGCCAAGGACTGCATCCAGATCCTCGGCGGCATCGGCTTCACGTGGGAACACGACGCCCATCTCACCCTGCGCCGCACCCTCGTCGCCCGCCAGCTCCTCGGCCCGGGCGACACCCACCGCGCGCACGCCGTCCGCCTGGCGGCCGGGGGAGCCCGCCGACCGCTGCGCCTCGAACTGCCGCCCGAGGCGGACGGGTTCCGCGCGGCCGCACGGGACGCGATAGCCCCCGCCGCCGGCCTCGACCCCGGCGCCGCCCGCCGTACCCTGGCCCCCACCGGCTACGCCGCCCCGCACCTCCCCCCGCCGCACGGCCTCGGCGCCGGCCCGCTCCAGCAGCTCGCCGTGCAACGCGAACTGGCCGACGCCGGCGTCACACTCAGCGGGCTGGGCATCGCCACCTGGGTCGTCCCGTCCCTCCTCGCCCACGGGACCGCGGAGCAGCACGAGCGCTACCTCGGCCCCACCCTGCGCGGCGAGCTGCTGTGGTGCCAGCTGTTCTCCGAGCCCGGCGCCGGTTCCGACCTCGCCTCCCTGCGCACCACGGCGGAACGCACCGAGGACGGCGGCTGGCGGATCAACGGACAGAAGGTGTGGACGAGCGCCGCCCAAGGGGCCGACCACGGCATCCTGCTGGCCCGGACCGACCCGGACGCCCCCAAGCACCGCGGGCTCACGTACTTCCTCGTCGACATGAAGAACACGCCGGGGATCGACATCCGGCCGCTGAAGGAGATCACCGGCGACTCGCTCTTCAACGAGGTGTACTTCGACGACGTCCCGCTGTCGGCCGACGCCGTCGTCGGCGAGGTGAACGACGGCTGGACGGTCGCCCGCAACACCCTCGGCAACGAACGCGTCCACATGGCCGACCAGGTCGCCTTCGACTCCGGCCTGGAAGCGCTGATCGAGCGGGCGGCCGAGGCCGACGGCGCCGTACGCGTACGGATCGGGGCGCTCGCCGCAGAGGCACACGCGCTCGCCTGCATCGGGCTGCGGACCACGATGCTCCAGGTGTCGGGACTCGAACCCGGCGCGGGCGCGTCCGTCCGCAAACTCGTCCAGACCGTCCACCAGCAGAAGGTCGCCGAGCTCACGCTCGAACTCCTCGGCCCCGAGGGCGCGGTGCGGGAAGGCGCGGGGGAGCGGGCCGTCCACGGGCTGCTGATGTCCCGCTGCCTGACCATCGCGGGCGGCACCACGCAGGTCCAGCTCAATGTCGTCGCCGAGCGCCTGCTCGGCCTGCCGAGAGACTGAGAGGGAACCGGAGATGCGGAAGGCGTACATCGTCGGCGTCGGAATGACGAAGTTCGAGAAGCCCGAGACGCGCGACTGGCAGTACTGGGACATGGCGCGCGAGGCGGGAACGGCGGCGCTCGCCGACGCCGGGATCTCGTACGCCCAGGTGGAGCAGGTGCCCGTCGGCTACTGCTTCCAGGCGTCGACGGCCGGGCAGCGCGCCGCGTACGAACTCGGCCTGACCGGCGTCCCCGTCTACAACGTCAACAACAACTGCGCGACGGCGTCCACGGCGCTGATGATGGGGCGGCAGTTCGTGGAGGGCGGTGTCAGCGACTGCGTCCTCGCGCTCGGCTTCGAGAAGATGACGCGCGGCGCGCTCGGTGGCGGCTCCGGCAGCGGAGGAGCTGGTGGCGCGGGAGGCGCGACCTCTCCGGTCGCCCGGCATTACGGGATCATGGCCGCCGCACACGGGTTCGAGATGTCCCCGCCCACCGCGCAGATCTTCGGCAACGCCGCCCGTGAACACATGGAGCGCCACGGCACGACCGAGGCGCAGCTCGCCGCCGTCGCCGCCAAGAACCACCAGCACTCGGCGAACAATCCGAACGCCCAGTTCCAGGACGTCTACTCCGTCGAGGAGATTCTCGCCGCCAGGACGATCCACCGGCCGCTGACCAAACTCCAGTGCTCGCCGACCTCCGACGGATCGGCGGCGGCGGTCGTCGTCTCGGAGCGGTTCGTCGTCGAGCACGGCCTGCACGACAAGGCGGTCGAGATCGCCGGCCAGGCGATGACGACGGACACCGCCGACTCCTTCGACTCCGGATCCTGCATCGACGCGGTCGGCCGGCCCATGTCCCGCGCCGCCGCCCGACAGGTCTACGAGCGGTCCGGGCTCGGCATCGAGGACGTCGACGTGGTCGAACTGCACGACTGCTTCTCCATCAACGAGCTCCTGACGTACGAGGCCCTGGGGATGTGCGAGGAGGGCGCGTCCGGCAAGCTCGTCGAGTCGGGTGCGACGACGTACGGGGGACGGTGGGTCGTGAACCCCTCGGGCGGGCTGATCTCCAAGGGCCACCCCCTGGGGGCCACAGGGCTCGCCCAGGCCGCCGAACTGGTCTGGCAGCTGCGCGGCGAGGCGGGCGCACGCCAGGTCGAGGGCGCCCGGGTCGGCCTCGCCCACAACATCGGGCTCGGCGGCGCGGCGGTCGTGACGATGCTCCGGCGGTCGTGAGGTGCTCCGGGGCCGTAAGGATGCTCCAAGGGAGTGACGACGCTCCGGCGGTCGTGAGGTGCTCCGGGGGAGTGACGATGCTCCGGGCGGACGTGACGGTGTACGGAGGCCGTGACGGTCCACCGAGGCAGGAGGACCGTCAGGTCGTAGGACCGTCGGCCTCCCAGGGAGGGCCGACGGTCCGATGTACGGGGCACGCGTGGTCTGCGACCATGACGACCATGGTCCGCACCGAGTCAGCCGCCGCCCAGTCGTCCTCCCTGCGTCCCACCCCCCGTACCTGGCTCGTGGTGCTCGCCGCGTGCGCCGGGCAGTTCCTGGTGGTCCTCGACGTGTCGGTGATGAACGTCGCGCTGCCGTCGATGCGGGCCGACCTGGGTCTCTCGGCCACCGCGCTGCAGTGGGTCCTCAGCACCTACTCCATCGCGTTCGCCGGCTTCATGCTGCTCGGCGGACGGGCGGCCGACCTCTTCGGCCGGAAGCGGATGTTCCTGCTCGGGCTCGGGCTCTTCACCGCCGCCTCCGTCGCGGGCGGCCTCGCGCAGGAGGGCTGGCAGCTGATCGCGGCCCGCGCGGCGCAGGGGCTGGGCGCCGCGGTGCTCGCCCCGGCGACGCTCACCATCGTGACCGCCGCCGTACCGGACGGACCGGCGAGAACGAGGGCCATCGGCACCTGGACGGCGGTCGGCGCGGCCGGGGGCGCGGCGGGCGGGTTCGTCGGCGGAGTCCTGGTGGAGCTGCTCTCCTGGCGGTGGGTGCTCCTGATCAATGTGCCCGTCGGTGTCCTGGTCCTGCTGGGCGCCGTGCTGTGGCTGAGCGAGAGCCGGGCCGGCGGCGACCGCCGGCTCGACCTGCCGGGTGCCGTTCTCGTCACCGCCGGCCTCGCCTCCGTCGCGTACGGCATCGTCCGGACGGAGGAAGCGGGCTGGGGCGATCCGACGACGCTGGTTCCGCTGCTCGGCGGTCTGGTGCTGCTCGCCGTCTTCGTCGCCGTCGAGGCCCGCACCGCGGCCCCGCTGATGCCCCTGAAGGTGTTCCGCTCACGAGCCGTCTCGGCGGCCAACGTGGCGCTCCTGCTGTGTGCCTCGACCTCGTTCGGCATGTGGTTCTTCATGACGGTGTACGCGCAGAACGTCCTCGGCTACACCCCGCTGGAGGCCGGTGTGGCCCTGGTGCCGAGCTCCGTCAGCGTCATCGTCGGCTCCAAGCTGGCCCCGCGTCTGATGCCGGTGGCCGGTGCCCGCAATCTCGCGGTGATCGGCGCCCTCGTCGCCGCCACCGGCTTCGGCTGGCAGTCGACGATGACCGCCGACGGGACGTTCCTCACGATCATCCTGGGCCCCGGCATCCTGATGATGGCGGGCATGGGCCTGCTCACCCCTCCGCTGGCCACGCTCGCCACCTCCAGCGCCGCCCCCGCCGACGCGGGCCTCGTCTCCGGCCTCCTCAACACCTCGCGCACGATGGGCGGCGCTCTGGGCCTGGCCGTCCTCTCCACCGTCGCGGCGGCGCGGACCGGCGGCGACCCGAGCCCCGAGGCGGTCACCGAGGGCTATGCCCTCGCCTTCCGTACGGCGACGGGAGTGCTGGTCGGAGCGGCGGTGCTGATGCTGGTGTGGCTGCCGAGGCCGGACCGCCGGGCTGACCGCGACCGCTCACACCCGGCCTGACACACCGGCCCCGGTCCCACCGCACCGGGGCTCGCCCCGGCAGGAGTGAACGTACGGAGCCGGCCGGTACGAACGTCCCGAGCCCGGAACTGACGTATCGTCAGAACCCCTTTGGCGAAGGGGTTCTCAACGCTGCTCCGCTCGGCTATACATGAGGATCACCGACCTAGAACGCGTTCTAGAACGGGCGCGCTCGGGACGGTCGGTCCCGTACGGCCTCGGTGTGGCCGACGGTGCGGACGGTCGCACCGAGGTCTTCCCTCTTCAAGGATCCTCCGGGATCTCCAAGGAGCAGCATCCCGATGCCCATTGACGCCGCCAAGGCCGTGGCCGCCGAGCCCCGCAGCGCCGAGATCGCCTGGGACCACAAGGACGTCCAGCTCTACCACCTCGGCCTCGGCGCCGGCACCCCCGCCACCGACCCCGCCGAACTCCGCTACACCCTCGAATCCCGGCTGCACGTGCTGCCCACCTTCGCCACCGTCGCGGGCGCCGGCATGGGCGTCGTCGGCGGGCTCTCCGCGCCCGGCATCGACGTGGACCTGGCCGCCGTCCTGCACGGCGGCCAGTCGATCACCCTCCACCGTCCCCTTCCCGTCGAGGGCAGGGCGACCACCACCTCCCGCGTGGCCGCCGTCCACGACAAGGGCAAGGCCGCCGTCCTCGTCCTGCGCTCCGAGGCCGCCGACGACGACGGCCCGCTGTGGACCAGCGACGCCCAGATCTTCGTGCGGGGGGAAGGCGGCTGGGGCGGCGACCGCGGGCCCTCCGAGCGCCTCGAACTCCCCGGCCGCGACCCGGACAAGACCGTCGAGCGGACCGTTCGCCCGGACCAGGCACTGCTCTACCGGCTCTCCGGCGACTGGAACCCGCTCCACGCCGACCCCGAGTTCGCCGAGCTCGCCGGCTTCGACCGGCCGATCCTCCACGGACTCTGCACGTATGGCATGACCCTCAAGGCGGTGGTGGACACGGTGCTCGGCGGAGACGTCACCCGTGTCCGCTCCTACCGCACGCGTTTCGCCGGGGTCGTCTTCCCCGGCGAGACCCTGCGTATCCGGATGTGGCAGGACTCTCCCGAGCCCGGCCACGTCCAGGTGTCGGTCACGGCGGTCGAGCGCGACGACGCTCCGGTGCTCGCCGACACCCTCGTCGAGTGTTCGTGACCGTTCCTTCTGGAGGGAGTCGCACCATGCGCGCAGCCGTACTGCACGAGATCGGCCAGGACAAACTGGAGGTCCTCGACGACGTCGAGGCGGTGGGCTTCGGCCCGGGCAAGGTGAAGATCCGGGTCAGGGCGACCGGCCTGTGCCACTCCGACGTCTCCGCCATGAGCGGTGTGCTCCCGCAGCCCGCTCCGTTCGTCCCCGGCCACGAAGGCGCGGGCGAGATCCTCGACATCGGCGACGGCGTCACCGGCCTGAGCGAAGGGCAGCGGGTCCTGCTCTGCTGGCTGCCCGCCTGCGGCACCTGTGCCGCCTGCAAGCGCGGCCAGACCCAGCTGTGCCTGGCCGGGTTCATGAACGCCGGCACCCCCAACTTCCGCAGGCCCGGCGGGGAGGTCTTCGGCTTCGCGGGGACCGGTACGTTCACCGAGGAGGTCGTCGTCGACGCCGGCTGCGCCGTGCCGATCCCCGACGACGTGCCCTTCGACATCGCCGCCCTCATCGGCTGCGGCGTCACCACCGGACTGGGCGCCGCCATCAACACCGCGCGCGTGGAGGCCGGTTCCTCGGTCGCCGTGATCGGCTGCGGCGGCGTCGGCATCTCCGCCATCCAGGGCGCCAAGCTCCAGGGCGCCGCCCAGATCGTCGCCGTCGACCCCGTCGAGTCCCGCCGGGAGGCGGCCCTCCGCTTCGGCGCCACGGAGGCCGTCGCCCCCGACGGGCTCGCCGACGCCAAGCAGCGGATCACCGCGGGCGAGGGCTTCGACTACGTCTTCGAGGTCGTCGGCAGGTCCGCCACCGCGCGCGTGGCGTACGAGACGACCCGGCGTGGCGGCACGCTCTGCGTGGTCGGGGCGGGCGCCCTCGACGACTTCCTGCAGCTCAACATGTTCGAGCTGTTCTTCGACGAGAAGAGGATCCTCCCGTCGATGTACGGGGGCGGTGACGTGCTCCGTTCGTACGAGCGGGCCATCGCGCTCTGGCGGGCGGGCCGGATCGACCTGGAGTCGCTGATCACCCACCGGGTGCCGCTCTCCGGGATCAACGAGGCCATCGAGCAGATGCGTACGGGTGTCGCGCTGCGTACCTGCATCGAGATCTGAGAGGACCAGGACACATGTCACTCCCCCTTGAGGGTCTGTCCGCGATCGTCACCGGCGCCGGCCGGGGCCTCGGCCGGGCCGAGGCGCTGGAACTCGCCCGGCTGGGCGCGTCCGTCGTCGTCAACGACTACGGGCAGCCGGGGCGGGACGGCTCCGGCGAGGCGTCGGCCGCCCCCGCCGAGGAGGTCGCCGCCGAGATCCGCGCGGCGGGCGGCCGGGCGGTGGCTCACCTGGGCGACGTCGCCGACTTCGAGACCGCTCGGGGGCTGGTCGACCTGGCCGTCGGCGAGTTCGGGAAGCTGGACGTCCTGGTCAACAACGCGGGCATCCTGCGGGACCGGATGGTCTTCTCGATGAGCGAGGAGGAGTGGGACTCGGTGATCCGGGTGCACCTCAAGGGCCACTTCAACACCACCCACTTCGCGGCGGTGCACTGGCGGGGCCGGGCGAAGGCGGGGGAGTCCGGTGTGTACGGCCGGATCGTCAACACCTCGTCCGAGGCGTTCCTCGCCGGGTCGGCCGGGCAGCCGAACTACGCGGCGGCGAAGGGCGGGATCGTCGGCCTGACGACGTCGACGGCCCTGGCGCTGGCGAAGTACGGCGTCACGGCGAACGCGATCTGCCCGCGGGCACGGACCCGGATGACGGAGGACGTCTTCGCCGGCTTCCAGGAGCCGGCGGACGACGCCGAGCTCGACCCGCTGTCGCCGGAGCACGTGGCGCCGCTGGTGGGCTACCTGGCCTCACCGGCCGCCGCCGAGGTGAACGGCC
This sequence comes from Streptomyces sp. NPDC029139, assembly GCF_055564335.1. NCBI lineage: Bacteria > Bacillati > Actinomycetota > Actinomycetes > Kitasatosporales > Streptomycetaceae > Streptomyces > Streptomyces sp. NPDC029139. The sequence goes on along the minus strand of NZ_JBVHWN010000002.1, from coordinate 581,169 downwards.
AGCTCCTGGTCGTCCACGGGGGGATCGTCGCGATCGTCGACCGCCCGAGGGTGTCGGCCAAGTTCGACACGGCGAAGGACGCGTTCACGTACGAGGAGCTGGACGGCCTGCTGTCCCCGCACTACGCGTCGCGCCCCGCGGGGGAGACGTTCGCGGCGGTGGAGGTCCTCGGCCTGAAGAAGGGCTGAGGAAGGTCCTGAAGGACGGGGGAGGGCCGGATCGGCCCCTGACGCAGGATCGGCCCCGGACACCTACCACTCCGGACACCTACCACCCCGCACACGGGGCGCCCCCGGACACGGTTCGGCCCCGGCGGATACTCCCCGCCGGGGCCGTTTCCCGTTCCGCGACCGCGGTGGACCGGCGGTCCGGGGAGGTCGCCCCCGGAGCGGCCGGTGCTGCCGTGGCCGGTGCCGTCGCGGTCTACTGCTCCGCTTCGCGGCGGTGGCGGCCGTGGGGAGAGGACGTGGAGTCCTCCGACGGCGCCGCCTCGCCGCGATGCCTTCCGGAGCCGTGCGGCTCCGTCCCGTCCGTCCGTGCTTCCGACATGGTGTGACTCACCCCGTAGCGCTCGCTGTTGTCATGCGGCCGAGAGTCTAACCAGCGGCTTTTCGGTCGGCGAGGGGTGCCTGCTGCAGGGGTACGGGGCGGCAGATCCGCGGTGTCACCACGACCGTCACCGGCTCCGGCTCCGGTTCCGGCGGGACCGCCAGGCCGGCGAGGCCGCAGGGCGTCTCCTCCGTCGCGTACGGGAGGCGCAGCACGCCCTCCGCCGTCCAGACCCCTGATCCGGCCACCCACCCCACGGGCGCGGCCAGTTGGTGAATCCGGCGGTCGGCCGGGCGCCACATCCCGACCCAGCTCCCCGCCGCCGCGTCGATCCGCAGCGCGACCGAGCAGTTCTCCGGCATCAGCACCTGTCCCGGCTGCACGGCGAACGGGGTCACCGCCGCGTCGTCCAGCCGCAGGCAGTCGGGGAACCGGACCGGCAGCAGACTGCCGAGGACGCCCCAGCCGAGCCGCTCGTGCCCCGGTGACGGAGCGTCCGAGCGGATCAGCAGCAGCCCGCTGTCCGGGTCGGCCATCAGCAGCCGGTCGTCGCTCGCCTCGGTGATCTGCAGCAGCGGTGTCACCTCGCCGCCGCGCTCCAGGTCGACCGCCACCGCCTTGACCGGGCCGTCGTCCAGCTGCCGGTCGAGGGCGAGCATCCGTCCCGTACGGTCGAGCCACACCCCGCCCGTGCAGCGGCCCCTGACCTCGGCGACCTGCTCGGGGCCGAACGCCCCGCCCGCCACCAGCCAGATCGTGGTCGTGTTCGCGCCGACGCACATCGCGTACCCGCAGATGCCGTCCGGCGAGGGGGGCAGCAGGGTGAGGTTCTCGGACTCGACGGATCCCAGGGACAGTTCCCCCGTGCCCGGCCCTGTCGGGTAGAGCAGCGAGAACGTGTGCCGGTCGCCGTCCACCCGGCGGCCGGTCAGCACCCGCCCGTCCGCGAGCGGCAGCAGCTGCGTGTGGGGCTCCTCGGGCTGGCCGAGCGGAAGGGGTACGGCGTACGGCTCCGGCCCGTCCAGGGTCCACCGCTCCGCGTACAGGGCGTCCCCCACACCGGCGAGCCGCGCCGCGTACGCCCCGTTCGCCGTGATCGTGAACCGCGCCGGCCACGCCGCGCCGCCGTCATCCGCCGCTGTCTCGATGGCACAGGCTGTCATCGACTCGTCACCTCCGGCCACCGAAGCTAGTTTTCGCACTTCCTGCCGAACAACACGACCCCGGTCACTTCACACATAAGGGTGGCCATGAATCGATTCTGCTGAGGGGAGGGGGGTGGTTGTGCTGGAGAGAAGGGTGGGGCCTAAGGTAAGGCGAGCCTAAGTGGAGTCTGCGGCTCCGGGTACGGGGCATGTCCCGTACCGGTCGCCGAGCCGCCGCCCCGCCCCCGTCCCTGTACAGGAGAACCCTCATGTCCCTCCGCCGCCGCGGCACCGCCGCAGCCCTCGCCCTCGCCGCCGCGGTCTCCCTCGCGGCATGCGGAAGCGGTGACGGCGCCTCGGGCGCCCCGGAGAAGAAGGAGGGCGCCGCCAAGAAGGACGTCGCCACCGGCGGCAAGGACTTCGGCGACGCGGCGGCCAAGACCGCGGCCATGGGCACGGACGCCAAGGCGGGCCAGTTCCCCCGCACCCTCACCCACGCGCTGGGGACGACCGAGATCAAGGCCGCGCCCAAGCGGGTCGTCGTCCTCGACGTCGGCGAGCTCGACAACGTGGTCTCGCTCGGCATCAAGCCGGTCGGTTACGCCCCCGCCGAGGGCGACGACGGCATCCCCGCGTACCTGAAGAAGGACGCGGGCAGCCCCACGTCCGTCGGCACCATCAACAACCTCAACCTCGAGGCGATCGCGAACCTGGAGCCCGACCTGATCCTCGGCAGCCAGCTGCGCGCCGCGGACAAGTACGACGAGCTCTCGAAGATCGCCCCGACCGTCTTCTCCATCCGCCCCGGCTTCACCTGGAAGGAGAACTACCTCCTCAACGCCGCGGCCCTGGACAAGACCGCCGACGCGAAGTCGAAGCTCGCCGCCTACGAGACCAAGGCGAAGCAGCTCGGCACGGACATCGGCCCGAACAAGCCGACCATCTCCATGGTCCGCTACCTCCCGGGCAAGATCCGCCTCTACGCCAAGGCGTCCTTCATCGGCACGATCCTGGAGGACGCGGGCCTGCCGCGGCCGAAGAACCAGCAGATCGACGAGCTCGCCGCCGAGATCAGCCCCGAGAAGATCGACCAGGCCGACGCCGACTGGATCTTCACCGGCGTCTACGGCGACCCGAAGGCCACCAAGCGCGACACCGCCCAGGCCAACCCGCTGTGGAAGAACCTCGAGGCGGTCAAGTCCGGCCGGGCCAAGGACGTCCCGGACGAGACCTGGTACCTCGGCCTCGGCGTGACCGCGGCCGACAGCGTCCTCGACGACCTGCGCGCCGACCTCGTGAAGAAGTAGCACACGGTCACACCGCGTAAGCGGAATCTTCCCTGCCCACAGGCAGGACGGCGGGGCACGGAGGCCAGGTAGCCTTTCCCCCGTGCCCCGTCTGTCTGAAGTCATCGCCGCGCTCGACGCTCTCTGGCCGCCCGAGCGGGCCGAGCAGTGGGACGCCGTCGGGACGGTCTGCGGCGACCCCGATGCCGAGGTCACCCGCGTCCTGTTCGCCGTCGACCCCGTCCAGGAGATCGCCGACGAGGCGATCGCGCTCGGCGCCGACCTGATCGTCACCCACCATCCGCTCTATCTCCGGGGTACGACGACGGTCGCGGCCTCCCACTTCAAGGGCCGGGTCGTGCACACGCTGATCAAGCACGACATCGCCCTGCACGTGGCGCACACCAACGCCGACACCGCCGACCCCGGCGTCTCCGACGCCCTCGCCGGCGCGCTCGGCCTGCGGGTCACCGGCCCTCTGGTCCCCGAGAACAACCTCGGCCGGATCTGCGAGCTGGACCATCCCGAGACACTGGCCGAGTTCGCCGCCCGTGCCGCGAAGCGGCTGCCCGCCACCGCGCAGGGCATCCGGGTCGCCGGAGACCTGCGGACGACGCTCCGCCGGGTCGCCGTCAGCGGCGGCTCGGGCGACAGCCTCTTCGACGCCGTACGGGCCGCGGGCGTGGACGCCTTCCTCACCGCCGACCTGCGCCACCACCCGGTCTCCGAGGCCACCCAGCGCGCACCGATCGGTCTGATCGACGCCGCCCACTGGGCCACCGAATGGCCCTGGTGCGAGCAGGCCGCCGCCCAGCTCGACGAGATTTCCGACCGCCACGGCTGGGACCTGCGCGTCCACGTCTCGAAGACGGTCACCGACCCTTGGTCCTCCCACCACACCTCCCCTGGAGCCCCCAACTGAACGCCGCGCCCGCCGACCAGATCCGACTTCTCGACGTCCAGGCCCTGGACGTCCGCCTCCAGCAGCTCGCCCACAAGCGCAGGTCCCTGCCCGAGCACGCCGAGATCGAGTCGCTGACCAAGGACCTCACCCAGCTGCGCGACCTGCTCGTCGCCGCGCAGACCGAGGAGAGCGACTGCGCCCGCGAGCAGACCAAGGCGGAGCAGGACGTCGACCAGGTGCGCCAGCGCGCCGTGCGGGACCAGCAGCGCCTGGACTCCGGTGCCGTCGCCTCCCCGAAGGACCTGGAGAGCCTGCAGCGGGAGATCACCTCGCTCGCCAAGCGCCAGGGCGACCTGGAGGACATCGTCCTGGAGGTCATGGAGCGCCGCGAGTCCGCCCAGGAGCGGGTGGCCGAGCTGACCGAGCGGGCCTCCGCCGTCCAGGCCAAGACCGACGACGCGATCGCCCGCCGCGACGCGGCGGAGGCCGAGCTGGACAGCCAGGCGGCGTCCGTCGGCAAGGAGCGGGAGCTGGTGGCCGCCTCGGTCCCGGCCGACCTGCTGAAGCTCTACGAGAAGCTGCGCGAGCAGCAGGGCGGGGTCGGCGCGGCGCGGCTCTACCAGCGCAAGTGCGAGGGCTGCCACATCGAGCTCAACATCACCGAGGTGAACGAGGTCCGGGCGGCCGCGGCGGACACGGTGCTGCGCTGCGAGAACTGCCGTCGGATCCTGGTCCGCACGTCGGAGTCCGGCCTGTAATGACGGCCATGAGGGAAGTCGTCGTCGAGGCCGACGGAGGCTCCCGGGGCAACCCGGGGCCCGCCGGGTACGGGGCGGTCGTCCTGGACCCGGTGACCGGCGAGACGCTCGCGGAGCGGGCCGAGTACATCGGCGTCGCGACGAACAACGTCGCCGAGTACAAGGGCCTGGTGGCCGGTCTCAAGGCGGCGCGCGAGCTGTTCCCGGACGCCAGGGTGCACGTCCGGATGGACTCCAAGCTGGTCGTCGAGCAGATGTCCGGCCGCTGGAAGATCAAGCACCCGGACATGAAGCCGCTGGCGGCCGAGGCGGCCCGGGTCTTCCCGGCGAGCCAGGTCCGCTACGAGTGGATCCCGCGCGAGAAGAACAAGCACGCGGACCGCCTCGCGAACGAGGCGATGGACGCGGGCAAGCGGGGCAGGCAGTGGGAGCCCTCCGCCTCCTCGGCGGCCCTGGACGCCTCCGCCGCGCGCAACGCGGCGACGGCGACGGCGCCTTCGGGAGCCCCGGGCGACGCGACGGCGGGCGCGGCCCGCGCGCGGGCGGCTCTCGCGGGTGCCGGTGCCGGAGCGAGCGTCGCGGCCGGTGCGGGTACGGGAGCCGCCGCACGGCGCTCGGCGGGCGCCGGGGTCGACGGCGGCCCGGGCGCACGCACCGACGACGGCCTGTTCGCCGCCGACGAGACGATCGCGGCCCGGGCCCGCGCCTCGCTGGCCGCCGCCTCCACGGCCGAGCGCGAGTCGGCGACGACCGCGAGCGGCGACTTCGAGGCCGAGGCGGGCGTCCTCGGCCACCCCGGCCACGCTGCCCACGGCCGCCCGGCCGAGGCCGGCCTCGCCGGGCCGCAGGCGCCGGTGTCCGGGGCGTCCGTCGCGGGGCCGGAGCGGGCCGCGAACGGCGTGCTGGTTCCCGCACCCGGCACCGAAGGCGCCACCCGCACCGGCGATGCCGCCGCCCCTGGTTGGGGGGCACCCGACATGGGGGCGCCCGCCACCTTCGTCCTGCTCCGGCACGGGGAGACCGCGCTGACGCCCGAGAAGCGGTTCTCGGGGAGCGGGGGCACCGACCCCGAGCTGTCCGCCGCCGGGACGCGTCAGGCGGAGGCCGTCGCCGCCGCGCTCGCCGCGCGCGGGACGATCCAGGAGATCGTCAGCTCGCCACTCAAGCGCTGCCGCCGGACCGCGGAGACCGTCGCCGCCCGCCTCGGCCTCGACGTGCGCGTCGAGGACGGGCTGCGCGAGGCGGACTTCGGCGCCTGGGAAGGGCTGACCTTCGCCGAGGTCCGGGAGCGGTACGCCGCTGACCTCGACGCCTGGCTCGCCTCGCCCAAGGCCGCCCCGACCGGTGGCGGCGAGAGCTTCGCGACCGTCGCGCGCCGGGTCTCGGCGACCCGGGACCGGCTGACCGCCGCGTACGCCGGCCGAACCGTCCTCCTCGTCACCCACGTCACCCCCATCAAGACGCTGGTGCGGCTGGCCCTGGGCGCCCCGCCGGAGTCGCTGTTCCGGATGGAGCTGTCGGCGGCCTCACTGTCGGCGGTGGCGTACTACGCGGACGGCAACGCCTCCGTACGGCTCCTGAACGACACCTCGCACCTGAGGTGACCCGGCACGGAAGCAGGGGGCGGGGTCACGGAAATCCGTGGCCCCGCCCCTCGTTCCGTAGCACCATCGACGCCATGACCTGGCACATCACCGAGGACGCCGGTGCCTTCCGCGCCGCCGCCCACGACCATTTCGCCGCCGACCCCGCGCGCAACACCGTGCTGCTCACCCTCAGCGAGGGCGCCCGCCGGCGGCCGGTCGAGTCCGCGCGGTACGGCTGGTGGACCGAGCCGGGAGGAAAGGTCACCGGTGCCTTCCTGTGCACACTCCCGCACGAGCCGGCGCTCGGGCCGATGCCCGTGCAGGCGGCCCGCGCCCTCGTCCACGCGCTGCCGGACGCGGCCGACGTGACCGGTGTGCGCGGTGAGCGGGAGACGGCGGAGGCGTTCGCCGCGGAGCTGTGCGGGGAGCCGGGCGGAGGGCCGGGCTCTCGGGCGTGGACGACCACGCGCCGGATGCGGCTGTACCGGCTCGGCGAGCTCACCCCGCCGGACCCCGCCCCACCGGGGCGGGCGCGGACGGCGTCCGCCGAGGACACCCCTCTCGCCGTGGCCTGGATGCGGGGCTTCGCCCGTGACATCGGTGAGGACGGCGACATCGACTACACCCCGAACATCGAGCCGCGGGTCGCCGAGGGCCGGCTGCACTTCTGGGAGACCGACGACGGCCCGGTGTCGATGGCGAGCGTCTCGCCGATCGTCGCGGGCCAGGCACGGGTGTCACCCGTGTACACGCCGGCCGAGCTCCGCGGTCGCGGCTACGCGGGCGCCGTCACCGGCGCGGTCAGCCGGGCGGCCCTGGACGCGGGCGCGCAGCAGGTCCTGCTCTTCACGGACCTCTCCAACCCCACCAGCAACGCGCTGTACCAGCGGCTCGGGTACCGGCCGGTGACCGACCACGTCGGCCTGACGTTCCGCTGAGGGACCGGACGGCCGACCGACGGCCCGGCCAACCGTCCGAGGGACAGGCCGGCCCGGCCAACCGTCCGAGGGACCGGACGGCCGACCGGTCGCCTGACGGGTTGGACGGCCGACCGGTCGCCTGACGGGCCGGACGGCCGACCGGGTTCTCAGCGGGAGGTCCGCAGCCCGGCCGCCTCGCGTGCCAGCGATTCCACCCGAGTCCAGTCGCGGGCGGCGAGCGCGTCGGGCGGGAGCATCCACGTACCGCCGACGCAGCCGACGTTCGGCAGCGACAGGTACGAAGAGGCGGAAGCCAGGGAGATCCCGCCGGTCGGGCAGAAGCGGGCCTGCGGGAGCGGCCCGGAGAGCGACCTCAGGTACGGGACGCCACCGGCCGCCTCCGCCGGGAAGAACTTCATCTCGCTCACCCCGCGTTCGAGCAGCGCCACGACCTCCGAGGTGGTCGAGACGCCCGGCAGGAACGGCAGACCCGAGGACCGCAGGGCGTCCAGCAGGCTCTCGGTCCATCCCGGGCTCACCAGGAACCGCGCACCCGCGCCCACCGCGTCGGCGACCCCGGCCGCCGAGACGACGGTGCCCGCCCCGACGACCGCGTCCGGGACCTCGGCGGCGACGGCCCGGATCGCGTCGAGCGCGGCCGGAGTCCGCAGGGTCACCTCGATCGCGGGCAGACCCCCCGCCACCAGGGCACGGGCCAGGGGCACGGCGTCGGCGGCGTCCTCGATCACGACGACCGGGACGACGGGGGCAAGGTCAAGCACGCTCGTCATGGGCTCATCCTGCCCATGGCGAACGCGCTGTGCAATGAGCGTTGCGCAGTGCGCAACGCAGGCGGGTCAGTGGATCTCGTCCACCAGCACGTCGAGCGCCCCCGCCCTGCCCTCCTCCACCACGTACCCCAGGTCCCGCAGCGCCTCCACCAGCTCCACCGGATCCTTCGGGGCCGCGCCCGCCTTCAGCAGGCTCCGTACGATCCGCCCCTTCGTCGCCTTGTTGAAGTGACTGACCACCTTCCGGGTCGGCGCGTGCAGCACCCGTACCGTCGCCGTCCGCGCCGCCACCTCGCCCTTCGGCTTCCACGCCGAGGTGTAGGCGGAGGACCGCAGGTCCAGGACGAGCCCGTCCCCGGCGGCCTCCGGCATGACGGTCGCCATCGCGCTCCGCCAGTGCGCACCCAGCGCCCCGAGCCCGGGCAGCTTCACACCCATCGAGCAGCGGTACGACGGAATCCGGTCGTCCACGCGCACCGCGCCCCACAGCCCCGAGAACACCAGGAGGGACGCCCGCGCCCGCTTGCGCGCCGCCGCGTCCAGCGTCGCCAGACCCAGCGCGTCGTACAACACGCCCGTGTAGATCTCGCCGGCCGGCCGCGCCCCCGCCGTCCGCAGCTCCACGTTCTTGGCGATCTCGCCGCGCAGCCCCTCGCTCAGGCCGAGCACCTCGCGCGCCTTCTCCTCGTCGGCGGCGCACAGCTCCACCAGCTCGTCCAGGACCGCCGCCCGTGCCTCGGCCAGGCCCGGCAGCGACAGGGACTCCGGCTTGAGCGGCGCCCCACGCCCGGACGCGGCCTTACCCTCGGACGGCGGCAACATCACGAGCACGGTGGTTCTCCTTCGTACGTACGGGGCTGGGGGTGCGGCCCCAGAACGTTCAGCCTACAAAGTGCCGCGGCCCGCCCCTCGCCCTACGCTCGGGTGCATGCCCCGCCGCCACCTCCACGTGACCGGCGCAGCCGAGGCTCCGCTGCGGGCCGCCCTGCGCGCACTCCGTACCGAGCTCGCGATCCCCGACGCCTTCCCGCCCGCCGTCCTCGCCGAGGCGGCGGTGGCGGCGGAGGCGCCCCGGCTCCCCGGGTACGACGCCACCGACATCCCCTTCTTCACCATCGACCCGCCGACGTCCACGGACCTCGACCAGGCCATGCACCTGGCCCGGCGCGCCGACGGCGGCTACCGGGTCCACTACGCCATCGCCGACGTCGCCGCCTTCGTCGTCCCCGGATCCGCCCTCGACGCCGAGGCCCACCGGCGTGTCCTCACCCTGTACTTCCCCGACGGCAAGGTGCCCCTCCATCCCGCCGTCCTCTCCGAGGGCGCCGCGAGCCTGCTGCCCGGTGAACCCCGCCCCGCCCTGCTGTGGCGGATCGACCTCGACGCCGAGGGCCGCCGCGTCGCCACCGACGTGCGGCGCGCCCTCGTCCGCAGCCGCGCCAAGCTCGACTACGCGGGCGTCCAGGCGCAGATCGACACCGGCGCCGCCGAGGAGCCGCTCGCCCTGCTCAAGCCCATCGGCCGCCTCCTGGAGGCCCGGGAGATCGAACGCGGCGGTGTCTCGCTCAGCGTTCCCGAGCAGGAGATCATCGAGACCGACGGCTCGTACTCCCTCCACTACCGGGCCCCGCTCCCCGTCGACGGCTGGAACGCCCAGATCTCCCTGCTCACCGGCATGGCGGCGGCCGATCTGATGATCGCGGCCGGCACCGGCGTCCTGCGGACCCTGCCGACCGCTCCGGACGGGGCCGTCGCCCGTCTGCGCCGCTCGGCGACGGCGCTCGGCATCGAGTGGCCGCACCACGTCTCGTACGCGGAGCTGATCCGCTCGCTCGACCCGCGCGACGGCCGGCACGCCGCCTTCCTCCAGGACTGCACCACCTTGCTGCGGGGCTCCGACTACACCCCGTTCACCGGCGGGCACCTCCCCACGCCCTCGGTCCACGCCGCCGTCGCCGACGAGTACACCCACTGCACGGCCCCGCTGCGCCGGCTCGTCGACCGCTACACGGGCGAGCTGTGCCTGGCGGCCGCCTCGGGCGCCGAGCCGCCCGAGTGGGTGCTGCGCGCGCTGGAGGGCCTGCCCGAGGACATGGCGAGGGGGTCGAAGCTCGCCAACAAGGCCGAACGCGCGTGTGTCGACATCGTCGAGGCGGCCCTGATGAGCAACCGGATCGGCGAGACCTTCGACTCGGTCGTCGTCGATGTGAAGGAGCAGGAACCGGACGTCGGTACCGTCCACCTGCGGGAGCCCGCCGTGATCGGCCGGGTCGAGGCCGACGGGGCACCGCTTCCGCTCGGCGAGCGGCTGCGGGTACGGCTCACCGAGGCGGACCCGGCGTCGGCGAAGGTGCTGTTCGCGCCCGCGTGAGGGCCTGGTCGAGGGCGCGGCGGAAGGCCCGGGCGTCGTCCGCGTGACAGCGCACGGTCCGTACGGGACGGGGCGCGCCGAGCAGACGGGGCGCGTCGACCAGTTCGGTCAGCTCGATGGTGAGGGACGTCTGGGAGCCGACCGCCAGGTCGAGCTCACCCTCCTTCTTCGCGTGCGAGAAGAGCAGCTCGTACCGGACCGAGGCGATCAGGTCGAGCGGGATGCGGAGGTCGACGTGCGCGGCCTGCCGCAGGCGCAGGGTGTCGCCGGAGAGGACGTGCGGCCGGGTGACGGAGGCGGCGTGCAGGCCGAGCACGAACAGCACCGTGTACACGTCCAGGACGAGTACGAGCTCGTGGACCACGGGCACGTCGGCGAGCAGGTACGCCATTCCGACGGTCTCGACGAGGCAGACGAAGGTGAAGCCGTACAGGAGCGCGGCCTGGTCGCGGGCGTGCGGGAACGCCTGGTCGCCGGGGCGCACGCCGCTGCGGCGCCGGGCGGCCCACAGGCCGAGGCTCGCCATGAGGCGCAGCTCGTGCCCCGCGAGCCGCAGCACGGGCCGGGGCACGAGGGTGCCGAGGGCCTGTCGCGCGGAGAGCCCGCGCCGCCGCAGTCCGAGGAACGCGGCACCGCTCAGGAGGAGCAGCAGCAGGCCGGCGGCCTCGGCGGCGGCGAGCGCGGCCGCAGGTATCCGTACACCGGCGGCCAGACAGATCAGAAGGACGACCTCGGCGGGGAGGGAGGCGTAGGCGAGCCCGCGCAGCAGCCGGATCACGGCGGTCACCGGGAACGCTCCTGGACCAGCAGCAGGGCGTGGTGGACGGCGGCGGTCTGGGCGGGGGAGAAGCCGCCGAAGAACGCCTCGGTGAGCCGCCCCTGCGGCAGGCCCTGGCCTTGGAGCTGCGCCACCACCGCGTCCGGCAGACAGTCCGCGAGCGCCTGCGCCGCCTGTGCCACCCGCGGGTCGTCCGGATCGGCGTCGACGAGGGCGTCGAGGCGGGCGTACATCTCGTGGGCGCGCGCGACGGCCCGCGGATCCTCGGTCATGGTGCGCATCGCGCTCATGAGTTTCGCCCGCTCCTCGTCCGGAGCCACGGTGTCGAGCAGGACGAGCACCTCCCGGTCCGCGGCGGCCATCGGCGACTCGGGGACCTCGCCCAGCCCCGCCAACAGGCCGGACAGCTCGGGCGACACGGGCCCCTCGGCGGTCAGCCGCCCGGCCCGCGCCTCCCCGAGCAGCTCGGCGAGGCGCGCCCGCCGCTCGCGGATCAGCGCCTCCTGCCGCCCGAGGTCGGCGTCCAGCTCCTCCAGCACCTCCACGAGCTCCCGCCCCTCGTCGTCGGCGAGCACGTCCCGCACCTCGTCGAGCCCGAGACCGAGCTCGGTCAGCCGCCGGATCCGGGCGAGCAGGACGGCGTCCCGGATGCCGTACGCGCGGTAGCCGTTGGCCCGCCGTACGGGCTCGGGCAGCAGTCCGAGGTGGTGGTAGTGCCGCACGGCCCGAGGGGTGACCCCGACGAGGGCGGCGATCTCGCCGATTCGCATGGGCCCAGTAGAAACCCTGACGCTGCGACAAGGTCAAGCCTGCCCGGCGCGGCGGGTAGCATGGTCGGCACGGCAGACGAGCCGGGCGGGCGGCCGCGTGGGGATCTCCGGATCCTCCCGAGGAACGTCCGGGCTCCACAGGGCAGGGTGGTGGCTAACGGCCACCCGGGGTGACCCGCGGGACAGTGCCACAGAAAACAGACCGCCGGGGACCTCGGTCCTCGGTAAGGGTGAAACGGTGGTGTAAGAGACCACCAGCGCCTGAGGTGACTCAGGCGGCTAGGTAAACCCCACCCGGAGCAAGGTCAAGAGGGGACACCCCGGTGTCCCTGCGCGAATGTTCGAGGGCGGCCCGCCCGAGTTCGCGGGTAGACCGCACGAGGCCGGTGGCAACGCCGGCCCTAGATGGATGGCCGTCGCCCCGACGACCGCGAGGTCCCGGGGTACAGAACCCGGCGTACAGCCCGACTCGTCTGCCCCTCAGGCTCCTGATCAGTGAAATCACTGCTCAGGAGCCTTTCGCGTGGAGCGGCGGGCCCCGCCTCCCGTCGGTGTCGGTCAGGCCCGCCGGTCAGGGACGCAATGTCACTCGTCGTCCTCGTCGTCCTCGTCGTCCTCTTCGTCCTTGAGGTGGTCGGGGTCGAGGAAGTCGACCAGGCGTTCCTCCACCGGCATCCCGGTCTCGTCCTCGTCGATGAGCATCCGGCGCAGGATGTTGAGCGGGTAGAAGCCCTCGTACGGGCCGGCGCCGGGGAAAGCGACACTGGGGGTGTCGAGGGCCGGGGTGTCGGCGGGGTCGAACAGCGGCGGGTACGTGCCGTCGTCGAGGGGTTCGGGCGTGTACCTCCACACCATGCCGTGCGTGCGGCACATCATCTCGCCGACGTACCAGACCGCGCCTTGCACGAATGCCTCACGCCGCCGCCGGGAGTCGATGTCCTCGGAGCTGTCGAACCTGTCCCGGATCAGGTCGTCGAGGGTGTCCAGCGAGGCCGGGGTGAAGTCGAAGCGGTCGGCTCCTCCGGCGTTCTCGGCCCAGTGCGGGAAGGCGGCCTGTCGTTCGGCCAGCCACTCCAGAAGTTCCGGGTGCTGTGCCGGGTCGCCGGCCGGGTGGTGGTGAGTGTGGTCGCTCATGCCGTTCACGCTAGCGCGGCCGTGTGTCGGTCAACGGGTGGGGATCTTCACTGAGTTGACACATGCAACGTCGATAATGCGCTGCTCCTCACGGCCCGTCAGCCCCTAGGCTGGCCGACGGAGTGGCGGAGACATGTCACGGGGGCCCTTCCCCGCCCTCCCTTCCTGTCCCATGAGCCCCCACAGGGACACGTACGTGAGTACACCGATAACGACCCGACTGCGGCGGCGCCTGACCGAGTGCCTCGCAGTCGTCGCTTCCGCGGGGATGCTGCTGGTGGGTCTGCCCGCCTCCGCGTCCGCCGCGCCCGGGGACTACGCCAAGATCACATCCGGCGGCAGGTGCGACAAGATGCACCTGAAGAAGACGTTCCCGCGCACTCCCAACAACTCCGGCGCGCCCACCGGGCAGCACCACTGGACCCGGTCGGGCCCGGACGAGGAGTACTACTACAACAACGACTTCAAGGGCTTCGAGAACGTTCCCGTCCCCACCCAGGCCGACCTGAACGCGGCCGGGTCCGGGCGGGCGGACATCGACAAGTGGGACGCCCGGTACGCCAAGTCCAAGGATCCCGAGGACATGAGGCGCGCCATCTACGCGCGCTATCACCGACACAAGCTGGACTCCGCGAGCCCCAAGCCGTTCGGCTCCTGGATGACCCGTTACCTGATCAACAACCAGGCCAACGGGCAGAAGGGCGGCGTCTTCGAGCGCAAGACCGTCCAGGACTTCAACCTCGTCGGCCCCGACTGGCTCTGTGAAGTCACGATCGAGATCTACGACAAGGACGGCAAGAAGATCGCCTCGCGTCGCTACGACGCGTACAACCAGCGGACCGGCGATCTCGGCGAGTTCAAGTCCAACGGCAAGCGCAAGATCGATCAGTTCAGGAACGACAAGATCATCCTGCGCCACAAGGACGCGAAGTACGACTTCACGAAGTCGAAGTTCACGATGTTCACCGGTGAAAAGCCCAACGCTGTCACCAGCCGCGAGTACGCGGCCGAGAACAAGGCCCTGCGGGCCGAGCGCGGAACCGGTAACAACCCGATCCGGATCGCCGAGCGGAGGGCGACCGCCAAGGGCCTGTGGCCGCAGACGAAGTACACCAAGACCTTCCCGGTGTTCAACCCGCTGCCGAACACCGGCACCCAGGGTCCGCTCAACTCTCTCGCCCACCAGTCGGGCAAGAACCCGGCCCAGGCCCGCCAGATCCAGGCCGAGCACAACCGGGTCGACACCCGTTCCGCGCTCGGCCGCGGCCCCGGCGGCGTGGACTTCTCCACCCTCGAGCTCCAGTACGTCGGCAACCCCGTCAAGGGCAAGGGCATGGACTACTCCATGAAGGCCGACTTCATGCCCGACGAGGACACCGAACCCGGATGGGGCGGTGAGGCCAAGCTGACCCTCGCCTCGGACGCGTTCTTCACCTGGCTGGCGCTGTCTCCGGACCGGATGTGGGTGAACCTGAACCCGGACCAGCCCAATACGATCATGGACAAGGCGTTCGGCGAGACCGACGCCGGCCGGATCCTGCTCGAAGCCGACATGGAGATGAAGCGGGACTGGTCCCGTGCCCTGGACCCGAAGAAGTCCCCGGGGCGGGAGTTCATGGCCGCGGCCCCGAAGGTCGACGGTGTCCCGTGCTGGGGCCCGGGCCGCAACTGGATCGTCCCCGACCGGGCGAAGGTGCGCGAGCAGGACGGCGGCATCTACATCCTCGACGCCCCGCTCAAGGTCAACCACGCGCCGATGGACTTCACCACGCCGGTGCCCGGTGAGCGCTGCGACAAGAAGCTGACGAAGGCCGAGAAGGAGTACAGCGTCCAGCTGATGAAGCAGTGGATCATGCCCGCGGTCCAGGAGAAGGTCAACAAGGATCCGAAGTACCAGGACCTGCGCTCGGTCTACCGCTCGCGGGTCGCGGCCGAGTGGATCCGTCAGCAGGACGCGAAGCAGGCCACCGACTTCCGCTCCATCATCAACAGCAACGACCTCAAGCGGTGGCCGCTGCGCGGGGAGAACAAGAACTGGGACAAGCGCACCGTGTGGGAGCAGATGCGCAAGTCGTTCACCGAGGGCGAGTTCACGTACGAATGGCCTACCGGCGGCACCATCTACACCTTCACCGTCGGCGGAGTGGACTTCTCGCAGGCACCGAAGCGCAACATCACCGGTGCGGAGTTCCAGACCCGGCACCGTGAGCTGCCGCGGACCACGAAGGACTCCGTCCGCGCCGAGACCTCCGCCCGCGACAGTGACACCGCCTTCCTCGGCGGCAACGCGGCGGCCAGGACCGACGACGGCAAGCCCGACCCCACGCCCACGCCGACGCCGACGGACCCCGGCACGCCGGACCCCACCCCGTCCCCGACCGGCCCGGGGGCCCCGGACCCCTCGGCGACCGTCCCGGGCAAGCCGGGCGGCAACACGCCGGATCCTGACGGCGACCTCGCCGACACCGGCTCGGACACCCCCATCGGGCTGATCTCCTCCCTCGCCGCCCTCGCGGTGGCGGCCGGCGGACTCCTCGTGTGGTGGCGCCGCCGCCGGACGCACGCCCAGGGCTGACCGGCAGCACACAGCACCACCCGATACGAACGAACGGCCCCGCACCCCAGGGTGCGGGGCCGTTCCGCTGTCCTGGGCCGCCCTCTCGACCGTCGCCCCGGGGTCGTCAGTGCTCCAGGGAGCGTTCCGCCACCCGCCGCAGGTGACCCGCGAAGACATCGGGCGCGTCCGGGGTCAGCGTCCGCAGCACCACCATCGCCGTGATGATCACGTCACACAGTTCGGACTCGACGTCCTGCCAGGTGTGCGAGGCGCCCTTGCGCGGGTTCTGTCCCGTCGCGCCGATGACGGCCTCGGCCACCTCGCCGACCTCCTCCGAGAGCTTCAGGACGCGCAGCAGGACGTCCTGCTCGGGCGGGAGGGTGTGGTGCGCGGAGATCCAGCTCGTCAGCCGGTCGATGGTGTTCCAGGTGTCGGTCATGGGGCCGAAGCCTGCCGGTCCCGCTCGCCCAGGTGGCCGACTCCGGCCACCGCCGTGCGCCACATCCTCGGCCCGGGTCCACGGGTACGCGGGCGGCGCGGTGTACGGGTAGGCCATGACCATCCCCGTGGACAGACTCAGCGACCCCGCCGTGCGCGCCTTCGTCACGGCCCTCAACGCCAACGACCGCGACGCCTTCCTGGCGGCCCTGACACCCGGCGCCACCATGTCCGACGACGGCTCGGACCGGAACATCGAGGAGTGGACCGAGAAGGAGGTCTTCGCCTCGCGCGGCCACATGGAGATCGAGTCCGTGAAGGAGGACGGGCGCTCCCTCGTCGCCCGCTTCCGCAACGACACCTGGGGCGAGATGCGTACCCGCTGGCGCTTCGTCGTCGAGGGCGGCAAGATCGCCCGTTTCGAGACCGGCCAGGCGTAGTCCGCGACCGGGCGGGGGCCCGGGGCCTGGCGAGGCCCGGAAGGCCCGGAAACGGCCCCCGCCCCCAAGGCGCCCCCGCCCCTCAAGGCGCGCCCCCGCCCCCAAGGCGCCCCCGCCCCTCAAGGCGCGCCCCCGCCCCCAAGGCGCCCCGCCCCTCAAGGCGCGTCCGCCGCCCCTCAAAGCGCCCCCGCCTCCCGAAGGCGCCCGCGCCCCTACCCCCGCCCGATGTACGGCATCGTCGTCGCCATCACCGTCGCGAACTGCACGTTCGCCTCCAGCGGCAGCCCCGCCATGTGCACCACCGTCGCCGCCACGTCCGCCGCGTCCATCACCGGCTCCACCGCCAGTTCCCCGTCGGCCTGCAGGATCCCCGCCTGCATCCGCGCCGTCATCTCCGTCGCCGCGTTCCCGATGTCGATCTGGCCGCAGGCGATCCGGTACGGGCGCCCGTCCAGCGACAGCGACTTCGTCAGGCCCGTCATCGCGTGCTTCGTCGCCGTGTACGCGATCGAGTGCGGGCGCGGCACGTGCGCCGAGATCGAACCGTTGTTGATGATCCGGCCGCCCTGCGGGGACTGCTCCTTCATCGCCCGGTAGGCCGCCTGGGCGCACAGGAAGGCGCCCGTCAGGTTCACGTCGACCACCGAGCGCCAGGTCTCGTGGTCCAGGTCCTCCACCGGGACGCCGCCGCCCGCGAACGTACCCGCGTTGTTGAAGAGCAGGTCGACGCGGCCGAACCGGTCCCGTACCGCCGCGAAGAGGGCGGCCACCGCCTCCGGTGACGTCACGTCCGTCGGGACGCACAGGACGTCCGGGGAGGAGGCGGACGCGGCCGTCTCCTCCAGGGGCTCCCGCCGGCGGCCCGCCAGCGCCACCGACCAGCCCGCCTCCGCCAGGGCGAGGGCCACGCTGCGGCCGATGCCCGAACCCGCTCCCGTCACCACTGCGACGCGCGACTCAGTTCTCATGGCCGCGCAGCGTACGGCAGACGCGTGCCCCATGAACTCATCCGTCCGACACGTGGATGTCCTGTACCCGACAACCTGAGGTCGTCCCGCCCCGCTCGAATACCGGACGGACAACATCCGCCTGGGGAGGGGTACATGACACACGTTCACCAGCACGGCGAGGAACTGCGCGCCGCCGCACGCCACTTCGGGCGCCGCCGCTTCCTGACCGTCACGGGCGCCGCCGCCGCGCTCGCCTTCGCCGTCGGCCTGCCGGCCGCCGGGACCGCGAGCGCCGCCGAGCTGAACCCCGCCGGAATCACCGAGGACCCGTTCACCCTGGGGGTGGCGTCCGGTGACCCCCGGCCCGCCTCCGTCCTCCTGTGGACCCGCCTCGCGCCCCGCCCCTTCGAGCCCGACGGCGGACTTCCCCGTTCCCGGGTCGCCGTCCGCTGGGAGCTCGCCCACGACGAGCGCTTCACCCGGACCGTCCGGCGCGGCCGGGCCACCGCGCACCCCGAGTTCCACCACGCCGTGCATGTCGAGATCGACCACCTCGACCCCGATCGCGTGTATTTCTACCGGTTCCGTGCCGGTGACTGGATCAGCCCCGTCGGCCGCACCCGTACCGCGCCCGCCGCCGACGCCCGGATATCCGGGCTCAGGCTCGCCGCCGTCTCCTGCCAGGCGTACCACGACGGCTACTTCACCGCCTACGGACACCTCGCCCGGGAGGACGTCGACGTCGTCTTCCACCTCGGCGACTACCTCTACGAGTACGCCGTGAACGCCACCGGCGGCGCCCGCGCCTACAAGAATCGTGCTCTGCCCGCCGTCTTCAACCGGGAGACGATCACCCTGGAGGACTACCGGTTGCGGTACGCCCTCTACAAGTCGGACCCCGACCTCATGGCCGCGCACGCCGCGCACCCCTTCGTCGTCACCTGGGACGACCACGAGACCGAGAACAACTACGCGGGCGGGACCCCCGAGAACGACGTGCCGCCGGAGGAGTTCCTGCTTCGCCGCGCCGCCGCCTACCGCGCCTACTGGGAGAACCAGCCGCTCCGCACGGCCCAGCGCCCCGAGGGCCCCGACATGCGGCTCTACCGCCGCCTCCGCTTCGGCCGGCTGGCGCAGTTCGACATCCTCGACACCCGCCAGTACCGCTCGGACCAGGCGTACGGCGACGGCTGGCAGGTGCCCGGGCCCGAGTCCGAGGACCCGAGCCGGACCATGACCGGCGCCACGCAGGAGCGGTGGCTGCTCGACGGCTGGCGCGACTCGCGCGCGCTGTGGAACGTCCTCCCGCAGCAGGTCGTCTTCGCCGAGCGGCGCAACGTGCCGACGGCCGGCTTCAAGCTCTCCATGGACTCCTGGGACGGTTACCCGGCGTCCCGGCGGCGTCTCCTCGACGGGGCGGCGGCCGCCGGGGTGGAGAACCTGATGGTGCTGACCGGTGACGTCCACGTCGGATACGGCCTCGACATCAAGGCCGACTACCGCGACCCGGCCTCCCGGACCCTCGGCACCGAGATCGTCGCCACCTCCATCGCCAGCGGCAAGGACGGCGCCGACCGGCCCGCCAACTACGACAACCTCACGGCGGCCAATCCGCACATGAGGTTCTACAACGGGCGGCGCGGCTACGTGACGGTCGAACTGGGCGAGCGGAGCGCCCGCGCGGACTTCCGCACGGTCGCGGCCGTGACGACCCCCGGCGCCCCGGTCGTCACGGCCGGCTCCTTCGTCACGGAGGCGGGCAACCCGGGTCTCACACCGGCGTGACCGCCAGTTCGGAGGGATAGCGGACGCCGACGCGGTCCCGTACCGCGTCGAGCGTCCGCATCACCGCGAGTGAACCGTCCAGCGGGACGAGCGGGGACTCGGTCTCACCCGCGCGCAGGCAGCGCATCACCTCCGCCGCCTCGTGCCGCATCGAGTGCGGATCGTCCTCGTTCACGTACTCCCGCGGCTCCTCGCCGCTGCGCAGCAGCGTGAACCGCTCCGGGAAGAAGAAGCCGCGCGGGAAGTCGATGCGGCCCTCCGAGCCCGTCACGGACGCGGTCAGCGGAGTGTCCGCCACGATCGAGCAGGACAGCAGGGCCGACGCCCCGGACGCCCAGCCGAGCAGCATCCCCGTGTTCAGGTCCACGCCCTCGGGCGAGAGCAGGGCGTGCGCCTGTACGGAGTCGGGCTCACCGAGCAGCAGCTGCGCGAACGACACCGGGTAGACGCCGAGGTCGAGCAGCGCGCCGCCGCCCAGCGCCGGGTCCCGCAGCCGGTGGTCCGGACCGAACGCGCCCGCGAGCCCGAAGTCCGCCTGGACGGTGCGGATCTCGCCGATCGCCCCGGCCCGGACCAGCTCCACCGCCCGCCGGATCAGCGGGTTGCAGTACATCCACATGGCCTCCATCAGGAAGAGACCCCGGTCCCGGGCGAGTGTGACCAGCTCCTCCGCCTCGCGGGCGTTGAGCGTGAACGCCTTCTCGCACAGGACCGCCTTGCCCGCCTCCAGGGCGAGCCCGGCCGCCGCCCGGTGCGCGTGGTGCGGTGTCGCCACGTAGATGACGTCGACGTCCTCGTCCGCGACGAGCGAGGCCCAGTCCCCGTACGCCCGCGGTATCCCGAAGCGATCCGCGAACGCCCGTGCCGACGCCTCCGTACGGGACGCCACGGCCACGACCTCGGCGTCCGGCATGGACCGTACGTCGGTGGTGAACCGTTCCGCGATCCCGCCCGTCGCCAGCACGCCCCACCGCACGGTGCCACTCATGTGCCCCACCCCTACCCGTCCCGAAAAAGGTCTCGACCACTGCTGACGAGCTGAGAGCATAGGGAAGGATTCAACGAAATGGAGCTGTCGATGCCGGAGAGCGGCCGGACCACCACCCAGGACCACATATCCGCCCTGCCGAAGGCCGCCGCCCGCCGCGTCGGGCTGCTCGTCACCCTCGTGCTCGGCGGTCTGACCGCGCTGCCCCCGCTCTCCATGGACATGTACCTCCCGGCGCTGCCGGAGGTCACCGAGTCGCTGCGCGCGCCCGCCGCGACCGTCCAGCTCACCCTCACCGCCTGCCTCGCCGGCATGGCGCTCGGCCAGCTCGTCGTCGGCCCCATGAGCGACCGGTGGGGCCGCCGGCGGCCGCTGCTCATCGGCATGATCGTGTACGTCGCCGCCACCGCGGTCTGCGCCTTCGCGCCCTCCGCCGAACTCCTCGTCGCCTTCCGGCTGCTCCAGGGCCTGGCGGGCGCGGCCGGCATCGTGATCGCCCGCGCGGTCGTGCGCGACCTGTACGACGGCGTGGAGATGGCGCGGTTCTTCTCGACGCTGATGCTGATCTCCGGAGTCGCACCGATCATCGCCCCGCTCATCGGCGGCCAGATCCTGCGGATCACCGACTGGCGCGGCGTCTTCCACGTCCTCGCCGTCATCGGCGTTCTGCTCACGGTCGTGGTGTGGAAGTTCCTCGACGAGACCCTGCCGCCGGAGCGGCGGCACGCGGGCGGGGTCGGAGAGGCGCTGCGCACCATGCGCGGGCTGCTCGCGGACCGCGTCTTCACCGGCTACACGCTGACCGGCGGGCTCGCCTTCGCCGCGCTCTTCGCGTACATCTCGGCCTCGCCGTTCGTCGTGCAGGAGATCTACGGCGCCTCGCCGCAGACCTTCAGCCTGCTCTTCGGCCTCAACTCCGTCGGCCTCGTCGCCGTCGGACAGATCAACGGCAAGCTGCTCGTCGGACGGGTCAGCCTGGACAGGGTCCTGGGCTGGGGGCTGGGCGTGATCCTGCTCGCGTCGGTGGCGCTGGTGCTCATGACGAGCGGCGTGTTCGGACGGGTGGGCCTGGCCCCGGTCTCGGCGGGCCTCTTCGTCCTGATGTCGGCGATGGGCCTCGCGCTGCCCAACACGAACGCGCAGGCGCTGATGCGCACCCCGCACGCGGCCGGCTCCGCCTCCGCGCTGCTGGGCACCTCGTCCTTCCTCGTCGGGGCGGTCGCCTCGCCGCTCGTCGGCATCGCGGGCGAGACGACGGCCGTCCCCATGGCGGTGGTCCAGCTGACCTGCGCGGCCGCCGCGGTGGTGTGCTTCCTGGCCCTGTGCCGCCCCTGGCAGCCCCGCGCCTGACCCCGCCGGGCGAGGGCGCCGCGGGTGGAGCCGGGTGTTCCCGGGGGGCGCCTAAAATGTGGAGGTGGACGACTTCCCCTCCCTCGCCTCCGGTGACGCGCTGCGCGCCGCCCTCGCCGGGCTTCTCGGCGGGCTGCCGCCGCGTCAGGCCGCCCAGGCCGTCGACCGGCTGATCGCCAACTACCGGGGGACCACCCCGACCGACGCCCCCGTGCTGCGCGACCGCTCCGACGTCGCCGCGTACGCCGCGTACCGGATGCCGGCGACCTTCGAGGCGGTACGGGCGGCGCTCGGCGCGCTGCGGGACGCCGCCCCCGCGTGGGAGCCGGCGACGCACACCGACATCGGCGGCGGCACCGGAGCGGCGAGCTGGGCGGTCGCCGAGGCGTGGGAGTCCACGGCCCGCACGACCGTCCTGGACTGGGCGGAGCCGGCGCTCGCCCTCGGGCGGGAGCTGGCGAGCGGCACGTTCGAGGCCCAGTGGCGGCGGGCCCGGATCAGCGGCGCCCTGGAGCTGGAGGCGACGGACCTCGTCACCGTCTCGTACGTCCTGAAGGAGCTGACCGAGGCCGACCGCCGCGCGGTCGTCACCGAGGCGGCGCGCGTCGCGCAGGCCGTCGTGATCGTCGAGCCGGGCACCCCCGACGGCTACGAGCGGATCATCGCCGCCCGCGCGCTCCTCGTCGACGCCGGGCTCACCGTCGCCGCGCCGTGCCCGCACAGCGGGGCCTGCCCCATCGAGCCCGGCGCCGACTGGTGCCACTTCGCGGCGCGGGTGAGCAGGTCGTCGCTCCACCGGCAGGTGAAGGGCGGCTCGCTGCCGTACGAGGACGAGAAGTTCAGCTACGTCGCGGCGACCCGGTTCCCCGTGACACCGGCCCTCTCCCGGGTCACCCGCAGGCCCCAGATCCGCAAGGGCCAGGTCCTCCTGGAGCTCTGCGGCGCGGAGGAGACGGGCCTCGCGCGGGAGACGGTCAGCAAGCGTCACGGTGCGCTGTACAAGGCGGCGAGGGACGCGGAGTGGGGCGACGCCTGGCCCCCGCAGTAGCGGCCGGGCGTCACCCGTGGCGGTGTCAGGAGCGCAGCTCCTGGGTGCAGCACTTCACGCTGCCGCCGCCCTTGAGCAGCTCCGTCAGGTCCATGCCCATCGGTTCGAAGCCCCGGTCGCGGAGCGGGGCGAACAGATCCACCGCCGCCTGCGGCAGCAGGACGTGCCGGCCGTCGCTCACCGCGTTCATGCCCAGCGCCGCCGCGTCGCTCTCCGTCGCGAGCAGGGCGTCGGGGAAGAGGCGGCGCAGGACCGCCCGGCTGCCGGGGGAGAAGGCGTCGGGGTAGTACATGACCTCCTCACCCGCCGGGTCCAGGACGCAGAGCGCCGTGTCCAGGTGGTAGTAGCGCGGGTCCACCAGCTCCAGACCGATGACCGGGCGCCCGAAGAACTCCTGCGCCTCGTGGTGCGCCAGCGGGCTGGAGCGGAAGCCGCGGCCGGCCAGGATCCAGGACGAGGTCACCGCGAAGTCGCCCTCGCCCTCGTTCACGTGGTCCGGCTCCCGCACCTCCGGGAAGCCGTTCGCCCGGAACCAGTCCAGATGCGCGGCCGCCTCGTCCGTACGTTCCGGATAGGCGAACTTCGCGCCCAGCACGCGCCCGTCCACCACGGTCGCGCCGTTCGCGGCGAAGACCATGTCCGGCAGGCCGGGCCGGGGATCGAGGAGCTCGACGGTGTGGCCGAGCGAGCGGTAGCGGGTCAGCAGGTCCTCCCACTGCACGAGGGCGAGCGGCAGGTCGACCGGTTTCGTGGGGTCCATCCAGGGGTTGATGGAGTACGTCACCTGGAAGTGCGTGGGTGGGCACATCAGGTAGCGGCGGGGCGAAGCCTCGCGCGGAGTGTGGCGCAATGAGGGCTCCTCACGGACGGAGAGCGAGATGGTCGGACGGAGCCCATGGTCCGCCCTCCGCCCACCTCCGCACAGTGGACCGTTCGGGTGGTTCGGCCGAACATCAGACAACGAGACGACGCGTCTCGCCGTCCTGCTAGATTGAACCCATGCCCGACACCAAGGCCCCCGACGCCTCCCGCCGCAGCGAGCGCTCCCGCCGCGCCATCTTCGACGCCGCCCTCGCCCTCGTCTCCGAGGCCGGCTACGCCAGGACCACCATCGAGGGCATCGCCGCCCGCGCCGGCGTCGGCAAGCAGACCATCTACCGCTGGTGGCCCTCCAAGGCCGCCGTCCTCCTCGACGCCTTCCTCGACCTCGCCGCCCGGGCCGGCGAGGCGGTGGGCGCGGACGCCCACAGTGAGATCCCCGACACCGGCGACCTCGCCGCCGACCTCACGTACGTCCTGCGCGCCACCGTCGACGAGCTGAACGATCCGACGTACGACGCCCCCACCCGCGCCCTGGTCGCCGAGGGCGTCGTCAACGCCGAACTCGGCGCCCAGTTCGTGGAGCGGCTCCTCGAACCCCAGCTCCAGCTCTACGTGCGCCGTATCGAGGCCGCCCAGGCAGCGGGGGACATCGACCCCTCCGTCGACCCGCGCATCGCCCTCGAACTCCTCGTCGGCCCCCTGCACCACCGCTGGCTGCACCGCACGCTGCCTCTCACCCACGCCTACGCCGACACCCTCGTCGACTACGCGCTGCGTGGGCTCGCACCCCGCGCGTGACCCCCCGCGCCCCCCACGAGCGCCCCCTCGCGCCCCGGGAGCAACCCCGATATGTACCCCGGTTCCCCACTCCGGTCACCCAAGGCGCAGGATGGTGGGACCATGGGCAGAGCCGAACGGGCGAGCAAGGTGTGAGGGGATAGATGGGCGACGGTATCGGCCGCTACCGCGGCACGGAGAGCAAACTCGCGCAGTGGCTGCGCAGGCGTCCCAAGCGCACCGCGGCGGACGACGAGAACCACCGCGTGACGCTGCTCCTGGCCACCGCCGCCGCCGGAATGCCCCTGGCCCCCGCCGCGTACCCCGTCGGCTACCGCTGCTCCTGTGAGCGCATCGGCTGTCCGACCCCCGCCCGGCACCCCGTCTCCTTCGCCTGGCAGACCCAGTCGACCACCGACCGCGCCCAGATCGAGCGCTGGGCGCTGGGTCAGCCCGAGGCCAACTTCATCACCGCCACCGGCATGGTCCACGACGTCCTCGACGTCCCCCTGGAAGCCGGCCGTGCCGCCCTGGAGCGACTCCTCGCCCAGGGCGTCGACGTCGGACCCGTCGCCGAGTCCGCCGAGAGCGCCGGCGACGGCGGCCGGATGCTCTTCTTCACCGCCACCCGCGGCACGCCCGAGGACGAGGACGAGTGGTGGCCCTGTGAGCTGGACTGCCACCCCGAGACCATGGACGAGCACCCGGGGCTGCGCTGGCACTGCCGCGGCAGCTACGTCCTCGTACCGCCGGCCCGGCTCATCGGCGACGAGGAGGAACGGCCGGCCGTCTCCTGGCTCCGCGGGCCCGAGCACGCCCTGCCCGATCCGCTGAACCTGCTGGAGACCCTCACCGACGCCTGCGCCCGGCACCTCGCCGAGCAGGGCGAGCAGCACACCGGGCACGAGGTCGCCTGGCCGCTCGGGCGCCGCTGAGCGAGGGTCGCCCGCGCTGACGGGGAACGGGCGCACCTCCGCCGAGCGCCGGTCGCGCGCCGCTGTGCGAGGTGGTGCGAGAGGTCGCGCGAAGGGGCTACGAGCCCTTCGCCCCCGTGACGCCCTGGAGCCGGCCCGCGATCGTGACGCCGTCCTGCTGGGTGCCCGCCGGCTTCACGAGGACGCTCTGGCTCGAGACCCACTCCTTCGTGACCGTGCTCTTCACCTCGCCGGTCATCAGGGCCTTCACGTCGGGGGTGACCTTCGGCCGGTAGCCCTGCGCCGCGGTCTGCTGCTCGAAGTAGCGCGTCGCGAAGAAGACCAGCGCCCCGCCGTCCTCCGTCGCGAGACCCAGCGGCGCGAAGTCCCCGGCGTCCGCGACCTGGTCGACGTACTGCGTCACCAGACCCACCCGCTTGGCGCCCTTCTGCCGCTGCTCCCGCCACTCGGTGGTGTGCGGGCCCGCCGCGAACTGGCCCTGTTCCCCGCCGCCCAGGAACGAGACGTAGCTCCGGCCCAGGTCCTTCGGGGCGACAGCGAGCTCGGTGGAGTCCGCCGGGACCGGCACCGCGTACCCCGCCGCGTCCTTCTTGAACGCCGGGATCTCGTCCGGGGTCAGGATCGCCAGATAGGCGACCTCCCACAGCTGCTGGGAGCCGTTGCGCACGAAGACCAGAAGCCAGCGGTTGTCGCCGCTGCCCTGGTCGGTGTCCCGGTTGGAGTCGGTGTCGGCGACGAACCAGCGCGGCCAGCCCGCCTTCCTGGGCAGCACGAACTTCGCGTCCGTCAGCTCCAGCGGCTGATGGGCGGGATTGCCCTCGGGGTTGGTGATCGAACGGGACGTCAGACCCGCCTGGTTGATCGCCCCGAGCGGACCGGTGACCCGGCCCGCGTCGAGCGCCGGGTCGTACGCCTTGTCGGCCTTGTTGTAGGCGTCGGTGAAGTCCTTGAGGGCCTGCTCGGCCTCCGCCTTCGTCGCCGCCGGCAGCAGCTCCCGCTCGCCGTGCACCGTCACGCAGCCGCTCGCGGTCAGGGCGAGCACGGTCACCGCCGTCGCCGCCACGAGTCCCCTCGACGGTCGCCTCAGCCTTCTCATCGGTCGCCTTCTGCTTCTCCACCGGCACGGACGGACCCGACCCTACCGGGGCCGGGAACAGGGCGGGCGCCGGGACCGGTCAGTGCGCCCACACCGTGACCTGACGAACCGTCGGCCCGGGCCGCGGCCGCGGCACCCCGGACCGGAAACGGCGGTGCGGCCCCGCCGCTCGCCCGGTTAGCGTGCGGGCATGCGCCTGCGCCGAGAGAACCTTCCCGGGCCCGTGGTCCTCGCCGTCGACGGCCCGGCGGAACCCCCGCCCCTGCGTCTGGAGATGACGGACGGCCGCCGGATGCTGCTCCGCCAGGGCGACCGGCCGGTGCTCCTCGGCCGAGTCGACGAGGACCGGGGCGGAATACGACTCCACCGCCGCACGGGCTACCGCTCGCCGCTCCCGCCGATACGGGCGGACGAGGCCCGGCGGGGGCCGGACTGGACTCCGCGGTACGCGAGCGCGTTGGCCGCGGCCGGGGAGGGCCCTCTGCACCCGGGCCGCTGGGTGTTCGGGACGCGGGAGATGTTCCCGCCGTACGTCTGGGGCAGCGACTTCCTCTCGGCGTGGCCCGACGCCCATCTCGACTGGGACGACGGCTGGAACGGCGTCGTCCCGCTGCGACGGCTCTCCCCGGCCGACGCCCCGCGCGTCAAGGCGTACCGCAAGCAGGCGAGGGACGGCAGCCTCCCGCCCGTGCTGCTGTGGTGGGTGACGGCCTTCGACGGCTGGCTCCTCCTGGACGGCCACGACCGCGCGGTGGCCGCGCTCGCCGAGGGGCGGACGCCGCGCACGGTCGTGCTGTACCGCGCCGAGGACGAGGAGACTGTGGCGGCGCTCCTCGATTCCGTGCCCGAGAGGTACGAGCGGCTGCTGGCGCGCGACTTCACCGGCCCCGATCCGGAGCGGCAGCGGGCCGCCTTCGTCCGGGGCCTCTCCGACTTCGCCGCGGGCGTCCCGTACGACGAAGCCCGCACCCGTGCCTGGCCGATTCCGGGCGGGGCCGCCGAGTGGGACGCCTGGATGCTTGAATTCCGCCATGAACACGACCGTGACGAGTAACGCCACCGACATCGACGTCCTGCGGGTCTTCTGTGCCGGCGACGGCCGGTTCGGCAACGCCCTGGGCGTCGTACGGGACGGGCGCACGCATCCCGACGAGGCGTCCCGGCAGGCGCTCGCCAAGGAACTCGGTTTCAGCGAGACCGTGTTCGTCGACGACCCGGAGCGCGGGGACATCGACATCTACACCCCCGGATCGCGGCTGCCGTTCGCCGGTCACCCGCTCGTCGGCGCGGCCTGGCTCCTCGACCTGGAGGTCGTCCGTCCGCCCGCGGGCGAGGTCTGGGTGCGCGGCGACGGGGAGTTCACCTGGATCGAGGCCCGCGCCGAGTGGGCCCCGCCGCGCACGCTGCGGCGGTACGGATCGGCGGCGGAGGTCGACGCGCTGGAGGTGCCCGAGCCCGGTACGTGGATCTACGCCTGGGCCTGGGAGGACGAGGCGGCCGGCCGGATCAGGGCGCGGGCGTTCCCGGGGCGCGGGGACGGCATCGACGAGGACGAGGCGACGGGCGCGGCGGCCCTGCTGCTCACCGCCGAACTGGGCCGGGCCCTGAACATCACACAGGGCCGGGGGTCGCAGATCCTCACGGCCCCGGGCCCCGACGGCGTCGTCGAGCTGGGCGGCCGGGTCCGCCTCGAAGGAATCCTCACGCGCTGAGCGGGAACTCGCTCCCCAGCTCCCGGAACACCGCGCCGTTGAAGTCGAAGGCGCGCTTGCACTCGTCGATGATCCGCTGCTTCTCCAGGTCGTCGGCGTTC
The DNA here is from genome assembly GCF_055564335.1 of Streptomyces sp. NPDC029139. Taxonomy (NCBI): domain Bacteria; kingdom Bacillati; phylum Actinomycetota; class Actinomycetes; order Kitasatosporales; family Streptomycetaceae; genus Streptomyces; species Streptomyces sp. NPDC029139. Next base: position 553,178 of record NZ_JBVHWN010000002.1, on the reverse strand, counting down.
ACCCCGTCGAGCAGCTCCCGGTACGCCCGCTTGAAGGCGGCCGGGTTCCCGATCTCCTCGAAGACGTAGAACCGGACCCCGTCGCCCTTGCGGGCGAAGCCCCAGGTCCGCTCCGCCTTGTCGCGGATGATCTGACCGCCGGAGAGGTCGCCCAGGTAGCGGGTGTAGTGGTGCGCCACATACCCGGCCGGCCAGTCGCGCGCGCACTCCGCCACCCGCGCCGCATAGGCGGCGGTGGCCGGCAGCGGGGAGAGCCCAGTGCGCCACTCCGGACCGCGGAGGTGGGCGAGGTCCTGCTCAAGGGCCGCCGTACGGAACAGCTCCGGCTGTATGAACGGCCCGGCGACCGGATCGTCCTTGAGCGCCTCGGCGCCCTCCTCCAGGGCGCGGTACACGAACCAGAGCTGCTCCGTGTACCGCGTATAGGCGTCCACGGCGAGGCGTCCCCCGAGGAGGTCGCTCATGAAGGTCGACGTCTCGGCCTCGGTGTGCTGCTCGTGCGAGGCGGTGCGGATGAGCGTCGAGAAGGGCGTGTCCAAGGCGTGCCTCCGTGACCGATGGGACGGGAACCTGGGGAGATCCTGCTACTTAGGCATACCTAAGTCAACTGGTTCCCGACGGCCTGTCGGTAAGACGCTACCCCGTGGCGGCGTCAGGGCAACGTGAGGATTTCGGCCCCGCTGTCCGTGACGACGAGCGTGTGCTCGAACTGCGCCGTCCGCTTGCGGTCCTTGGTCACGACCGTCCAGCCGTCGTCCCACATGTCGTACTCGTGGGTGCCGAGCGTCAGCATCGGCTCGATCGTGAAGGTCATGCCGGGCTGGATGACGGTGGTGGCGTGCGGGGAGTCGTAGTGCGGGATGATCAGCCCGGAGTGGAAGGACGAGTTGATGCCGTGCCCGGTGAAGTCGCGCACGACGCCGTAGCCGAAGCGCTTGGCGTACGACTCGATGACCCGGCCGATGATGTTGATCTGGCGGCCCGGCTTGACCGCCTTGATGGCCCGGTTCAGGGACTCGCGGGTGCGCTCGACGAGGAGTCGGGACTCCTCGTCCACGTCGCCGCAGAGGTACGTGGCGTTGTTGTCGCCGTGCACGCCGTTGATGTACGCCGTGACGTCGAGGTTCACGATGTCGCCGTCCTTGAGGACGGTTGAGTCGGGGATGCCGTGGCAGATGACCTCGTTGACCGAGGAGCAGAGCGACTTCGGGAAGCCGCGGTAGCCGAGGGTGGAGGGGTACGCCCCGTGGTCGCACATGAACTCGTGGGCGACCCGGTCCAGCTCGTCCGTGGTGACGCCCGGCGCGATGTGCTTGGCGGCCTCCTCCATCGCCTGCGCGGCGATGCGGCCGGCGATCCGCATCCGCTCGATGGTGTCGGAGTCCTGCACCTCGGGCCCGGTGTACGGGGTGGGTGCGGGCTTCCCGACGTACTCGGGACGGCGGATGGCTCCCGGAACGGAGCGGTGGGGAGAGATCTCCCCCGGTACGAGCAGCGACTGGCCAGACATGTCAGCGAGTCTAACGACCACGTCTGGGGCAGCATGGCCTCAGAGGAAGGAGCCGATGATGGCCCTGTTCAAGAAGCGCACGACGGGCAAACCGGGCGAGTGGTACTACTGCCTGGAGCACAAGAAAGTCGAGGAGGGCCCGGAGTGCCCGGCCAAGAACCGCTTCGGTCCGTACGCCGGCCGTGAGGAGGCGTCCCAGGCGATGGAGACCGCGCGGGAACGCAACCTGGAGTGGGAGACCGACCCGAAGTGGCACGACGCCACGAAGCCGGACGAGACACCCGACTAGAGCGCCCTCCCAGGATCTCGCCGGGCCCTCCGCCGCCCGGCGAGATCCGCGGACAAGGGCCGCTTCCGGCCGCTCGGGCGATCGAGGGCCGGTCCGTGCCGGTCCCATGACCCGCGGTCACCTCGCCCCCGTCGCAACGGCGGGGGTCTTCCCGACCCTGACCGGGTCGCTCGGACGCAGCCGATTACCTCCTCGCCGGACGCATGAAAATCTAACCTCGCCGGAGTAGACATTGGGCAGTGGCGTCGTTATGGTTTCTCTCGTAGCCCGAAGAGACAGCAGAGCTCGGCAGAGACGAACTGCCGGGAGCAGTACCCGTAGGTGCAGTGCGCAGGACGGTGCGGCGGTGGAGTTTCGAAGCCAGGGATGTTGCAGGACGGCGACGGGACTGACGGCCGGACCGGGTGGCCCGCAGTGATCAGGGGCCGCCAAAGCGGGGCCGCTGTCATGGCAGTCGCGGCGCCCGTGAAGTGCAGTACGCAGTACCCGCAGTTCGCAGTACCCCCCATGGTAAGCAGTTGATCACCGAGGGAAGAGCGGAGGAACGAAGCGCCATCAGGATCGCCCGGGCGGATGTCTGAACCCGGGTACCGCAGGACATCGATAGTGAGGTGGTCTCCGGTCAAGCAACCGCGATCCCCGCAGCCCCGACAGCAGCCAGGTCGGGCGGGCGGAAAGAGAAAGCCGGCGCAGTACCGAGACCGGCAGATGGTTTAGCAGTTCCTCCGGGGTCCTGGTGCCGTACGGCACCAGGACCCCTCTACGCGTTCCACAGAGAGGTGCAGATGACAGCGGACGACTCGTACGGCCGTCTCGACGACGACGACTACCCCGCCTACACGATGGGCCGGGCCGCCGAGATGCTCGGCACCACCCAGGGCTTCCTCCGCGCCATCGGCGAGGCCCGTCTCATCACCCCGCTGCGCTCCAAGGGCGGACACCGCCGCTACTCGCGCTACCAGCTCCGCATCGCCGCGCGGGCCCGGGAACTCGTCGACCAGGGCACCCCCATCGAGGCCGCCTGCCGCATCATCATTCTTGAAGACCAGCTCGAAGAGGCCCAGCGCATCAACGCCGAGTACCGCCGCGCCGCCGGGTCACCCACTCCACCGGCCGCGGCCTGACACGGCGCGCGCCCGCCGGCCACGGGACCCTCTACGCCCTGCTCGGTGACGAGGTGTCACGCCGCTCCCGTTCCTCCTGCGCGGCCTTGTGGCGCAGCGCGTCCTCGTCCGTGTCGGAGTCGTACGTGAGGAGCCTCGGCAGGGCCAGGCACAGCAGGCCCACCGAGGCCACGCAGGCCACGCCGCCGGACCAGATCGCGGCCCGCGTGCCCGTCCAGCCGGCCATGGCACCCGCCCGGACCTGGCCCAGCTGCGGGCCGACGCTGTAGGAGAGGACCTCGATCCCGGCGAGCCGGCCGCGCAGCTCCTCCGGGATCGTCTGGTTCCAGATCGTGGAGCGGCCGAGTCCGCTCGCCATGTCGCCGGCGCCCGCGAGCGCCAGGCACAGCAGCACGATCCAGAGGTCGGAGAACCAGCCGGCCGCCGCGATCGCGAGCCCCCAGACCGTCGCCCCGCAGACGACCAGGAGCCCGTGCCGGCGGATCCGCGACATCCAGCCGCTGGTCAGACCGAGGACGAGCGAGCCGACGGAACCCGCCGCGTACATCAGCCCCAGCGCCCAGTCCGCGTCCAGCTCGTCCGCCAGGAACGGGAAGATCGTGTTCGGGAAGGCGAAGAACATGGCGGCGAGGTCGATCACGTACGTACCGAGCAGCACCGGTCGCGACCAGGCGTACCGCGCTCCCTCGACGATGCCGCGGAGCGACGGCTTGTCCGCGTCGTGCGCCGGCGGGGCGGGGGAGAGCCGCAGACACAGGAGTACGGAGACGAGGAAACCGGCGATCGTCACGCCGTACGCGGGAGCGTGACCGGCGTACGCCACGAGCAGGCCCGCGAGCGCCGGCCCGGCGATGGTGCCCATCTGCCAGCGCAGCGAGTTCAGCGCGGCGGCGGCGGTCTGCTGGTCGTGCGGCACGATCCGGGCGAGCAACGAGTCCAGGGCGGGACGCTGGAGCCCGGCCAGCGCGGAGACGCCGGCCGCGACGACGTACAGCGGCCAGAGCAACGGCACGGACAGGAGCGAGTTGAGGAGCAGAAGCAGGGCCAGCAGCGCCAGCCCGGCTTCGGTGGCGACGAGGACCTTGCGCCGGTCGACGGCGTCGGCGAGCGCGCCGCCGTAGAGCCCGAAGACGACCAGCGGGACCAGCTCGACCGCTCCCATCGCGCCGACGGCGAGGGGCGAGCCCGTCAGCTCCTTGATCTGCAGCGGCAGCGCGATCATCGCCACGGCGCTGGAGAAGAAGGCGACGAGCCCCTGCACCCAGAGCAGCCGGAAGTCGCGGGAGGCCCGCCACGGCGTCAGATCGGGCAGCACGGCGGAGAGCTTCGGGGTCACGAAGCGCCATGCTCCGTCTGTCCCGGCGCCTCGGGCAACCGATTTACGGCGCGGAGCGGGCGGGCGGTCCTGACGCCGCACGGTGGGACCGGGGCGCGGCGGTCACCAGGCAGGGGGTGGCGGTGCGGTCAGATGGTCCGCCAGGCGGGACAGGCGGTCCCGGAAGCGGCGGCCGCCCCTGGGGGAAGGCAGGCTGTTCTCGCCGGCCGAGGCGCTCACCAGGTGCTGGACCGTGTCCAGGTCGACCTCCGCGTCCGGGGGCACCGTCAGCGTCTCGTGCGCCAGGCCGTGGACCTCCGGGTCGCCGTCGTCCAGCGAGAGCACCGTCGCCCCCGCCCTGCGCGCGTCGTGGACCCGCTCCAGAAGACCCGCCTCCGGCCGCTCCGGCGCCACCATCAGCAGCGTCGCCCCGCGCCCCGCCGACTCCAGACGGCCGAGCCCCACCGCCAGATGCGCCGGGTCACCCGGCCGCACCCGGTGGCGCACCAGTGTCGGCGCCAGCTCCGGCTGCCCCGACCACGCCGCCTCGTCCACCAGATGCGCCGCCAGGTGCCAGGGCTCGTACCCCGCCGTCCCCACCAGGAGCAGCCCGCCCCCGTGCGGCACGACGGACGACCGGAGGGAACCCGCGAAACCGCGGGCCGCCGCCGGCCACTCGGTCCCGGCCAGCACTTCCCGCAGCAGCGCGACGCGTACGGCATCCATGGGCCGCATCCTGCCGCAGCCCCGCCCCGCCGCGCGGCCGGATGCCGGGGATCCACCCGTACGGGAGACGCCCGCGCCCGACCGGCCAGTAATGTCGGGGCCATGACTACGACTGACAGCAAGCCCGCTCCCAAGGACCCCTGGGACCTCCCCGACGTGTCCGGTCTCGTCGTCGGCGTCCTCGGCGGCACCGGCGACCAGGGCCGCGGTCTCGCCTACCGCCTCGCCAAGGCCGGCCAGAAGGTGATCATCGGCTCCCGCGCCGCCGAGCGCGCGCAGACCGCCGCCGGCGAGCTGGGCCTCGGCGTCGAGGGCGCCGACAACGCCGACTGCGCCCGCCGCAGCGACATCGTGATCGTCGCCGTCCCCTGGGACGGGCACGCCAAGACCCTGGAGTCGCTGCGCGCCGAACTCGCCGGCAAGCTCGTCGTCGACTGCGTCAACCCGCTCGGCTTCGACAAGAAGGGCGCCTACGCCCTCAAGCCCGAGGAGGGCTCCGCCGCCGAGCAGGCCGCGGCACTGCTGCCCGAGTCCCGGGTCACCGCCGCCTTCCACCACCTCTCCGCCGTCCTGCTCCAGGACCCGTCGATCGACGAGATCGACACCGACGTGATGGTCCTCGGCGAGGAGCGCGCCGACGTGGAGATCGTCCAGGCGCTCGCCGGCCGCGTCCCCGGCATGCGCGGCGTCTTCGCCGGCCGGCTGCGCAACGCCCACCAGGTCGAGTCGCTGGTCGCCAACCTGATCTCGGTCAACCGCCGCTACAAGGCCCACGCCGGCCTCCGGGTCACCGACGTCTGAGCGCACACGGGCATGGGGGACACTGGACGGGCACCATCAGCCGTACCCGGACAGGAGCCGACCCCCATGCCCCGCCTCGCTCTCTACGCCCTCGCCGTCTGCGCCCTCGCGGTCGTCGCGGCCGTCGTCTCCTTCGTCTCGGGCAGCTGGCTGGGGATCGTCTGGGTCCTGCTGGCCGGCCTCTCCTCCAACATGGCCTGGTACTACATCCGCCGGGCGCGAGCGGTCGAGACCTCCTAGATCGCGCAGAGCTCCGGCGTCTCCTGCCAGAAGCGGTAGAGGTTCGAGCCGCAGTAGCGGGAGATCTCCGGCACGCCGAGCGCCCGCATCAACGCGTCGATCGTGTCGAAGAACGCGCCGTTGACCGCCGGGACGAAGAGCAGCGCGATCACGATGAAGAACCCGTACGGCGCGTACGGCTCGATCTGCCGCTTCAGCCTGTACGACAGCCAGGGCTCGATCACTCCGTAGCCGTCGAGGCCCGGCACCGGCAGGAAGTTCAGGAGCGCGGCCGTCACCTGGAGGAACGCCAGGAAGGCCAGCGCGTACCGGAAGGCGGTCGGGACGCCGTCCAGCGCGTCCAGCCAGAACGGCGCCGTGCACACGATCGCGAACAGCACGTTTGCCAGCGGACCCGCCGCCGAGATCAGGCTGTGCTTCCAGCGGCCCCGGATCCGGCCCTGCTCGATGAAGACCGCCCCGCCGGGCAGACCGATACCGCCCATGATCACGAAGAGCACCGGCAGGATGACGCTCAGCACGGCATGGGTGTAGGCGAGCGGGTTGAGCGTGAGGTACCCCTTCGCGCCGACGGTGATGTCCCCGCCGTGCAGCGCGGTGCGGGCGTGCGCGTACTCGTGGAGGCAGAGCGAGACCACCCACGCCGAGGTCACGAAGAGGAAGATCGCCAGGCCGGGGGAGGCCGCGAAGCCGGTCCACACGGCCCAGCCGGTGACCGCCATGACGGCGAGGATCGCCAGGAAGACCGGGCTGATCCTGCGCTCGTGGCTGCGGGTGGTGGCCGTGGTCATCGGTGGGGCTCCCTGGGACGTGGCGGGGTGTGTGCGGGGAACGTGCCGGGGCGGGGGTGAGTTCCTGCGAAGATCCCCGGCTCACGGAGAATAGAGCCTGTGTACTACTCCGTCCTCGGCCCCACCCGGGCCCACACCGCCGACGGCACCCCTGTCGCCGTCGGCGGGGCCCGGCTGCGGGCGCTGCTGACCGTCCTGGCGCTCCGGGCCGGGCGGACCGTCCCCGTCACCGTCCTCGTCGACGAGGTCTGGGACGGGGCGCCGCCCGCGGACGGCGCCGCGGCGCTCCAGGCCCTGGTGGGACGGTTGCGGCGGGCGCTCGGCCGGCACGCCGTCGTCTCCTCCCCGGGCGGCTACCGTCTGGCGGCCGGCTCCGGGGACGTGGACGCGCACCGCTTCGAGCGGCTGACGGGCGAGGGCGTACGGGCGCTCGGCGCCGGCGAACCGTCGCGGGCGGCGGAGCTGCTCGACGAGGCGCTCGCCCTGTGGCGCGGGCCCGCGCTCGCCGACCTGCCGGACCGGGCGGCGGAGGCCGCCCGGTGGGAGGCCCGTCGGCTGGACGCGCGCCGGGCCCGCTGCGGCGCCGCCCTCGCGCTCGGGGAGGGCGCGTCGGTCCTCCCCGAACTGGCCGCCCTCTGCGAGGACCACCCGCTCGACGAACCCCTTCAGGCCCTGCGCATCAGGGCGTTGCGCGACACGGGGCGCGGGGCGGAGGCCCTCGCCGCGTACGAGTCCTTCCGCCGCGACCTGGCCGTCCGCCTCGGGACGGACCCCTCCCCGGCGCTGCGGACGCTCCACGCGGAACTGCTCTCACCGCCCCCGGCCCCGCCCCCCGCTCCGGCGACGGGCCCCGCCGCGGCGACACCGTCGGCCTCGGTCGCGGCGACGGCCCCCGTCGGCGCCGCCTCTCCCGCCTCTCCCGCTTCCCCGGCCCTCACCGGCGCCGCCTCTCCCGCCTCCCCGGCCCCCGGCAACCTGCGGGCGCGGCTCACCAGTTTCGTCGGGCGCGCGCAGGACATCGCCCAGCTGTGGGACGACCTGCACGGCAGCCGGCTCGTCACCCTCCTCGGGCCCGGCGGCGCCGGAAAGACCCGGCTCTCGCAGGAGGGGGCCGAGCACGCCGCCGACGCCGGGGCGTGGCCGGACGGCGTCTGGCTCGCCGAACTCGCCCCCGTGACCGACCCCGAGGCCGTCACCGAGGCGGTGCTCGGGGCCGTCGGGGCGCGCGAGACCGTGCTGCGGGGCGCGGGCGCGGAGGAGCTGCGCGGTACGGAGACCCCGCTCGGACGCCTCGTCGACCACTGCGCCGCCCGCCGGATGCTGCTGATCCTGGACAACTGCGAGCACGTGGTGGACGCGGCGGCGGCCCTCGCCGAGTCGCTGCTCGCCCGCTGCCCGGGCGTGACGGTCCTCGCCACGAGCCGCGAACCGCTCGGCGTCCCGGGAGAGTTCCTGCGCCCGGTGGAGCCGTTGCCGCCCGCGAGCGCACTGCGCCTGCTCGGCGAGCGCGGCGCCGCCGCCCGCCCCGGCTTCGATCCCGGCGACGACCCCGAGGCGTGCGCCGAGATCTGCCGACGGCTCGACGGCCTCCCGCTCGCGATCGAACTGGCCGCCGCGCGGCTGCGGCTGCTGACGCCACGCCAGATCGCGGACCGCCTCGACGACCGCTTCCGGCTCCTCACCTCGGGAGCCCGGACCGTCCTGCCCCGGCAACAGACCCTCCGCGCGGTGGTCGACTGGTCCTGGGACCTGCTCGACGCGTCCGAGCGGGCCGTACTTCGCCGCCTGTCCGTCTTCACCGGCGGCTGCGACCTGGACGCCGTGGAGTCGGTGTGCACCGACCCCCTCGGCCCGCCCGCCGGCGACCGGCCGCCCGCCGGAGACCCGCCCTCCGCCGCCCCGAGGCCCGGGAAGCCGGAGCCGCACCCCCTGGACGTGCTCGGGTCGCTCGTCGACAAGTCGCTGGTCGTCGCCGCGCCCGCCGACGACGGGGCGATGCGCTACCGCCTTCTGGAGACCGTCGCCGAGTACGCCGGCGAGCGCCTCGACGAGGCGGGGGAGCGCGCGGCGGTCGAGCGGCGGCACCTCGTCCACTTCCGCGAGCTCGCGCGCGCCACCGATCCCGAGCTCCGCGGCGGCGGCCAGCTCCGTGCCATCGCCTGGTTCCGGACCGAGTACGAGAACCTGCGCACCGCCCTGCGCCGCGCCGTCGCCGCCGGTGACGAGCACGAGGCCCTCGTCCTGGTCCACTGCCTGTTCTGGTACTGGCAGATGCGCGATCTGCGCGCCGACGCCCTGCACTGGGCGGAGGCGGTCGCCGCTCTCGGCCCCGACCCGTTCGGGCCCGCCGCGCCCCCCGTCGTACCGCTCTACGAGCGTTTCCCCGACGGCCCGCCGCTCGGCGAGGACCAGCTCTGGGAAGCACGGCGCGGCGTGCGGCTCGTCGAACTGCTCAACATGGACCACCACACCGGCCGCTGGACCACGCCCGAGGGCGTCGAGCGGCTGCGCCGCATCACCGCCCTGTACCGCCCGGGGCTTCCCCAGACCTGCCGGCTGCCCGGCTCCCTCGCCATCTTCGCCAACATGCTCACCGGTGAGGCCGGCCGGCTGAGGGAGATGCTCGACGCGACCGTCGAGGCGTGCCGCGCCCACGGTTACGCCTGGGACCTCGCCAACGTCCTCCAGTGGCGCGCCAACATGCTCGCCAACCGTGTCGACCTGGCGCGTTCGGCGAGCGTCGACGCCGACGAGAGCCTCGCGCTCTTCACGGAGCTCGACGACGCCTGGGGCGCGGCCGAGGCGCTCTCCGCGCGCGGCGAGGCCCGCGAGAAGCGGTGCGAGTACGAGGGCGCGGCCGAGGACTTCGCCGCCGCCATCGGGTACGCGGAACGGATCGGCGCCCAGGCCCAGACGGACCTGCTGCGGGCCCGTCACGCGGACATGCTCACCCTCACCGGCCGCGCGGAGGAGGGGGAGGCGGTCCTGCGCGAGATCCTGGCGGCCGGCCCCACCCGTGGGCACGAGCCGATGCTCGCCGCCCGGATCTTCCTCGCGATCCTCCTCGGCCGCACCGGCCGCACCGACGAGGCGCGCGAACATCTCACCGCTCTGCTGGGGGAGTTCAGCTCCGAAACCCTGTCGATCTTCGAGGGCTTCACCCTCGGCAGTCTGGGGTGGCTCGACAACCTCGACGGCGCGTACGCGTCCGCGCTGCCGCGCGCGCGGGAGGCCCTGGAGCGGTCCAGGGGCTCGCTGTCCATGGTGGTCGCCCCGCACATGCCGGCGGCCCACCTGGTCACCGTCGCCTGGGCCCTGGCCGGCCTCGGCGAACCGCACGCGACGCTCGGCGCCCAGCTCCTCGGCGCTTCGGAAGCGCTCCTGCCACCGGGGCACCTGCGCTCCCCGCACGAGCGGGAGACCCTGGAGGAGGCCACCCGGCTGACCCGGTCCGTGCTCGGCGACGAGGCGTTCGAGGCCGCGTACGCCGAGGGCGGCGGCCTCTCCCTGGAGGAGGCCGCCGCCCTGCTCGACAGCGCCGACGCGATCAACGGGCGCGCCGAGTCCTGAACCCCCGTACGGAACAGGCCGGCACGCCGAACGTCACGTCTTGCGGCGGAACTTGGCGACCGCGAGCGGCGCCGTGACGACCGTGATCGCCACCGCCCAGCCGAGGGTCCACGCCACCGATTCGGCGACCGGACCGCCGTTGATCAGATTGCGGGCGGCGTCGGCGAGGTTGGAGAGCGGGTTGTAGTCGGTGAAGGTCTCCAGCCAGCCCGGCATCGAGGTCGGCGGGGCGAAGATCGAGGAACCGAACTGCAGCGGCATCAGGACGAGCATGGCCATCCCCTGGACGGCCTGCGCCGTCTTCATGGTGAGACCGAGCAGGATGAAGATCCACATCAGCGAGGCGCCGAACACCATCGACAGGCCGATCGCGGCGAAGAGGTCGAGGACCGAGGTCTTGATCTCCAGGCCGAGCAGGAAGCCCGTGCCGAGCAGGATCGACGTCGCGATCAGCATGCGGCCGACCTCGACGACGATCTTCGCGATGAGGACGGAGGACCGGGCGATCGGCATCGTCCGGAACCGGTCCATGACCCCCTTCTTGAAGTCGTCGTTGACGCCCACTCCGACGGCCATGGAGATGTTCATGCCCATCATCGCCATCAGGCCGGGGGTGACGTAGTTGACGTAGTCGGTGTTGTTGCCCTTGCCGGAGATCGCGCCGCCGAAGACGTACACGAACAGCAGGATGAAGATGATCGGCATCAGGACGGCGTCGAACATCGACTCCGGGTCCTGCTTGATCTGCAGCGCGTTGCGCCGGACCAGGGCGCCGATGTGGCGGAGGTTGGCCCGCAGACCGATCCGGCCCTCGCCGCCGGGCGCGGGGCGCGGCCGGGCCGGGTCCGGGGCGCCGGAGGGAGTCCTGGTGAGCGGCGTGGACGGCGTCGTGGTGGCCGTGGGCGTCGTGGCGCTCATGCGGCGACCTCCTCGGGGGTCGTGTCGGAAACGGACGCCTTCTCGCCGGTGATGGCCAGGAACACCTCGTCCAGGCTGGGCAGATGCGTGCCGATGTGGGCGATGCCGTAGCCCCGGGTGCCCAGCAGGCCCACGACGGCGGTGAGCTGCTCGTCGCTGAGGATCGGCACGTACAGCAGGCCCTCGTCGGGGAGGACCGTCGAGCCCGCGATGCCGTCCAGGCCCGACTCGCGCAACGCCGCCGCCATGGCGGGCAGGTCGGCCGTGTCCATGGGGCGGACCTTCAGGGTGCGGCCGCCGACGCGCGCCTTGAGCTCGTCGACCTTGCCGTTGGCGATGACCCTGCCCCGGTCGACGACGGTCAGCTCGGAGGCCAGCTGCTCGGCCTCCTCCATGTACTGGGTGGTGAGCAGGACGGTCACGCCCTCGGCGACCATCCGCTTGACCTCGTCCCAGACCTCGTTGCGGGTGCGCGGGTCGAGACCGGTCGTCGGCTCGTCCAGATACAGGACGGCGGGCTGCCCGATCATCGACGCGGCGAGGTCCAGCCGGCGGCGCATACCGCCGGAGTACGTCATCACGGGGCGTTTGGCGGCCTCGGTGAGCGAGAACCGCTCCAGCATCTCGTCGGCGCGGCGCCGGGCGTCCTTGCGGGAGAGGTCGAGCAGCCGCCCGATCATGTAGAGGTTCTCCCAGCCGGAGAGCTTCTCGTCGACCGACGCGTACTGGCCGGTGAGACCGATCGTGCGGCGGAGCTGACGGGGCTGCTTCACCACGTCGTAGCCGGCGACGAAGGCGGTCCCGGAGTCGGGGACGATCAGGGTGGACAGGCAGCGGACCAGGGTGGTCTTGCCGGCCCCGTTCGGGCCGAGCACGCCGAGGACCGTGCCCTCCCGGACGTCCAGGTCGACCCCGTCGAGGGCCTTCGTCTCGCCGTAGTGCTTCACGAGGCCTCGTACCTCGACGGCGTTGTGTGCGGATCGCGTCATGCCCCTATGGGACCAGCCGCCACTGACAGCCCGCCGACAGACGACCGACAGACGACCGACACGGCGACCGGCACGCGGGCCGGACGCACCGACAGCCCGCCGGTGAGGCTGCCGGCGGGCTGTCGTTCCCCGGGGGGAAGCGTGACTAGTGGAAGGTGTGCTCCTCGGCGGGGAACGCCCCGCCGGCGACGTCCTCGGCGAAGGCGCGCGCGGCGTCGCCGAGCGTCTCGCGGAGGTTGGCGTACTGCTTGGTGAACCGCGGCACCTTGCCGCCGGTCAGCCCCGCCATGTCGGTCCAGACGAGGACCTGGGCGTCGGTGTCCGGTCCCGCGCCGATGCCGATGGTGGGGATGTGCAGCGAGCGGGTGACCTCGGCGGCCAGTTCGGCCGGTACGAGCTCCAGGACGACCGCGAACGCGCCCGCGTCCTGGGCCGCCTTGGCGTCGCTGAGCAACCGGTGCGCGGCCTCGTCCCCGCGGCCCTGCACGCGGTAGCCCATGGTGTTGACGGACTGCGGGGTCAGGCCCAGGTGGGACATGACCGGGATCCCGGCCTGGACGAGCAGCTCGGTCTGCGGCAGCGAACGCTCGCCGCCCTCCAGCTTGACCGCGCCGACGCCCGCGTCCTTCACGAGCCGGGTCGCGTTGCGCAGGGCCTGGACGGGCCCTTCCTGGTACGAACCGAAGGGGAGGTCGCCGACGACGAGGGCGCGCTTGGTGCCCCGTACGACGGCGGCCGACAGGAGGGTCATCTCGTCCATCGTGACCGGCACGGTGGTGTCGTAGCCGAGATGACAGTTGCCCATGGAGTCGCCGACGAGCACGACCGGGATGCCGGCCTCGTCGAAGACGGACGCGGTCATCGCGTCGTAGGCGGTGAGCATGGGCCACTTCTCGCCGCGCGCCTTGGCCGCGGTGATGTCGTGGACGGTGATACGGCGCGTGCCCTTGCCTCCGTACAGCGCCTTGCTGCTGTCGGGGGACTGCTTGGGGGCAGGCTGAAGCGTCATGGTGAACGGCTCCTTCGTCATCTCGAGGCGCCCTGACGGCGTCCCCGGATCCCGTCCATGGTGGCACTTCGCGCGGTGGCACGGGAAGTGGGCCGGAGTGGTGCTCTTCACACCGCGCGGACGGAAGAATTTCGGCGCGTACGTACGAATGTGCGCGTTCTGTCACAGCCGACCGTCCCCGCACCACGGCCAGGAACCCGCCGCGCCGGTCTGTCGTCCCTCGTGGCAGTACGGCAGGCCCGGCATCACCTAGTGTCGACGTCGGGTCACAGAGCAAGGCAGTGAGGACTGAGTGATGGCGCGGGTGGACATGGCGGAGACCGAGAGCGGCGGCACGGGGGACGAGCGCTCCCGGTCCCGGTTCCGGGCGGCGCTCGACCGCTGGCGTCATGACCGGGGCATCTGGCGCCGGGGGATCCTCCTGGCCGCCTGCTCGGTGCTGCTGACCCTGCTGATGGTCTTCCACGCCGAGATCCCGAACAGGATCGGCAACCTGGGCAGCCTCACCGAGACCTTCCTGCCCTGGCTCGGCGTGTGCGTGCCGGTCCTGCTGGTCCTGGCGCTGCTGCGGCGCTCGGCCACCGCGCTGATCGCGCTGCTCCTGCCGGCCATGGTCTGGGCCAACCTCTTCGGCGGGCTCGTCACCGACAAGTCCGCCGCCGGCGGCGACCTCACCGTCGCCACCCACAACGTGAACGCCGACAACCCCGATCCCGAGGGGACCGCCCGCCAGATCGCCGGGTCGGGCGCGGACGTCGTCGCCCTGGAGGAGCTCAAGGGCGAGATGGTCCCGGTGTACGAGCGCGCCCTGGCGGCCACGTACAAGTACCACTCCGTGCAGGGCACGGTCGGGCTGTGGAGCAGGTACCCGCTGAACGATCCGCAGCCGGTGGACATCGGCATGGGCTGGACGCGCGCCATGCGTGCCACCGTCGCCACGCCGCAGGGCGAGGTGCGGGTGTACGTGGCCCACCTGCCGTCGGTACGGGTCAAGGTGAACGCGGGCTTCACCGCGAACCAGCGCGACAACAGCGCCGACCTGCTGGGCGAGGCCATCGCCGACGACCGGCGGGAGCGGATCGTCCTGCTCGGCGACCTCAACGGCACGATGAACGACCGCTCGCTCAACGCGGTCACGTCGCAGATGCGCTCCACCCAGGGCGCGTCGGGTGACGGCTTCGGCTTCAGCTGGCCGGCCTCGTTCCCGATGGCGCGGATCGACCAGATCCTCGTGAAGAACGTGGAGCCGGTGTCCTCGTGGACGCTGCCGGAGACGAAGAGCGACCACCTGCCGATCGCGGCGCGCATCCGCCTCTGACGCGGGTACGAGGCGGGACGCGCGCGTGGCGGACGGCACGCGCGTCCCGGATCGACACGCGCGTACCTCGCCCGCGCGTACGGCGGGACCCGCACGCGGGGGGAGGGGCGTGCCCCTCACGAAACCTCCCCTTCACCGGGCGGTGGTCGGCGGGAACATTTCACCTGAGAGCATTTGTTCAGTCGAAGAACTATCTTCTGGAAAGGCTCTCCCCATGCCCCTGGCGCTGCTCGCGCTCGCCGTCTCCGCCTTCGGCATCGGTACCACCGAGTTCGTGATGATGGGCCTGCTGCCCAATGTCGCCGCCGACCTCGGCACCTCCGTCCCCACCGCCGGACACCTCGTCTCCGCCTACGCCATCGGCGTCGTCATCGGCGCCCCGCTGCTCACCGCCCTCGGCTCCCGCGTCCCGCGCAAGAAGATGCTGCTCCTGCTGATGGCGCTGTTCGTCGTCGGCAACCTGGCCTCCGCGCTCGCGCCCGGCTTCGGCTGGCTGATCGGCGGCCGGGTCCTGGCCGGACTCCCGCACGGCGCGTTCTTCGGCGTCGGCGCCGTCGTCGCAGCACGGCTCGTGCGCGAGGACCGGCAGGCGCGCGCGGTGGCCACGATGTTCCTCGGGCTGACGGTCGCCAACATCCTCGGCGTACCGGCCGCGACCCTCCTCGGCCAGCACCTCGGCTGGCGCGCCACCTTCCTCGTCGTGACCGTCATCGGTCTGCTGGCCATGGCGGCCCTGGCCCGGCTCGTCCCGTACGTCCCGGTGGAGGCGCACCAGAACCTGGGCCGCGAGGTGCGCGCGCTCGGCCGCCCGCAGGTGCTGCTCGGTCTGCTGACCGCCGTCTTCGGTTTCGCGGGCGTCTTCGCCGTCTACTCCTACCTCGCCTCGATGACGACCGAGGTGATGGGCTTCGGCGAGTCCTCCGTCACCCTCGTCCTCGCGCTCTTCGGCATCGGCATGACGGCCGGCGCGCTCGCCGCGGGCCCGCTGACCGACCGGGCGCTGCGACCGACGCTGTACGGCTCCCTGGGCGCGCTCGCGCTCGTCCTGGTCGCGTTCCGCTTCACGATCCACGTGCCGTGGCTGGCCCTGGTGACGGTGGTCGTCCTGGGCGCCGTCGGCTTCATGACCACCACCCCGCTCCAGATGCTGGTCATGAACAAGGCCAAGGACGCGCCGACCCTGGCCTCCGCCTCCAACCACTCGGCCTTCAACCTCGCCAACGCGGGCGGGGCCTGGGCGGGCGGCGCGGCCGTCGCCGCCGGCTGGGGCTGGACCTCGCCGACGCTGGTCGGCGCGGTCCTCGCCGTCGTCGGCCTGGCGATCGCCGCGGTGGCCGGACTGCTCGACCGTGCGGGAGGTGCGGCGGAGGGAACGTCCCGCGTGATCGCGAAGAGTCCGTCCGCCGACCGCACGCCCCACCCGGAACGAGCCGCCTGACCGCCCCCGCTCCGGGGGCCGGCCGACGCGTCAGGGGGCCGGGGCCTCCCGCCAGCGGTTCGTGATCGGCAGGCGGCGGTCCTTGCCGAAGCCCTTCGCCGAGATCTTGGTGCCCGGCGGGTACTGGCGCCGCTTGTACTCCGCCAGGTCCACCATCCGCAGCGTCCGGGTCACCAGCTCCTCGTCGAAACCGGCCGCCACGACGGCGTCCTTGCCCTGGTCGCGGTCGACGTACAGCGCCAGAAGCCGGTCCAGGACGTCGTAGTCCGGCAGCGAGTCGGTGTCCACCTGACCCGGGCGCAGCTCCGCGCTCGGCGGCTTGGAGATCGAGCTCTCCGGGATCGGCGGGGTCTGGCCGCGCTCCTCGGCCGCCCGGTTGCGCCAGCGCGCGAGCCGGAAGACGGTCGACTTGTAGACGTCCTTGATGGGCCCGTACGCGCCGACCGAGTCGCCGTACAGCGTCGAGTAGCCCACCGCCAGCTCGGACTTGTTGCCGGGCGCGAGGACGAGGTGCCCCTCCTGGTTGGAGATCGCCATCAGCATCGTGCCGCGCAGCCGGGACTGCAGGTTCTCCTCCGCCAGACCCGTGAGCCCGAGCGAGCCCATGTACGCGTCGAACATCGGCTCGATCGACACCGTGCGGAAGTGGAGGCCGGTACGGCGGGCCAGCTCGGCGGCGTCGCCGCGCGAGTGGTCCGAGGAGTACTTGGACGGCATCGAGACGCCGTACACGTGGTGCGCCCCCACCGCGTCGCAGGCGATCGAGGCGACGAGGGCCGAGTCGATGCCGCCGGACAGACCGATGAGGACCGAGCGGAAGCCGTTCTTGGCGACGTACGCGCGCAGGCCCACGACCAGCGCCGAATACACCTCCTCGTCGTCCTCGAGCCGGTCCGCGTACCCGCCGGTGAGCTCCGGTTCGTAGGCCGGCAGCGGCTCCTCGGAGAGGATCACCCGGTCGATGCGCAGCCCGTCGTCGACCAGGCCCGTGGGCGCGTCGGGGGAGGCGGCCGGCAGGTCCAGGTCGAGGAGCACACTGCCCTCGGAGAACTGCGGGGCCCGGGCGATGACGTCCCCGTTCGCGTCGACGACGATCGAGTCGCCGTCGAAGACCAGCTCGTCCTGGCCGCCGATCATCGCGAGATAGGCGGTGGTGCAGCCCGCCTCCTGGGCGCGCTTGCGGACCAGTTCGAGCCGGGTGTCGTCCTTGTTCTGCTCGTACGGCGAGGCGTTGATCGACACGAGCAGCCCGGCTCCGGCGCTGCGGGCGGCCGGGACCCGACCGCCCTCCTGCCACAGGTCCTCGCAGATCGCGAGGGCCACGTCGACGCCATGGACCCGGACGACGGGCATGGTGTCGCCCTGGACGAAGTAACGGAACTCGTCGAAGACGCCGTAGTTGGGCAGGTGGTGCTTGGCGAAGCGCAGGGCCACCTCGCCGCGGTGCAGCACGGCGGCGGCGTTCTCCGGGGATCCGGCGGGGCGGCCGAGCCGGGGCTCGGCCCGCTCCGAACGGTCGAGGTAGCCGACGATCACGGGCAGCTCCCCGAAGCCCTCGGCGTCGAGGCGCCGGGCGAGCGCCCGCAGGGCGGCCCGGGACGCCTCGACGAAGGAGGAGCGCAGCGCGAGATCCTCGACGGGGTAGCCGGTCAGCACCATCTCGGGGAACGCGACCAGATGCGCGCCCTGCTCGGCGGAGTGCCGGGTCCAGTGGACGATCGCCTCGGCGTTCCCGGCGAGATCGCCGACGGTCGAGTCGATCTGATTCAGAGCGAGGCGTAGTTGAGGCACGCGCCCAGTGTAATCGTCAGACCGACGCTATGTCCTGGGGACCGAGACCTGATGCCCCCGGGTCGCGCTACTTGGTCTTCCCGGTCCAGATCACGTCGTCGTACTCCAGGATCTTCGGCGCCATCTCCAGCTGCATCTCGTGGTCGGCGCCGGCGGGCAGGGAGAAGGCGAAGTCGCTCTTGGCCTGCTTGCCCGGGAGCACCGTCCCCTGGAACATCTCGGTCGCGTCGCTGCCGTCGAAGACCGCGTCGGCCGGTGCGCCCTCCGCGTCGCTCGCGTCCGGCAGGGCGGTGGTGACGTCCAGGGCCTTCTTGCTGCCGTTGACGATCGTGACCGTCACCTGGAACGCGCTGTTGCCCTTCGCGTGCCCGGCGGCGAACTGGTCGGGCTTGTAGGCGCGCGGCTTGGAGACGGTGACCTTGACCCCGTCCGGGTAGGTGTGGCTCTGGCCGAACGCGAGCGCCGCCGGGGCGGTCTCGGTGGGCTCGGCCGGGTCGGAGGGGTCGCTGCCGGGGGCGGCGGGGGCGGTGGTGACGTCCTTCAGCTTCTCGCTCTCCTTCTCGTCGGCGACGTCCTTCACCGCCGTGGCGAGGACGACGACCCAGACGATCGAGATGACGATGGCGAGCGCGCCGGTGACGACGCCGGTCACGGCGGAGCCCTTGTTGGTCGCCTCGCCCTTGCCGGCCTTGCCGATGCCGATGACGCCGAAGATGAGGGCCAGCACACCCAGGATGGCGCCGAGCCAGAACATGAACCACACGAGTGCGATGAGCACGCCCACGATGCCGATGACCAGCGCCGCCACCCCGAGCCCGTTACGGGGCTGCGGCGGGAACGGCGGCGGCATGCCCGGCATGGCGGGCGGCGGCCCGAAGGAGTTCGGGCCGGGGGTGTTCGTGGGCATGGTCATGCGGCGTCCTTCGCGCTGGCTGAAAGCCCGACCGTAAGCCAGCCGATCATGGAGAAGCCAGGGGTTTTGTGGACGATATGTGTTCGTGATCATCAGGGGCTCGCCGGGTGCACCCCAACCGCCCGGGAGAGGAGGCGCCGCCTTAGCATCTCGTACCACCATGTCCACGAGCCGTACGCGCCAGGTCGCCGCCCTCCTGCTGTTCCTCGGCGCCCTCGCGTACACCGCCTGGGTCCTCGAAGTCGTCGTCCGCACCGGTCTCGACCCGGTCCGGACGTACGTCTCCGAACTCGCCGCCGCGGACCAGCCGCTGGGCGGCCTGTTCCGCGCGACGGACCTGGTCGCGGGCCTGCTGGTTCTCGCGGGCGCCCTCGCCGCCCTGCTGCCGCCGGGCCGTGTGCCCGCAGCCGTGACCGGTCACCGTCCCGGGTCCGAGGCCGGTCACCGTCCCGGCTCCCCGACCCATCACCGTCCCAGTTCCGTGGCCGGTCGCCGGCCCTGGGTCCTCGCCGGGCTGTTCGCCCTCGCGCTCTTCGGCGCCGCCACCGCCGTCGACTCCCGGTTGCCGCTCAGCTGCGCGCCCACCGCCGACCCGGAGTGCGCCGCGCGCGAGACCGCCGGGCTCGTCCCCGCCACCCACGCCGCGCACGCCGTCAGTTCCACCCTCGCCATGGCCGGCGCCCTGGCCGCCATGGTCGCGCTGACGCTCGCCGCCCGCCGCTACGGAATCTGGCGGCCCCTCGCCCGCGCCGGCCCCTGGCTCGTCGCCCTCGAACTCCTCGCCACCGTCTGGACCCTGGCCGCCGTCGCCGCCTTCGAGGCGGGCCGGGGCACGTTCTCGCTGGGGGCCGGACAGCGGCTGCAGATCCTGCTCGTGGCAGTCTGGCTCGGAGTGTTCGCCGTCTCCGCGGCCAGGGAGAGAGCTTGAGCGGGTTCGTACGGGTCGGAGGCGTGGCCCACCACGTCGTCGTCGAGGGCGCCGGACCCGTCTGCGTGCTCAGCGCCGGCCTCGGCATGAGCTGGTTCGACTGGGACGCCGTCGTGCCGCTGCTCGCGCCGCACCGCACGGTCGTCCGCTTCGACCGCCCCGGCCACGGGCTCTCCGCCCCGGCCGCCGTCCCGCCCAGCGCCGCCGGCGAGGCCCACCGGATCGCCGGTCTCCTCGACGCGCTGTCCCTGCCGGGACCCGCCACCGTCGTCGGCCACTCGATCGCCGGGTTCCACGCCGAGGCCTTCGCCCGGCTCCACCCCGACCGCGCCGCCGGAGTCCTGCTCGTCGACTCCTCCGTCGAGGAGCACGCCCGTACACCGCGCGCCCCGGCCCTGCGGACCGCCGCCGCCCGCGCCCTGGGCGCCCTGCTCGCCGCCGCCGGAGCCCCGGCCTGCGCCGGACCGGCCGTCCGTCGCGCCACCGTGCGGCTCTCCCGCGCGACGGGCGGCGACCCGGCGCCCGCCGCCCTCGTCCGCCGCGTGTACGGCACCTCGCGGGTGATGCGGGGCGCCCTCCTGGAGAACACCCACTACCGCGCCGTCGCGGCCGAACTCCTCGCCCTGCGCGCACGGTTCCCCCTGCCGCCGGGACTGCCGGTCACCGTCCTGGCGGCCCCGGACGGATCGGCCCGCTGGGCCCGCCGCCAACGCGCACTGGCCCGGCGGCTCGACGCCCACTACGAGGCGGTCGAACCGTCGGGCCATCTGATGATGTGGGACCGCCCGGACGCCGTGGCGCGGGCGGTGCGCGATCAGGACGTGGCGTAGACGCTCGTACAGAACGCCTTGATCTGCTCGTCGTCCAGGTGCTGCGCCAGATCGGCCTCGCTGATCATGCCGACCAGACGCTTGTTCTCGATCACCGGAAGGCGCTTGATCTGGTGGCCCGTCATCTCGTCGAGGACCTCGCTCACATCGGAGTTCGCGTCGATCCAGCGCGGGGTGCCCTGCGCCATCTCGCCGCAGGTGATCTTCGACGGGTCGTGACCCATGGCGACACAGCCGACCACGATGTCGCGGTCCGTGATGATGCCGCACAGCCGCTCGTTCTCGTCGGCGATGGGGAGCGCGCCCACGTTGAGGTCACGCATCAGCTGCGCCGCGCGGTCGAGCGTTTCGTGCCGGGGGATCCACTTCGCCCCGGTGTGCATGATGTCCTTCGCGGTGGTCATGAGGTACGTCCTCCGTAGAACGTCGACGTCGTCGTACGTACGTCCCCGAGCGTCACCCATTCTGCGCGCACGCCGTGGCCCCCGCGACCGCTGGGGTCACGGGGGCCGGAGCGGGCCGTTCCGCCGCTGTCGGAGGGCCGATCCGCCGCCGACGGCGGACCGCTCCGTCACCGTCCGTCAGGCGCGCGGCTTCGCGCCCCGCGCCTTCAGCAGATCCGCCATCAGGGCGATCTCGGACTCCTGGGCGTCGACCATGCCCTGCGCGAGGTTCCGCTCGACCTCCACGGAGCACTTGTCCACACAGCCCTGGGCCATGTGGACGCCGCCCTTGTGGTGGTCGGTCATCAGCTGGAGGTAGAGGATCTCGGCCTCCTTGCCCTCGGCCTTCCGCAGCCGGTCCATCTCGGTCTTCGTGGCCATGCCCGGCATCAGCGCACCGTCGAGGGGACCGGTGTCACCGTGACCGTCCATGCCCATCCAGGCCATCGGCTCCGTGCCCGACACGACCTTCGGCAGACCCCACAGGTTCAGCCAGCCCAGCATCATGCCGCGCTGGTTGGCCTGGGTGTTGGCGATGTCGTACGCCAGCCGGCGCACCTCCTCGTCCTGGGTGCGGTCCCGGACGACGAACGACATCTCCACGGCCTGCTGGTGGTGGACCGACATGTCCCGGGCGAAGCCCGCGTCCGCCGAGTCCGACACGGGGGTGGCCGGCGCCTCGTCCCGCTCCGCGGAGGCGACCGTGACGGCGCCTCCCGCGAAGAGCAGCGCGAGGACGACGGCGGCGATCGAGGCCCCGTGCGTACGGGTCAGCTTCACTGGGCGGCTCCGACGCCACCGGTGCAGGCCGCGCCCGGCTCAGGGGTCTGCGGACCCTGCACGTACTTGGTGAAGAAGGCGTCGATCCGCGGGTCGCTCGCGCTGTCCACGGTCACCTGCTTGCCCCAGGCGCTCAGCATGATCGCGCCGGCCTGGTCGTCGACCGGGCTCATCAGCGAGTACGGGGTCTTGCCGACCTTCTCGGCCAGCTTCTTCACATCCGCCTCGGCGGCCTTCTTGTTGTACGTGACCCAGACCGCGCCGTGCTCCAGCGAGTGCACGGCGTTCATCTCGGCGATCTTCGACGTGTAGACGTCGCCGTCGCAGTTCTGCCAGACCTGGTCATGGTCACCGCCGACCGGGGGCTTCATCTCGTACGCGACCGGGGTGCTCACATGGTTGCGTCCGAGCTTCTTGGCGTCCCAGGACTTCTCGTCCTTGATGGGGGCCTTGGCGGCGGCCTCCTGGCGCTCCTTCTTCTCGGACTGCTGGTTCATCACGTAGCCGCCGAAGCCGACGAGGCTCAGCACGACCACGGCGGAGACACCGATGGTGATGAAACGGTTGCGGCGCTCGCGGGCCTGCTCGGCGCGGCGCATCTCCTCTATTCGGGCGCGGGAGGCGGCGGTGACGGAGCGGTTGGCGGCCATGGTGATGTCGTCCTTCTCGAATGTGGGGTGGCGGGGGCACGAGCCGTGGGGCGTGAGCCATGGGGCGGGCGGAAGCGGCCCCCGGCTATGTCCGCAGAGCTTGAAGGACGTACAGGTCCGGCGCGCGGGGCCGCGCACCGTGGCGGGGCGCCCCGACGGCGTCGTACGACGGTTCGAGGCGCGGGAGGCGGCCCTCCGCCTGGGGCGGCGGGTCGAGCGGCGGCGCGGTGAGGACCGCCGGGCTGAGCGAGGGGAACAGCGAGCAGTCGCCGCGGTCGTACGGGCAGACGTACTCGCCGCCGCCGGCCGTCCGCTGGTGGTGCGCCTGCGCCGCCTCGTCGTGGGCGACGGTGTCACCGGCACCCAGACAGACGAAGAGCGCGGCGAGGAGCGTCGCCACGGCACTCGCCAGTGCCATGGGACGCGCGCGCCGGTTCAGGCGTACGAGTGGAGTGCCCCCCATGGGGCGAGATCGTAGTGGCCGGAGCGCCGGGAGGGGACAGGCGGGGGGAACGGAAGGGGAACAGACGCACGGAATCGGACGGTCCCCCGTTACCTGTGTCACACCCGAGCAGGCACTATGGGTGTGCAACGTGCGCGAAACCATGTGGTGGGATGCTCAGGTGCCCCCCGATGTGCCCAAGGCGGTGGGAACAGGCGGCCTGACCAGCGAAGATGGGTGTGGATATGGACAAGCAGCAGGAATTCGTGCTCCGGACGCTCGAGGAGCGTGACATCCGGTTCGTGCGGCTGTGGTTCACCGACGTGCTCGGCTTCCTGAAGTCGGTGGCCGTGGCCCCCGCCGAGCTGGAGCAGGCCTTCGACGAGGGCATCGGCTTCGACGGCTCCGCCATCGAGGGCTTCGCCCGCGTCTACGAATCGGACATGATCGCCAAGCCGGATCCGGGCACCTTCCAGATCCTGCCCTGGCGCGCCGAGGCCCCCGGTACGGCCCGGATGTTCTGCGACATCCTCATGCCGGACGGCTCCCCGTCCTTCGCGGACCCGCGCTTCGTCCTGAAGCGCATCCTCGCCAAGACCTCGGACCTGGGCTTCACCTTCTACACCCACCCCGAGATCGAGTTCTTCCTGCTGAAGAACAAGCCGCTGGACGGCTCGAAGCCGACCCCGGCCGACAACTCCGGCTACTTCGACCACACCCCGCAGAACGTGGGCATGGACTTCCGCCGCCAGGCGATCACCATGCTGGAGTCGATGGGCATCTCGGTGGAGTTCTCCCACCACGAGGGCGCGCCGGGCCAGCAGGAGATCGACCTGCGGTACGCGGACGCGCTGTCCACGGCCGACAACATCATGACCTTCCGCCTGGTCATGAAGCAGGTCGCGCTGGAGCAGGGCGTGCAGGCGACCTTCATGCCGAAGCCGTTCTCGGAGTACCCGGGCTCGGGCATGCACACCCACCTCTCCCTCTTCGAGGGCGACCGCAACGCGTTCTACGAGTCGGGCGCGGAGTACCAGCTCTCCAAGGTGGGACGTTCCTTCATCGCCGGCCTGCTCAAGCACGCCGCCGAGATCTCGGCCGTCACCAACCAGTGGGTCAACTCCTACAAGCGCATCTGGGGCGGCTCGGCCCGCAGCGCGGGCGCGGGCGGCGAGGCCCCCTCGTACATCTGCTGGGGCCACAACAACCGCTCGGCGCTGATCCGCGTCCCGATGTACAAGCCCGGCAAGACGGGCTCGTCGCGGGTCGAGGTCCGCTCCATCGACTCCGGCGCCAACCCCTACCTGACGTACGCCGTCCTGCTCGCGGCGGGCCTCAAGGGCATCGAGGAGGGCTACGAACTCCCGGCCGGCGCGGACGACGACGTCTGGGCGCTGAGCGACGCGGAGCGCCGCGCGATGGGCATCGAGCCGCTGCCGCAGAACCTGGGCGAGGCGATCGCCCTGATGGAGAAGAGCGAGCTGGTCGCGGAGACGCTCGGCGAGCACGTCTTCGACTTCTTCCTCCGCAACAAGAAGCAGGAGTGGGAGGAGTACCGCTCCGAGGTCACCGCCTTCGAGCTCCGCAAGAACCTTCCTGTGCTGTAACCGCAGGTCGCGGGCGCAGTCCGACCGACGTA
Organism: Streptomyces sp. NPDC029139; assembly: GCF_055564335.1. Taxonomy (NCBI): domain Bacteria; kingdom Bacillati; phylum Actinomycetota; class Actinomycetes; order Kitasatosporales; family Streptomycetaceae; genus Streptomyces; species Streptomyces sp. NPDC029139. Next base: position 528,724 of record NZ_JBVHWN010000002.1, on the reverse strand, counting down.
CCGATCCGGGCCGGTGGCGGTGAGCCACCGGCCCGGAGTCGTCCCCCGCGCCCCGGGCCGCCCTCGGGCCGCCCGCCCGGCCCCGCGGCTGTGGCAGGGTGGTCGGGTGACGACGCTGGAGGATCTGGTTCGGCTGCGCCGGGCCCGCGACCTGATGGACCGCGAGTACGCCCAGCCGCTCGACGTGGAGGCGCTCGCGCGCGTCGCCCTCATGTCGGCCGGGCACTTCTCCCGCAGCTTCCGCGCGGCCTTCGGGGAGACGCCGTACAGCTACCTGATGACGCGCCGCATCGAGCGGGCCAAGGCGCTGCTGCGGCGCGGGGACCTGTCGGTCACGGAGGTCTGCTTCGAGGTCGGCTGTACCTCGCTCGGGTCGTTCAGCTCCCGGTTCACCGAGCTGGTCGGCGAGAGCCCCAGCGCCTACCGAGCCCGCGACCATGACGAGGGCGCCGCCATCCCCGCCTGCTTCGCCAAGATCTACACGCGACCGGTCAGGAACGGAGAAGCGAAGCGCGAGCCCCGCCCGTAGCGTGAAGCGCATGGACATCACGCTCTCGCAGTGCTTCATCGCCGTCGACGACCACGACAAGGCGCTCTCCTTCTACCGGGACGCTCTCGGCCTGGAGGTGCGCAACGACGTCGGGTTCGAGGGCATGCGCTGGGTCACCCTCGGAGCCCCCTCCCAGCCCGATGTGAACATCGTTCTCGAGCCGCCCCTCGCCGATCCGAACGCCTCGCCCGCCGACAAGGAGGCCATGGCGGAGCTGCTGGCCAAGGGCCTGCTGCGCGGCGTCATCTTCGCCAGCGACGACGTCGACGGGGCCTTCGAGAAGATCCGCGCCGCGGGCGGTGAGGTGCTGCAGGAGCCGGTGGACCAGCCGTACGGCGTCCGCGACTGCGCCTTCCGTGACCCCGCCGGCAACATGGTGCGCTTCACGCAATCGCGTTGACGGCCCCCCGGGTGCGGCGGACACTGCCCCGATGGAGATCACCTCGTTCGTCACCGGGCGGCTGCTGCTGCATCCGCTCACCGTCGCCGAGGCCGAACGCGTCGTCGCCGCGGCGCCCGCGCGGGAGGACCGGTGGGCACCGGGCTATCCGGCCGAGGGGGACGTGTCCGGGGCCCGCGGGTTCCTGGACGGGTGGGCCGCGCACGGGGACCCGGGTGTGTTCGGCGCGTACGAGATACGGCGGCGGGCGGACGGGGCGGCCGTCGGCGGGATCGGGTTCCACGGGCCGCCGGACGACGAGCGGTTCGTGACCGTCGGATACGGGCTGATCCCCGGGGTGCGCGGGCTCGGGTATGCCACGGAGGCACTGCGGGCCCTGCTCGACCTGGCGCGGGAGCAGGGCGTCGCCGGCGCGAAGGGCGACGCCGATCTCGCGAACGTCGCCTCGCAGCGGGTGATGGAGGCGGCCGGGATGCGGTACGCGGGGCAGGACGAGCGGGTGCGGTACTACCGGGCGGAGTTCACGCCGGTGGTGCGCTCGCCGGCGGGGTGAACTCCGGCGGGGTGAACTCCGGTGATCTGGAGCGCCCGCCCGGCGCCGACGTGCCGGGCCGCCCCGCGCCTTCCCGCCGGGCCGCCCCCGCCGCCTCGTACCCCTTCTCGTACCTCAGCGTTCCGACAGCTCCGACGGCGCCTCCTGGACCACCCAGCCGTTGCCGTCGGGGTCCTCGAAGGACATGAACGAGTTCCAGGTCTCGCCCTTGCCCTCCTCCCAGCCCGTCGCGCCCACGTGCCGGATCGGCGTGACCTCCACGCCCCGCTCGACGAGTTCCTCGCGTGCCGCCTCGATGTCGGTGACGCAGAGCTGGAGGCCGTGCAGGGTGCCCGGAGTCATCTCCTTCGTACCGGGCATCGTCGGCATCCCGCTGAGCATCGCGATCGAACAGCGCGAGCCGGGCGGCGTCGCCTGGATGATGCGCATCCCGGGCGCGACCTCGTCGTCGAGGTCGATCTTGAAGCCGCACTTCTCGCCGTAGAACTCCTTCGCGCGGTCCAGGTCGGTGACGGGGACGGGCACGACTTCGAGCGTCAGGTTCATGGGGGTCTCCTCAGAAACGCCAGCGGGTCTGGCCGAAGGGGTCGCCCTTGGCGAAACCGAACGCCGTGCGGGGCGCCACGGCGAACACCAGGGCGGTCCCACCGTCGCCCACGAACGCGCCGTCGCGCACGTCGAATCGCCAAGCCGGACCGTACTTCTCCACATACGCCCTGGCCAGGGCATGGAGCCGCCCCTCGTCCGTCACCCGAACGGCCGTACCCTCGACCACCAGATCGAGCCCCTCGCCGAGCGAGGCGGACCCGGTGGTGAGGACCACCTCCGGGTTCTCCGCGAGATTGCGCGCCTTGCGCTCCTCGGGGCCGGTGCAGAAGTGCAGCGCCCCCTCCGACCAGACCGCGATCAGTGGGGTGACATGCGGGCGGCCCTCCGGGCGGACGGTGGTCAGCCAGTAGACCTCCGCCTCGGCGAGCCGGACGGTGGCCTCGGACCAGGGGGCGGGGTGGGCCTTCGGGTCGCTGAAGCGGGGGTCGAGCGTGGTCTGCGGGGCCATGATCTCCTCCGGGGCAGAGCTGCCGGTACGGGCCTGGGCGGGTCCGAAGAGACCTACAGGCCCACGCGCGCCGACACGCGCCGACACGCGCCTTCACGGAGAAGGACCGGGGCGGGGCCCGTAACTCATCGCACGGCGGGCGTCCAGTGCAGCTTCCCGTCCAGGCCCATCGCCGCCACTCCGTCCACGACCCCGCCGGGAGCGCCGGAGAACAGGAACTTCTCCAGCGTCCAGAGCGGCCGCTCACCCGCGCCCGCCGCCGGGGCCGTCGCCAGGACGCCCGTACGGGAACGGACCGCCAGCAGACCCTGGCCTCCGCTCACCGGGCCGAACCCCGCGACCCCGCCGGCCAGCTCGGTCACCGGGGAGACCAGGGTCCCGCCGGAGAGGTCGGCCGTGCGCAGGACGCCGGAGGCCGGCTTGCGGAACCAGAGCCGCACGCCCCGCCCGTCCGGGGAGGGGCTCGCGCTCAGCGCCAGCGTCGTCGTCGGCAGTCCGGTCCGCTGCGGTCCCGACAGCGGCCCGCCGGGTCGCTGCTGCGTCCAGGTGAGGACGGTGCTCCTCGTCCCGGCGAACGCGTGGATCCGGCCCGCTCCGTCCGTCGTGGCCACCGGATCGCCGTACAGGCTCCCGCCGCCCAGCGAGCGCCAGGGCCCCCACGCGCCGTCGGTGCCCCGCTCGCGCGCGGTCAGCCGGTGGCGGCTGTCGCGCAGCAGCACGGTCGTCCGGCCGGTGCCGTCCACGGCCACGGCGGGGGCGCTGATGTCGGAGGTGCCCCGGGCGTCGTTCCGCTCGGGCGTGCCGAGCGACCGCCAGGGTCCGAAGGGGCCACCGGGCGCGGACTGCTCGGTCGTCACGACCTCACGGCCGTACGCCCGCTCCGGGCCCCCGAGCGTCGTACGGGTGCCGAACACGGCGATCCGGCCGTCGCGGAGGCGTACGGAGGTCACCCCGCTGTCCAGGCCGTCGCCCGGGAGCAGGAACGGGCCCTGCCAGTCGGTGGCGGTGTCCGCGGGCTGCTTCCCGCCCGCGGGCCTCTGCCACACCGCGAGGCGTCCGTCGAGCACCGAGAAGGCGAGCAGGCCGCCGGCGGTGTCCCGCTGCACCCAGGAGGTGGAGGTGCCGCGGGCGTAGCGGATGCTCTCGGTCCAGCCCCATCCCCCGGGGCGGCCGGCCACCTTGAGGTCGCCGCACCCGGCCGGGTCGGCGCAGTCGTTGACCTCGTCGACCCAGGCGTACGTCTTCATGGTGTGCAGCTTGTCGCCCGCGGTCGCCGGGTCGAGGGTGCGCGGCAGCGTTCCGACGGGGTACCCGAGGTAGTTCTGGACGGCGAAGTGCGGCCGGCCGGTGGTGGTCCCGTACCGCGCGAGGGCGGCCTGGGCGAACCGGGCGCCGTACAGATGGTCCTGGTGGTCGCTGTACGCCCCGGTCTTCGGGTTGCGGCCCGGTGTGGGGTCCTGCATCCGGACGAAGGTGGGCCGGAACCGCGTGAGGAGTCCGGTGAGGGTGTCGATCACCTGCTCCCTCGTGTACGAGAAGTCGGTGGCGACGGGTGTACCGGCGGCACGCAGGGACTCGAGCGAGGTCACGCGGCCGTTCCACAGCCCGTTCAGGCTGTGCGGGCGGTCGCCGGTGATGGAGCCTGCCTCGCGCAGCTGCAGCCAGACCAGGGCTATCTGCGGCTCGGCGCGCAGGACGTCCAGCTCGGCGTGGCCACCGCCGGCCGTCGGGACGGAGGTCCGGTCCCAGGGGCTGGTGCGGTTGCCGGTGGCCATCTCCGCGTACGCGGCACGTATGCCGTTCTGCCGGGCCTCGGCGAACGCCGCCTTGTCGGGCGCGGGGCGGTGGGGGGCGCGCGCCCGGGCGTTGACGCCGTCCGACTCGCCCGACGTCAGATAGACCGAGGTGAGGGAGGCGCCCGAGCGTATGGACTGGGCGGTGTCCGGATTCATGAAGTACAGGTCGTCGTCCGGGTGCGCCACGATCTGCGTCACGGCGACGTCCCGCGTGCGGACCGGTTGCCGCGGCGCGGGCCCGGGGACCCCCGCCGTGCGCGGCGCGTGGCCGACCCCCGCCGGCGTCTCGGTCGCCGAGGCACCGGAGCCGGTGCCGGTGGAGAGGTGGAGCAGTCCCACGAGGGAGCCGCCGACGAGCGCGGTCGCCGTCAGGGCGGTGACGATCCGGGCGCGGGGCGGCAGGGAGGGACGGCGGCGAAGACGGACGGGCATCGGTGGTGGGCGCTTTCGGAGGACGAGCGGGCTTCGGCAGGACTTCGGGCAGGAAGACGGACTTTCAAGGAGTACGGTTCATCGCCGGCGAATAGTAAGGAATGTGCGAGACATCACCTGTGATCCTCTGCGAAACGAAGGCGCAGAGAGGGTAGTTATGTCCTAGTTCGCGACTTCTGCTCCCTGAGGCGACCGCGTCACGCGCTCCGGATAGGCTCGAGTGCGGACCTGGGGCCGGTGGACGCCCGGACCGGTGGACGGGTGGACGGGTACGAAGGAGCGGCGGAATGACGGTGCCGGGGCGCAGGGGCAGTACCTTCACTCGGCTGCTGCGGCACGGGTTCACCGACCCGTCCGGCGCCGAGCGGCTGTTGGGCGTTCCCGAGCTGGCCGTGCTGCGCGACGACTCCGTGCTCCTCGACGCGCTCGGCGCGACCGCCGACCCCGATCTGGCCCTGCGCGGACTGGTGCGACTCGTCGAGGCGCAGCCCGACGAGGAGCGGCAGACCCTCACCAGCACGCTGCTCTCGGCCAAGCCCTTCCGGGACCGGCTGCTCGGTGTGCTCGGCGCCTCCGAGGCGCTCGCCGACCACCTGGCCAAGCACCCCAGGGACTGGCAGGCCCTGGTCACCTACGAGGCCGCCGACCTGAACCCCGGGGTCGCCGAGTTCGAGCAGGGCCTCGCCGAGGTCACCGACCCGATCTCCCTGCGCGTCGCCTACCGCCGCTGCCTCCTCGCCATCGCGGCCCGCGACGTCTGCGGCACCGCCGACGTCGCCCAGACAGCCGCCGAGCTGGCCGACCTCGCCACCGCGACGCTGCGCGCCGCCCTCGCCCTCGCCCGTACCGCGGCACCCGCCGACGCGGCCCACTGCCGGCTCGCCGTCATCGCCATGGGCAAGTGCGGCGGCCACGAGCTGAACTACGTCTCCGACGTGGACGTGATCTTCGTCGCGGAGCCCGCCGAGGGAGCGGACGAGGGCAAGGCGATGCAGGCCGCGACCCGGCTCGCCTCCCACCTCATGCGGATCTGCTCCGAGACGACCGTCGAGGGCACCATCTGGCCCGTCGACGCCAACCTCCGCCCCGAGGGACGCAACGGCCCCCTGGTACGGACCCTGTCGAGCCACCTCGCCTACTACCAGCGCTGGGCCAAGACCTGGGAGTTCCAGGCCCTGCTCAAGGCACGGGCGGTGGCGGGCGACCCGGAGCTCGGCGCCGAGTACATCGACGCCGTCTCACCCCTGGTCTGGCAGGCCGCCGAGCGCGAGAACTTCGTTCCCGACGTGCAGAAGATGCGCCGCAGGGTCGTCGACAACATCCCGGCCGCCCAGGTCGAGCGCGAGCTGAAGCTCGGTCCCGGGGGCCTCAGGGACGTCGAGTTCGCCGTCCAGCTCCTCCAGCTGGTGCACGGCCGGGGAGACGCCACGCTGCACAGCGGCACCACCCTGGACGCCCTCGCGGCACTGGCCGCCGGCGGCTATGTCGGCCGCGCGGACGCGGCCCAGCTCGACGAGGCGTACCGCTTCCTGCGCGCGATGGAACACCGCATCCAGCTCTACCGGCTGCGCCGCACCCACCTCGTTCCCGAGGGCGAGAGCGACCTGCGCCGCCTCGGCCGCTCGCTCGGCCTGCGCACCGACCCGGTCGCCGAGCTGAACAAGAAGTGGAAGCGGCACGCCTCGGTCGTCCGCCGGCTGCACGAGAAGCTCTTCTACCGGCCGCTGCTCGACGCCGTCGCGCAGCTCACCCCGGGCGAGACCCGGCTCAGCCCGAAGGCCGCGGGCCAGCGCCTCGAAGCGCTCGGGTACGCCGATCCCGTCGCCGCCCTGCGCCATCTGGAGGCGCTCTCCTCCGGCGTCACCCGCAAGGCCGCGATCCAGCGGACGCTGCTGCCGGTCCTGCTCGGCTGGTTCGCGGACTCCGCCGACCCCGACGCCGGGCTCCTGGGGTTCCGCAAGGTCTCCGACGCGCTGGGCAAGACGCCCTGGTACCTGCGGCTGCTGCGCGACGAGGGCGCCGCCGCCGAGAACCTCGCCCGGGTGCTCTCCGCCGGACGGCTCGCCCCGGACCTGCTGCTGCGCGCTCCGGAGGCGGTGGCGATCCTCGGTGACCCGGAGGGGCTGCGCCCGCGCGGACGCGACCACCTGGAGCAGGAGACCCTCGCGGCGGTCGGCCGCGCCGACGGCGCCGAGCAGGGGGTCGCGGCGGCCCGTGGCGTACGGCGCCGGGAGCTGTTCCGTACCGCGGCGGCCGATCTCATCGGCTCGTACGGCACGGAGGACAGCCCCAGGGAGGCCGATCCCGGCGCTCTGGTCGACCAGGTCGGCCCGGCCCTCACCGGCCTCACCGCGGCGACGATCGCGGGCGCGCTGCGCGCCGCCGTGCGCGAGGGGTGGGGTGACACGCTGCCGACGCGGTTCGCGGTCATCGGCATGGGCCGTTTCGGCGGGGAGGAGCTCGGCTACGGCTCCGACGCCGACGTCCTGTTCGTGCACGAACCGCGTGAGGGGGTCGGCGAGCAGGAGGCCGCCCGGGCCGCGAACCAGGTGGTCACCGAGATGCGCCGGCTCCTCCAGGTCCCCACGGCCGACCCGCCCCTGCTCATCGACGCGGACCTTCGCCCCGAGGGCAAGAGCGGCCCCATGGTCCGTACGCTCAAGTCGTACGAGGCGTACTACCGCCGCTGGTCGCTGGTGTGGGAGAGCCAGGCCCTGCTGCGCGCCGTCCCCATGGCCGGCGACCCGGAGCTGGGACGGCGCTTCATCGAACTGATCGACCCGCTGCGCTATCCGGCCGAGGGGCTCGGCGAGGACGCGGTGCGCGAGATCCGGCGACTCAAGGCCCGGATGGAGACCGAGCGGCTGCCGCGCGGCGCGGACCCGACGCTCCACGCCAAGCTCGGGCGGGGCGGGCTGAGCGATGTCGAGTGGACGGTCCAGCTGTTCCAGATGCGGCACGGCTGGGCCGAGCCGGGCCTGCGCACCACGCGCACCCGGGAGGCCCTCGCCGCCGCCCAGGCGGCGGGGCTCATCCCCACGGACGAGGCGCAGATCCTGGACGAGGCGTGGGTCCTGGCGACGCGCGTGCGCAACGGGGTGATGCTGGTGCGCGGGCGCCCGGGGGACACCTTCCCCTCGGACGGCCGCGAGCTGGCGGCCGTCGGGCGGTACCTGGGCTACGGCCCGGGGCACGTCGGCGAGATGGTCGACGACTACCGGCGCATCACGCGCCGCGCCCGGGCGGTCGTCGAGGACCTCTTCTACGGGGCGTAAGGCGCGCGGCCACCGCGGGACTTCTCCGGGGCGTAGACCCGCGGGACCCCACGCCCCCGCGGACCTCACGCGGCCTCCGGGCCCTCCAGCGTCCCCCGGCAGTGCGCGAGGAACGCCTCCAGCGCCAGGTCGAAGGCCGCGTCCGCCCGCGCGGGCCCGACCGCCCGCAGCGGATCGGGGACGAGCGGGCGGCCCGCGCCTGGCGCTGCCGTGACCTGCGCGACGCGGGCGCGTATCTCGCCCTCGGCTCCGACTGGCCCATCGCCCACCACGACGCCCGTCAGGTCCTGGCCACCGCCCGGGCGCCGCGCGGCGCCGCCTCCGCGCGCCCGGGTCTGAACGGACTCATGGCGCTGGAGGGCATGACCACGCACGCGGCGGTCGCCGCGGGGGAGGAGAGGAGCGCGGGACGGATCGCCCCGGGTGCCGGGCGGATCTGACCGCCTTCACGGTCGGCGCCGTGACGGCGCCCGCCGACGAGACCGAGCAGGCACCGGTTCGCCTCACGACGGCCGGTGGCCGGATCACGTACCGGACGTGACCTTCGGCCCGGTGTGCTCGCGGTCCGCCTCCGGCTCCAGGGGCGGACCGGCCTTCCCCGGGCCGCCCCGGGCCACCGGCGCGGCCGGTTCCACCAGCGCGGGCCGGCCCTGCGGCAGCGAGCCGTACCAGAGGTAGGAGACGGTGAAGCCGAAGGCCAGGCAGATCATGCCGCCCACCGCGTCCAGCCAGAAGTGGTTGGCGGTGGCCACGATCACGACCAGGGTCGCGGCCGGGTAGAGCAGACCGAGGATGCGCGCCCAGGGCGCCGAGGCCAGTACGAAGATGATCACGCCGCACCAGAGCGACCAGCCGATGTGCATCGACGGCATCGCCGCGTACTGGTTCGACATGTGCTTGAGGTCGCCCGAGGCCATCGAGCCCCAGGTGTGGTGCACCAGGACCGTGTCGACGAAGCTCTGGCCGTTCATGAGCCGAGGCGGCGCGAGCGGATACAGGTAGTAACCGACCAGCGCCACACCGGTCGTGGCGAACAGGACCGTACGGGCCGCGGCGTACCGGCCGGGCTGCCACCGGTAGAGCCACACGAGCACACCGATGGTCACGATGAAGTGCAGGGTGGCGTAGTAGTAGTTCATCGACACGATCAGCCATGTCACCGAGTTCACGGCATGGTTGACGGTCTGCTCGAAGGCCAGCCCGAGGGACTTCTCGGCGTCCCAGATCCAGTCGGCGTTCCTCAGCGCCTGGGCCTTCTGCTCCGGTACCGCGTTGCGGATGAGCGAGTACGTCCAGTAGCTGACGCCGATCAGCAGGATCTCGAACCAGATCCTGGGACGGCGCGGAGCGCGCAGGCGGGCCCGCACTCCGTCACCGTTCTGCATGGGTGACGGGGTGGCCGCCGTCCGGCCTTCCAAACTCTTCACGGTCGCTTCACCCATAGGAGGAGAGTCTGCCAGATCGATGCCCCTCGTCCGATCATCCCCCGGACGGGTACGGGGCGCACTCGGTCCCCCTCGAGGAGGACTCCGGTGTCAGTGGTTTCCCTGATGCGGGGCGGAAGCGGTTGAACCGCGAACCACCAGCTCGGGCATGAAGACGAACTCGCTGTGCGGGGCCGGCGTCCCCCCGATCTCCTCGAGCAGCGCCCGGACCGCGGCCTGCCCCATCGCCTGCACGGGCTGGCGGATGGTGGTGAGCGGCGGGTCGGTGAAGGCTATGAGGGGCGAGTCGTCGAAACCGACGACGGAGACGTCCCGGGGAACCTGGAGCCCCTGCTGGCGGGCGGCCCGGATGGCACCGAGTGCCATCATGTCGCTCGCGCAGACGACGGCCGTGCAGCCGGCGGAGATGAGGGCACCGGCGGCGGCCTGTCCGCCCTCCAGGGTGTACAGCGAGTGCTGGATCAGCTCCTCGGACTCCTCGGGGGAGAGCCCGAGCCGCTCCTGCATGCCCCGCCGGAAACCCTCGATCTTGCGCAGGACCGGCACGAACCGCTTCGGCCCCACCGCGAGCCCGATCCGGGTGTGCCCGAGCGCGGCCAGGTGCGTCACGGCCAGCTGCATCGCGGCCCGGTCGTCGGGCGAGACGAAGGGGGCCTGCACCTTGGGGGAGAAGCCGTTGATGAGGACGTACGGGACGCCCTTGCCGCGCAGCTGGTCGTAGCGCGTCATGTCGGCGGTGGTGTCGGCGTGCAGCCCGGAGACGAAGATGATCCCGGAGACGCCCCGCTCGACCAGCATGTCGGTGAGTTCGTCCTCGGTGGACCCGCCGGGGGTCTGGGTGGCGAGGACGGGGGTGTAGCCCTGGCGTGTCAGGGCCTGCCCGATGACCTGCGCGAGCGCGGGGAAGATCGGGTTGTCCAGTTCGGGGGTTATCAGCCCGACCAGCCCGGCACTGCGCTGGCGCAGCCGTACGGGCCGCTCGTACCCGAGGACGTCGAGTGCGGCAAGCACGGATTCACGGGTGGCCGCGGCCACACCGGGCTTGCCGTTGAGCACGCGGCTGACTGTGGCTTCACTGACCCCCGCCTGGGCTGCGATGTCGGCAAGCCGCGCGGTCATGGGATTGGACTGTACCGGTCGCACGTCAGATTGCCCACCAAACGCAGGAGTCGGCGGGAAGCCGGACGCCCGGCGCGGTGCCGGCGCCGGGGGCCTGAGGGTCGAACTCCCCGGCGGGCGAGGGCAGTACGACCCCGGCGGCCTCGCTGCCGTGGGGTCCGTGCACCGGCGCCCCGGCGGCCCCGGGACCGGACGCGTCCGAGCCGGAGACATCGGGACCGGACGCGTCGGCCGGCGCGGGGTCCGCCCCGCGTCCCTCCTCGCGCGCGGCGTGCGCGAGGACGGCCGCCGGCGCCCCCGCCCCCGCGCTCGCCCCCGGCTCGCTGCTCAGGAGCGGCGCGCCCGTGACCGGCAGGTCCACGGTCACGTCGGCGCCCGTCGTGTTCAGGGCGACCAGCACGTCGCCCGCCTCCGCGCGGCGGCGGAAGGCCAGGACCCCCTCCGGGGCGTCCAGCCACTCGACCGCCTCGCCCGCGCCCAGGGCCGGATGGTCCCGGCGGACACGCAGAGCCGTGCGGTAGAGCTCCAGCGTGGAGGCGGGGTCACCGGTCTGGGCCGCCACGCTCAGGGCCGACCACTCCGGGGGCTGCGGCAGCCACGCGCCGGCCGGGCCGAAGCCGTACGAGGGACCGTCGGCGGTCCAGGGCAGCGGGACGCGGCAGCCGTCGCGCAGCCCGTCCTGGCCGTCGCCCCGCCAGAACGCCGGGTCCTGGCGGAGCGCGTCCGGCAGCTCCGTGACCTCCGGCAGGCCCAGCTCCTCGCCCTGGTAGACGTACGCCGAGCCGGGCAGCGCCAGCATCAGCAGCGCCGCCGCCCGGGCGCGTTCCAGGCTCCCGTACCGCGTGGTGTGCCGCACCACGTCGTGGTTGGAGAGCACCCATGTCGTCGGAGCCCCCACCGAGGCCGTCGCGCGCAGCGAGGCGTCGACGACCGACCGCAGCGCGGTCGCGTTCCAGGGACAGTTCAGGAACTGGAAGTTGAACGCCTGGTGCAGCTCGTCGGGGCGCACGTACAGGGCGAGCCGCTCCGGCGTGGGGGCCCACGCCTCGGCCACCCCGATGCGGTCGGGGCCGTACGACTCCAGGAGCCGGCGCCAGCCGCGGTGGATCTCGTGCACGCCGTCCTGGTCGAAGAACGGCAGCCGCTGGGTGCCGATCAGCTTCGCCTGCTGTCCGTGCCCGATGTCCGGCAGACCGTCCGCCTTGACCATGCCGTGGGCCACGTCGATCCGGAAGCCGTCCACCCCCAGATCGAGCCAGAACCGGAGTACGGACTCGAACTCGGCACGGACCTCCTCGTGCTCCCAGTTCAGGTCCGGCTGCTCGGGCGCGAAGAGGTGCAGGTACCAGGATCCGTCCGGCACCCTCGTCCACGCCGGGCCGCCGAAGACGGACTCCCAATCGTTGGGGGGCTGCGCGCCGTCCGCGCCGCGCCCCGGGCGGAAGACGTACCGGTCCCGCCCGATCCCGGCGAGCGCCGCCTCGAACCAGGGGTGCCGCTCCGAGGTGTGGTTCGGGACGATGTCCACGATGACCTTCAGGCCCAGCGCGTGCGCCGCGCGCACCAGGTCGTCGGCGTCCGCGAGGTCCCCGAAGACCGGGTCCACGGCCCGGTAGTCCGCCACGTCGTAGCCGCCGTCGGCCTGCGGGGAGGCGTAGAAGGGCGTCAGCCAGACCGCGTCCGCGCCCAGGTCCGCGATGTGCGGCAGCCGCTCGCGTGCGCCACGCAGGTCCCCGATCCCGTCGCCGTCGCTGTCCGCGAAGGAGCGGACGTACACCTGGTAGATCACGGCGTCCCGCCACCAGCCGGTGCGGGGGGCGCTTGCGCAAGAGCTTGCGGAGTCCGACAGCGACGGTGAGGTGAGCTCATGGGCCATGTGCGGTGTCCCTCTCGCGTGTTCCGGGTGGTGGGCGTCGTACTGACAACGAGGTCGGAGCGGCCGTGAAACGGTCCTGCAAGAGATGATGCAAAGGTTTGCAGGACCGTCGGCGGGCCGCAAGAGGGCCTGAGGAGGGCGCCCGGCCTGCTGTCAAGCGACTCGTCGGCAACCTTCAGGACACGCCGATGTAACGATCGCCGCTCCTTGCAGAAAGTTCTCGCAAGCTCTTTCGGCTCGTTTTCATCCCTGTTACGTTCCTGGCAACCCGGCGCGCCGCGAGGGAGCGGTCGCATGAGGCAGGTTCCAGCCCCTCGTCCCCCCGGGATCAGTTGAAGGAGTTCACATGCGGCGTGGCATAGCGGCCACCGCGCTGGTCGCGGCCCTGGGCGTGACCCTGGCAGCGTGCGGAAGCGACGGTTCCAACGGCGGCGGGCAGAAGAGCTCGGGCGAGCTCTCCGGCACCGTGACCTGGTGGGACACGTCGAGCGTCGGCAGCGAGGACAAGGTCTTCAAGAAGCTGGCCGAGGGATTCACCAAGAAGCACCCGAAGGTCACCGTCAAGTACGTCAACGTGCCGTTCGGTGAGGCGCAGAACAAGTTCAAGAACGCCGCCCAGTCGGGCAGCGGCGCCCCGGACGTCATCCGCTCCGAGGTCGCCTGGACCCCGGACTTCGCCAACCTCGGCTACCTCGCGCCGCTGGACGGCACGGCCGCGCTGAAGGACGACAAGGACTTCCTCAAGCAGGCGTCCGCCTCCACCAAGTACAACGGCAAGACCTACGGCGTGCCGCAGGTCATCGACTCCATGGGCATCTTCTACAACAAGAAGATCTTCAAGGAGGCCGGTGTCGAGGCGCCCAAGACCGTCGCCGAGCTGAAGACCGTCGCCGCCAAGATCAAGGAGAAGACCGGCAAGACCGGTCTCTACCTGCGCGGCGACGACGCCTACTGGTTCCTCTCCTTCCTGTACGGCGAGGGCGGCGACATGGTCAACGCCGAGCAGAAGAAGATCACCATCGACGACGCCGCCGGCGTCAAGGCCTTCTCCACCGTGAAGGACCTGGTCGACTCGAAGGCCGCGATCACCGACGCGACCAACGGCTGGGACAACATGCAGGCCGCCTTCAAGGACGGCAAGGTCGCGATGATGATCAACGGCCCGTGGGCCGTCGCCGACACCCTCGCGGGCAAGGAGTTCGCCGACAAGGCGAACCTCGGCATCGCGCCGGTCCCCGCCGGCTCCGCCGGCCAGGGCGCCCCGCAGGGCGGCCACAACCTCGCCGTGTACGCGGGCTCCAAGAACCTGGACGCCTCCTACGCCTTCGTCGAGTACATGACCTCCGTCGAGGCGCAGACCACCGCCGCCAAGGAGCTCAGCCTGCTCCCGACCCGCGAGTCCGTCTACATCAAGCCGGACGTCGCGAGCAACGAGATGATCAGCTTCTTCAAGCCGGTCGTCGAGAAGGCCGTCGAGCGCCCCTGGATCCCCGAGGGCGGCAGCCTCTTCGCTCCGCTGCAGACCGAGTACACCAAGGTCCTCACCAACCAGGCCACCCCGGAGCAGGGCGCCAAGGCGACGGGTGACGCCTACCGCAAGCTCCTGAAGGACTGGAAGTAACAAGGAAGGCAGGCCGGCTGATGGCTGTGGACACCAGCAGCCAGTCGGCGGTGAAGGCCGCGGGCGACGACGCCCGCGGCCGGCACCGTGGTACTGGCACCCCCGGGGGAAAGGTGCGCCGTTCCCTCTCCACACACTGGTACGCCTGGGCGATGGTCGCTCCGGTGGTGATCGTGATCGGCGTCATCATCGGGTACCCGCTGGTACGCGGGATCTACCTGTCGCTCACCGACGCCAACGAGCGCAACGTCGCGCGGAGCATCGGCGTCAACGAGATCCCCGCGACCTACGAGTTCGTCGGCCTGGACAACTACGTCGAGGCCCTCAACGGGGGACAGTTCTTCAGCACCCTCGGCTGGACGCTGGTGTGGACGGTGTGCTGTGTCTCCGTCACCTTCGGCCTCGGCCTCGGCCTCGCCAACATCCTCAACCGCAAGATCGCCGGTCGTTCCTTCTACCGGATGATGCTGATCCTGCCCTGGGCCGTGCCCGGCTTCGTCTCGGTCTTCGCCTGGCGCTTCCTGTACGACGAGCGGCGCGGCATGCTCAACCAGATCCTCGCCGGCGGCGGCATCGACGCCGTGCCGTGGCTCAACGACCCCACCTGGGCCAAGTTCTCGGTCATCGCCGTCAACGTCTGGCTCGGCGTGCCGTTCATGATGGTCGCCCTCCTCGGCGGCCTGCAGTCCATCCCCGGCGAGCTCTACGAGGCCGCCGAGATGGACGGCGCGAACGCCTGGCAGCGCTTCCGCAACATCACGCTTCCCGGACTGCGCTCGGTGTCCACCACCGTGATCCTGCTGAGCACCATCTGGACCTTCAACATGTTCCCGGTGATCTTCCTGCTCACCCGCGGCGGACCCGGCGAGGCCACCCAGATCCTGGTCACCCAGGCGTACAAGTTCTCCTTCGAGATCAGCCCCCGTGACTTCGCCCAGTCGTCCACCTGGGGCGTCCTCATCCTGATCCTCCTGATGCTCTTCGCCGCGGTCTACCGGCGAGTGCTCCGCAAGCAGGGAGAAGTCTGGTGACCACCGCACAGACCACCGCGACCAACGCCCCCCGGCGCGGCCGCCGCTCGCCGCTCGCCTCGATCGGGCTGCACACCACCCTGATCGTCGCCTCCGTGATCGCCGTCTTCCCGGTGCTGTGGGTCCTGCTCACCTCGCTGAAGCCGGCGAAGTACGCGACCACGACCGACTTCTTCAAGGAGACGACGCTCGCGAACTACACCGACCTGCTGGAGAACACCGAGTTCCTCGCATGGTTCGGCAACTCGCTGCTCATCGCGGGCCTCACCACGCTCCTCGGCGTCTTCGTCGCCTCCACCACCGGCTACGCCGTCAGCCGCTTCCGCTTCCCCGGCAAGCGCGGACTGATGTGGACGCTGCTGGTCACCCAGATGTTCCCGGTCGCCGTCCTGATCGTGCCGATCTACAACATCATGGCGACGCTCGGACTGCTGAACAGGGCGGCCGGTCTGGTCATCACGTACCTCACCATCGCCGTCCCCTTCTGCGCCTGGATGATGAAGGGCTTCTTCGACACCATCCCGCGCGAGATCGACGAGTCGGGCCAGGTCGACGGGCTCAACCCGTTCGGCACCTTCTGGCGGCTGATCCTGCCGCTCGCCAAGCCCGGCCTCGCGGTGACCGCGTTCTACTCCTTCATCACTGCCTGGGGCGAGGTCGCCTACGCCTCCGCCTTCATGGTCGGCGACGAGAACCTCACGCTGGCCGGCGGTCTGCAGAAGTTCGTCAACCAGTACGGCGCCCAGTGGGGCCCGATGTCGGCGGCCTCCGTCCTCATCGCCGTCCCGGCCGCGCTGGTGTTCCTCTTCGCCCAGCGGCACCTGGTGACCGGCATGTCCGCCGGCGCCGTCAAGGGCTGAGCCCCGCGCATCCCCCTTCTACGTACCTCCTTACCTCCAAGGAAGACATGACCCAGCACCTCGCTGCCCCCGCCGCCGCCGCCCCGACCACCGGCACGCACACGGGCTGGTGGAGAGACGCGGTGATCTACCAGGTCTACCCCCGCAGCTTCGCCGACGGAAACGGCGACGGCATGGGGGACCTGGAGGGCATCCGCGGCCGGCTGCCGTACCTGAAGGAACTCGGCGTCGACGCCGTCTGGCTCAGCCCGTTCTACGCCTCCCCGCAGGCCGACGCCGGTTACGACGTCGCCGACTACCGGGCCATCGACCCGATGTTCGGCAACCTCCTCGACGCCGACGTGCTCATCCGCGAGGCGCACGAGCTGGACCTGCGGATCATCGTCGACCTGGTGCCCAACCACTCCTCCGACCAGCACGAGTGGTTCCAGCGCGCGCTGCGCGAGGGCCCCGGCTCCCCGCTGCGCGAGCGCTACCACTTCCGCCCGGGCAAGGGGGAGAACGGCGAACTGCCGCCCAACGACTGGGAGTCCATTTTCGGCGGGCCGGCGTGGACCCGCACCGAGGACGGCGAGTGGTACCTGCACCTCTTCGCGCCCGAGCAGCCCGACTTCAACTGGGACCACCCCGCCGTGCGCGACGAGTTCCGCTCGATCCTGCGCTTCTGGCTCGACATGGGCGTCGACGGCTTCCGCGTCGACGTCGCCCACGGCCTGGTCAAGGCCGAGGGCCTGCCCGACATCGGCGCCCACGACCAGCTCAAGCTGCTCGGCAACGACGTCATGCCCTTCTTCGACCAGGACGGCGTCCACGAGATCTACCGCTCCTGGCGGCAGGTGCTCAGCGAGTACGACGGCGAGCGCATACTCGTCGCCGAGGCGTGGACCCCGACCGTCGAGCGCACCGCGAACTACGTGCGCCCCGACGAGATGCACCAGGCGTTCAACTTCCAGTACCTGGGCACCCACTGGGACGCGGCGGAGCTGCGCCGGGTCATCGACGCCTCGCTCGCCGCGATGCGCCCGGTCGGCGCCCCGACGACCTGGGTCCTCTCCAACCACGACGTCACCCGGCACGCCACCCGCTTCGCCAACCCGGCGGGCCTCGGCACCCAGCTGCGCACCCCCGGCGACCGTGAGCTGGGCCTGCGCCGGGCCCGGGCCGCGACGCTGCTGATGCTGGCGCTGCCCGGCTCCGCGTACGTCTACCAGGGCGAGGAGCTCGGCCTGCCGGACGTCACGGACCTGCCCGACGAGGTCCGCCAGGACCCGTCGTTCTTCCGGGCCACCGGCCAGGACGGTTTCCGCGACGGCTGCCGGGTGCCCATCCCGTGGACGGTCGAGGGCAGCTCGTACGGCTTCGGCAGCGGCGGCAGCTGGCTGCCGCAGCCCGCCACCTGGGGCGCGCTCAGCGTCGAGGCCCAGGCGGGCGACCCCGGCTCCACGCTGGAGCTCTACCGCAGCGCGCTCGCCGTACGGCGTGAGCGTCCCGAACTCGGAGCGGGCGAGGACATCGAGTGGCTGGAGGCGCCCGAGGGTGTGCTCTCCTTCCGCCGCGACGGCTTCGTCTGCACCGCCAACACCACCGGCCGGGCCATCTCCGTCCCGCTGCCCGGCCGGTTCCTCCTCTCCAACGAGCCCGTCTCCCACGGGGAGGGCGTCGTGGAGCTGCCCGCCGACACCACCGTCTGGTGGGCGGTGTGACGATTCCCCTGCCGCGGGGCGCCGGCAACGGCGCCCCGCGGCTCGCGGACATCGCGGCCCAGTCGGGGGTCAGCGAGGCCACCGTCAGCCGTGTGCTCAACGGCAAGGCGGGCGTGGCCGGCGCGACCCGGCACCGGGTCCTGGCCGCGCTCGACGTGCTGGGTTACGAGCGTCCCGTACGGCTCAGACGGCGCAGCGCGGGCCTCGTCGGCCTCGTCGTGCCCGAACTGACCAATCCGATCTTCCCCGCCTTCGCCCAGGTCATCGAACAGGTCCTGGCGGGGCACGGCTACACCCCGGTGCTCTGCACCCAGATGCCCGGCGGCGCCACCGAGGACGAACTGGTCGAGCAGCTGGAGGAGCGCGGGGTCACCGGCATCATCTTCCTCTCCGGACTGCACGCGGACGCCGCCGCCGACCCCGAACGCTACGTCCGGCTCGCCGCGCGGGGCGTTCCGTTCGTCCTGATCAACGGCTTCAACGAGCGCATCGACGCCAACTTCGTCTCGCCCGACGACCGGGCGGCGGCCCGGATGGCCGTACGGCACCTGGTCGAGCTGGGCCACGAGCGGATCGGTCTGGCGATCGGACCGACCCGTTACGTCCCCTCGCGCCGCAAGGCGGAGGGCTTCGCGGCCGAGCTGCACCACCTGCTCGGGATCGAGCGGGCGGAGGCCGAACGGTACGTCCGCCCCACGCTGTTCGGTGTCGAGGGCGGGCACGCGGCGGCCGACATCCTGCTCGACCAGGGCTGCACCGGCATCGTCTGCGGCTCCGACCTGATGGCGCTCGGCGCGATCCGCGCGGTTCGTGCCCGGGGCCTCGACGTGCCCCGTGACGTGTCGGTCGTCGGCTTCGACGACTCACCCCTGATCGCCTTCACGAATCCGCCGCTCTCCACCGTGCGCCAGCCGGTGCAGGCGATGGCGACGGCCGCGGTCGGGGCGCTCCTGGAAGAGGTCGAGGGGAACCCCGTGCAGCGCACGGAGTTCGTCTTCCAGCCGGAGCTGGTCGTGCGGGGGTCCACGGCCCAGCCGCCGGCCGGCTTCTCCCCGCAACTCCTTGCGTAACTCCCTGCATCGAGGGGTCCGAAGGGTTGACCCGGGGTCGGGGCACTCGTACGGTCACGGCTGAAAACAGTTGCTGTCAATTTCGGCAACATCTTGCGACAGTGAAGTCAGCAGGAGGAATCATGGCCAGAAAGACCGTGGCCGCTGCACTCGCCCTCGTGGCGGGAGCCGCTGTGGCCGTCACGGCACCCGCCCCCGCGCAGGCCGCCCCGCCCGGTGAGAAGGACGTCACCGCGGTGATGTTCGAGTGGAAGTTCGCCTCCGTGGCGAAGGCCTGCACCGAGCAGCTCGGCCCCGCGGGCTACGGGTACGTCCAGGTCTCGCCGCCCCAGGAACGCATCCAGGGCTCCACCTGGTGGACCGCGTACCAGCCGGTCAGCTACAAGATCGCCGGACCGCTCGGAGACCGCACCGCCTTCAAGAGCATGGTCGACACCTGTCACGCGGCGGGCGTGAAGGTCGTCGCGGACACGGTCATCAACCACATGGCGAACGCGTCGGGCACGGGAACGGGCGGGACCTCGTTCTCCAAGTACGACTACCCGGGCCTCTACTCGGGCGCCGACATGGACGACTGCCGCTCCACGATCTCGAACTACCAGGACCGGGCCGACGTCCAGAACTGCGAGCTCGTCGGCCTGCCCGACCTCGACACCGGCGAGGACTGGGTGCGCGGCCGGATCGCCGCGTACATGAACGACCTGCTCTCCCTCGGCGTGGACGGCTTCCGGGTCGACGCCGCCAAGCACATGCCGGCCGCGGACCTCGCGAACATCAAGTCCCGGCTGAGCAACCCCGGCGTCTACTGGAAGCAGGAGGCGATACACGGGGCCGGCGAGGCGGTCTCGCCCAGCGAGTACCTCGGCAACGGCGACGTCCAGGAGTTCCGCTACGCACGGGACCTCAAGCGGATCTTCGGCTCGGAGAAGCTCTCCCACCTGAGCACCTTCGGCGAGTCCTGGGGGTACATGGCGAGCGGCAGGTCCGGCGTCTTCGTCGACAACCACGACACCGAGCGCGGCGGCGACACCCTCAACTACAAGTACGGCTCCGCCTACACGCTCGCCTCGGTCTTCATGCTCGCCTGGCCCTACGGCTCCCCGGATGTCCACTCCGGCTACGAGTGGTCCGACAAGGACGCGGGCGCCCCCAACGGCGGTCAGGTCAACGCCTGTTACAGCGACGGCTGGAAGTGCCAGCACGCCTGGCGCGAGATCGCCTCGATGGTCGGCCTCCGCAACGCCGCCCGCGGCACGGCCGTCGGCAACTGGTGGGACAACGGCAACGACGCCATCGCGTTCGGCCGGGGCGACAAGGCGTACGTGGCCATCAACCACGAGGGCTCGTCGCTGACCCGCACCTTCCAGACCGGCCTGGCAGCCGGCACGTACTGCGACGTACAGAGCAACCGGGCCGTGACGGTGAACTCCGCCGGCCAGTTCACGGCGACGCTGGGCGCCCACACGGCCCTCGCCCTGCACGTCGGCGCCACGAGCTGTCAGAGCGGCACCACCCCGCCGCCCGCGAGCAGCGGCGCGTCCTTCAACGTCAGCGCCACGACCTCCCTGGGCCAGAACATCCACGTGACGGGCAACCGCGCCGAACTGGGCAACTGGTCCACGTCGGCGGCCCCGAAGCTCGACCCGGCCGCCTACCCGGTCTGGAAGCTGACGGTCTCCCTGCCCGCCGGCACGACCTTCGAGTACAAGTACATCCGCAAGGACGCGGCCGGCAACGTCACCTGGGAATCGGGCGCCAACCGCGTCGCGACGGTCCCCTCCTCGGGCCAGCTCGTCCTGAACGACACCTTCCGCAGCTGACCTCCCCTCCCCGCAGGGCCGCCCCCACCGGGGGCGGCCCCCCTTCCCGTACCTCCAGGGAGAGAACCCCGTGATACCCAAGAGAACGGCGGCCGCCGTGGCCGTCGCGCTGTGTGCAGCCCTGGTACCGGCGCTGCCGGCCGCCGCCGCACCCCCGCCCCCGCCGCCGCCCTCCGACAAGGCGCTCGCCGCGCAGCCCGCCCGGCACGACCTCACCCGCGAGCAGTTCTACTTCGTCCTGCCCGACCGGTTCGCCAACGGCGACACCGCCAACGACCGCGGCGGACTCACCGGCGGCCGGCTCGACACCGGCTTCGACCCCGCGGACAAGGGCTTCTACCAGGGCGGCGACCTCAAGGGGCTCACCAAGAAGCTCGACTACATCAAGGGCCTCGGCACCACCGCCATCTGGCTCGCCCCGATCTTCAAGAACCAGCCCGTGCAGGGCGCCGGCAAGGACGCCTCCGCCGGCTACCACGGCTACTGGATCACCGACTTCACCCAGGTCGACCCCCACTTCGGCACCAACGCCGACCTGGAGAAGCTGATCGACCAGGCCCACGCCAAGGGCATGAAGGTCTTCTTCGACGTCATCACCAACCACACCGCCGACGTCGTCGACTACAAGGAGCAGTCCTACGGCTACCTCTCCAAGGGCGCCTTCCCGTACCTGACCAAGGACGGCGTCCCCTTCGACGACCGCACCGCCGACCCCTTCCCGGCGGTCGACAAGGACTCCTTCCCCCGCACCCCCGTCGTCGCCGAGGACAAGAAGAACCTCAAGGTCCCCTCCTGGCTCAACGACCCCACGATGTACCACAACCGGGGCGACTCGACCTTCGCCGGAGAGTCCTCCCAGTACGGCGACTTCGTCGGCCTCGACGACCTGTGGACCGAGCGTCCCGAGGTCGTCGAGGGCATGAAGAAGATCTACCAGCGCTGGGTGCGCGACTTCGACATCGACGGCTTCCGCATCGACACCGTCAAGCACGTCGACACCGCCTTCTGGACCCAGTGGGCCACCGCGCTCGACGAGTACGCCGCGCGGCGAGGCCGGGACGACTTCTTCATGTTCGGCGAGGTCTACTCCGCCGACCCGGCGATCACCGCCCCGTACGTCACCGAGGGCCGCCTCGACGCCACCCTCGACTTCCCCTTCCAGGACGCGGCCCGCACCTTCGCCTCCCAGGGCGGCCCGGCGGACAAACTGGCGAACCTCTTCGCGCAGGACTACCGCTACACCACGGACAAGGCCAACGCCTACGAGTCGGTGCCCTTCCTCGGCAACCACGACATGGGCCGCTTCGGCACCTTCCTCAAGCAGGACAACCCCGACGCCGGCGACGCCGAACTCCTCCAGCGCTACCGGCTCGCCAACGAGCTGATGTTCCTCAGCCGGGGCAACCCCGTCGTCTACTACGGAGACGAGCAGGGCTACACCGGCGCCGGCGGCGACAAGGACGCCCGCCAGACCCTCTTCGCGTCGAAGACCGCCGACTACCTGGACGACGACCAGCTCGGCACCGACCGCACCCACGCGGCCGACGCGTACGACCCCACGCACCCGCTCTACCGGCAGATCGCCGCCCTCGCCAAGCTCACCCGCGAGCACCCGGCCCTGCGCGACGGCATCCAGCAGCAGCGGTACGCCGAGGGCTCCGTCTACGCCTTCTCCCGCACCGACGCGCGGACGAAGGCCGACTACCTCGTCGCCACCAACAGCGCCACCACCCCCAAGACGGTCACCGTGCCCGTCGACTCCGCCGACTTCCACGCGCTGTACGGGGCCCAGGGCGCGGTCCACGCGGACAACGGCAAGGTCACCGTCACGGTGCCGGCCCTCGGCTCCCTCGTCCTCAAGGCGGCGAAGCCGCTCGGCGCTCCCGCCGCCACGCCGACGATCGCCCTGAAGGCCCCGGAGGCCGGAGCCACCGGCACCGTGGAGATCTCCGCCGACGTCGACGGCGGACAGCTGAACCGCGTCGTCTTCGCCGCCCAGACCGGCAACGGCAGGTGGCAGGTCCTCGGCTCGGCCGACCACGCCCCGTACAAGGTCACCCACAAGATCACCGCGCCCGCCGGCACCGCCCTGCGCTACAAGGCCGTCGTCGTCGACAGCGCAGGCCGCACCGCGAGCGCGACCGCCGCGACCACCAGCGGCGCCCCCGCCGTCGAGCAGCCGCCGACCGCCACCCAGCGCGACTACGCGATCGTCCACTACAAGCGCGCCGACGGGAACTACGCCGACTGGGGCCTCTACACCTGGGGCGACATCGCCGACGGCGAAGGCACCACCTGGCCCGCCGGCAAGCCCTTCACCGGCCGCGACGCGTACGGCGCCTTCGCCCACGTCAAGCTCAAGCCCGGCGCCTCCTCGGTCGGCTTCATCGCCGTGAACAAGGACGGCGTCAAGGACACCGACGCCGACCGCGCCATCGACCTCTCCAAGACCGGCGAGGTCTGGATCGAGCAGGGCAGGCCCGAGCTCATGAACACCGCGCCCGAAGGCGCGTACCCGCCGCAGGACACGACCAAGGCCGTCCTGCACTACCAGCGCGCCGACGGGAACTACGAAGGCTGGGGCCTGCACACCTGGACCGGGGCCGCGAACCCCACCGACTGGACCAAGCCCCTGGAGCCCGTCCGCACCGACGCCTACGGAGCGGTCTACGAAGTCCCGCTCGCACCCGGCGCGACCACCCTCAGCTACATCCTGCACAAGGGCGACGAGAAGGACCTGCCCACCGACCAGTCCCTCGACCTCAAGGCCAACGGCCACGAGGTCTGGATGCTCGGCGGCCAGGAGAAGTACCTGCTGCCACAGCCCAAGGGCAGCGGCGCGGCACTCGACCTCACCAAGGCCCAGGCCGTCTGGATCGACGACACCACCCTCGCCTGGAACGGCAACGACACCGCCGCCGCCAGTGTCCTCCTCTCCTCCCGGAACGGATCGATCACGGTCAAGGACGGCGCCCTCACCGGCGACCGCCAGGTGCTCCGCCTGAACAGGACGCAGCTCACCGACGCGCAGAAGGCCGCCTTCCCGCACCTGAAGGCGTACGGCGCCTACACGATCGACCCCCGCGACCGCGACCGCGTCCGCGAAGCCCTCAAGGGCCAGCTCGTCGCCGCCCAGTACGCGGCGAACGGCGCCGTGCTGACCGCCACGGGCGTCCAGCTCGCCGGCGTGCTCGACGACCTGTACGCGCCGAAGGCGACCCGGGCCGCTCTCGGCCCCGTCTTCCGCGACGGCCGCCCCACCCTCTCCCTGTGGGCGCCCACCGCCCAGTCCGTCGTCCTCGAACTCGACGGCAAGGCCGTGCCCATGCGCCGCGACGACGCCTCCGGCGTCTGGTCGGTCACCGGCACGCGCGCGTGGACGGGCAAGCCGTACCGGTACGCGGTGAAGGTCTGGGCGCCCGCCGCCCGTCAGATCGTCACCAACAAGGTCACCGACCCCTACTCCACCGCCCTGACCACCGACTCTGCCCGCAGCCTGATCGTCGACCTCGCGGACCCCAGGCTCGCCCCCAAGGGCTGGAAGCGCCTGACCAAGCCCACCGCCGTACCGCTGCGGGACGCCCAGATCCAGGAGCTGCACATCCGCGACTTCTCGATCGCCGACCCGACCGCCGACGCCGACCACAAGGGCACGTACCTCGCCTTCACGGACGCCGGCAGCAAGGGCTCGAAGCACCTGAAGGCACTCGCCGACTCCGGCACCTCCTACGTCCACCTCCTGCCCGCCTTCGACATCGGCACCATCCCCGAGAAGAAGTCCGACCGGACCGAGCCCGCCTGCGACCTGAAGGTCTACGCCCCCGACTCCGAGGAGCAGCAGGCCTGCGTCGCCGCCGCCGCGGCCAAGGACGCCTACAACTGGGGCTACGACCCGCTGCACTACACCGTCCCCGAGGGCTCCTACGCCACCGACCCCGAAGGCACCCGCCGCACGGTCGAGTTCCGGCAGATGGTCCAGTCCCTCAACGGCGCCGGACTGCGCACCGTCATGGACGTCGTCTACAACCACACCGTGGCCTCCGGCCAGTCCGACAAGTCCGTCCTCGACCGGATCGTGCCGGGCTACTACCAGCGCCTCCAGGCCGACGGCTCCGTCGCCACCTCCACCTGCTGCGCCAACACCGCGCCCGAGAACGCCATGATGGGCAAGCTCGTCGTCGACTCGGTCGTCACCTGGGCCAAGCAGTACAAGGTCGACGGCTTCCGCTTCGACCTCATGGGCCACCACCCGAAGGAGAACATCCTCGCCGTCCGCAAGGCCCTCGACGCGCTCACCCTCGCCGAGGACGGCGTCGACGGAAAGGCGATCGTCCTCTACGGCGAGGGCTGGAACTTCGGCGAGATCGCCGACGACTCCCGCTTCGTCCAGGCCACCCAGAAGAACATGGCCGGCACCGGCATCGCCACCTTCTCCGACCGGGCCCGCGACGCCGTCCGCGGCGGTGGCCCCTTCGACGAGGACCCCGGTGTCCAGGGCTTCGCCTCCGGTCTCTACACCGACCCCAACTCCTCGGCCGCCAACGGCACCCCGGAGCAGCAGAAGGCCCGCCTCCTGCACTACCAGGACCTGATCAAGGTGGGTCTGAGCGGCAACCTCGCCTCCTACACCTTCACCGACACCTCGGGCCGCACGGTCAAGGGCTCCCAGGTCGACTACAACGGCGCCCCGGCCGGCTACGCCGCCGCCCCCGGCGACGCCCTCGCCTACGCCGACGCCCACGACAACGAGACCCTGTACGACGCGCTCGCCTTCAAGCTGCCCGCCACGACCTCGGCGGCCGACCGGGCGCGCATGCAGGTCCTCGCCATGGCCACGGCGACCCTCTCCCAGGGCCCCGCACTCTCCCAGGCCGGCTCGGACCTGCTGCGCTCCAAGTCCCTCGACCGCAACTCGTACGACAGCGGCGACTGGTTCAACGCGATCCACTGGGACTGCCGGGACGGCAACGGCTTCGGCCGCGGCCTTCCCCCGGCGGCCGACAACAAGGCCAAGTGGGGCCACGGAAAGCCGCTGCTGACGAATCCCGCGCTCACCGTCGGCTGCGCGCAGATCGACGGCGCCTCGGCCGCCTACCGGGACCTGCAGAAGATCCGTACCACCGAACCGGTCTTCTCCCTCACCGGCGCCGAGCAGGTCCAGGACGCCCTGTCCTTCCCGCTCTCCGGCACCGGCGAGACCCCCGGCGTGATCACCATGCGCCTCGGCGACCTGGTCGTGGTCTTCAACGCCACCCCGGACCGGCAGACCCAGAAGGTCACCGGTCTGGCCGGAAAGGGCTACACCCTGCACCCGGTCCAGGCGTCGGGCTCGGACACGACGGTCAAGTCCGCCTCCTACGAGGCCGGTTCGGGCACCTTCACGGTCCCGGCCCGCACGGTGGCCGTGTTCAAGGCCGGATGAGGTCCTTCAACTCCTTCTCCAGCAGGACCACCCCGTAACGCGTGCCGTCGGCGGCGAGCTTTCCCGGCTCGTCGCCGACGGCCGTATAACCCGCCGCCTCGTAGTACGTCCGCAGCCGCGGATTGCTCGACACACAGTCCAGCCGCGCCACCGCCCGGCCCCCGGCCGCGATCCGCCCCTCGGCATGCGCGAGGAGCTCGCGGCCGGTGCCGGCGGGGGCGGACTCCCGGTCGGTCATCAGCCGGTGGACATAGCCCGCCACCGGGGGCTGCGGCCCCCACGCCTGCTCGTCCTCCCACCACAGCTCGTACGCCCCGACCGTCCGGCCCCCGCTCGACGCCAGCCACACCTCGCCCGACGCGATCCGGGACCGGAAGTGCTCCACGCTCTTGTCGCCCGGCTTCCACTGGTCCATCCCCTGGCGCACCATCCAGCGCGCCGCCCCGTCGAACAAGCTCACCAGACGTCCGAGATCCCGGTCATGGTCGTCCGCCTGCCGGAAGGTCACTTGTGCGCTCATGGTGATCACCGTAAAGGTGTGGCCAGACATCCTCAGACCCAGGAGTGACCCCATGCCGCAGATCACCGTGGACTACTCCGCGCCCCTCGACCGGCGCGGTTTCGCACGCGCCCTGCACCCGCTCGTGGTGGAGACGGTCGACACGCGGCTCGACGCCTGCAAGACCCGCTTCCGCGAGGTCGAGGAACTGGTCGTGGCGGACGGCTCCACGGACGACACCGTCGTCCACGTCGAGATCGCCCTCCTGCCCGGCCGCACGGAGGAGGTCAAGGCCCGGCTCACCGAGGCCGTGCTCGCGCTGCTCCCGCACCACCTCAAGGAGACGGAGAACGTGCGCCTCTCCGCCGAGGTGCGCGACCTCGACCCCTCCTACCGCAAGGTCTGACTACGGCAGCCGCTGGGCGGGCACGTGCGGTGCCAGGGCCATGAGCCGGCCCACGAGCTCGCCGAACGGCCCGTCGGCCGGCTCGTCGGCGAGGATCCGGATCAGGACGTCCGCCATCTCCTCGTCGTACGCCGCGCTCACCGCCGCCAGCGCCGCGAAGTCGTGCACCAGCTGCAACTCCAGCTCGGCACGCGGCACCCGGCGCCCGTCCAGCCAGATCAGCGCCGTGGACTCGGCGAGCGACACCCAGGAGCGGACGACCAGTTCGAGCCGGGCGGAAGGGCGCTCCACCTCCAGATGGGCCAGGATCTGCTCGTAGGCGGCCTGCCGCACCTCGTCGATCATCGCGTTGGTGGTGGAGGAACCCACCGCGGGCCCGCCCCGCATCAGCGCCGCGAAACCCGGCCCGTGATCGTCCACGAAGTCGAAGAACCGCCCCATCACCCGCAGCAGCCGCGCCCCCAGCGGACCGTGCGGCGGCTCGAGGAACCGGGCGGCCAACTCGTCCGCCGCCCGCCGCAGCGCCGCCTCGTACAGGCTCTGCTTGCCGGGGAAGTAGTGGTAGACCAGCGGCCGCGAGATCCCCGCGGCCGCGGCGATCTCGTCGATGGAGACCTCGTCGGGAGAGCGGTGGCTGAACAGCTCGAGAGCCACCCCGATCAGCTGCTGCTTGCGCTCCTCGACGCCCATCCTGCGGCGCACCCCGGTCGTCATGCGAACAGCCTAACCGTCGTCCGTTACGCTCCCAGGACATGAGCACCTCCGGTTTGAGCCCGAAGCAGGCCCGCCAACTGCGGATAGCGGTCGCGTCCGTCCTGCTGGTCGCCATGGCGGCGGTCCTGGTGATCCGACTGGCGAGCCGCACGTCCGTGCTGGTCGTCGGGGTGTACGGACTGGCCATGATCCTCTGCGGTGTCGTGATCGAGCTCTCCCGCAACGGCCGTACCCGGTTGGGCACCTGGCTCCTGGTGGGCGGACTCGCCGCCGCTCTCGCCTTCGACTGGCTGATCCTTCCCTGACCGGAGGCCGGGCCCCGCTCGGAGGCCGGGCCCCGCTCAGAGGTCGAGAACCAGCCGTTCTCCGGCGCAGCGTGAGACGCAGATCAGCATCGAGTCGCCGCGCTCCGCGTCCGTGAGCAGTTCGTCCCGGTGGTCGATCTCGCCCTCCAGGACGCGCTGTCGGCAGGTCCCGCAGAAGCCCTGCTCGCAGGAGTACAGCAGGCCCGGGACCTCGGCCCGGACCGCTGAGAGCAGCGACTGGCCGGCGGCCACCGGCACCGTACGGCCGGAGCGGCGCAGCTCGACCTCGAACGCCTCGCCGCCGGACGTCGCCGCCGGGGAGAAGCGTTCCAGGTGCGGGGCCCGGTCCTCGGGGAGCGCGGTGGTCACCGCGTCCATCAGCCCGTCCGGTCCGCAGCAGTAGACGGCGGTCTCGGCCGGGAGCTCCGCGAGGAAGCCGAGCTCGGGAAGGCCGGACTCGTCCTCCGCCACCACCGTCACACGGTCCCCGCCCAGCTTCTCGATCTCGTCGAGGTACGGCATGGTCGCGCGGCTGCGCCCGCAGTACAGCAGCCGCCAGTCGGCGCCGGCCGCCTCCGCCGCGCGCAGCATCGGCAGCACGGGGGTGATGCCGATGCCTCCCGCCACGAAGACGTACGCGGGGGAGTCGACGAGGGGGAAGCGGTTGCGCGGTCCGCGGATCTCGATCTCCGTGCCCACGCGCAGCTGTTCGTGGACCTCGCGGGAGCCGCCCCGGCCGCCCCGCGCCGGGTCGATCAGCCGGGTCGCGACCGTGTACGCGTCGGTGTCGGCCGGGTCCCCGCACAGCGAGTACGGGCGCACCAGGCCGGACGGCAGCACGAGGTCGACATGGGCGCCGGGCTGCCAGGCGGGCAGGCCGGTGCCTTCGAGCCGGAGCCGGACCACACCCTCGGCGGGCTCGGTGCGCTCGGTGACGAGGACCTTCCGAGTGACGGTCGAGAGCCGGCCGCGGCCCGAGACCGGCTCGTCGAGCGCGGGCATGGGCCACAGCGGGGCGGCCTCGATCCGGCGGCGCACGGCGCGCTTGGCGAGGACCGCGGCCCCGGCGATCAGGAGGACGGTACGCAGACGGGGCATGGTCAGCGGCCTCCGTTGGCGCCGGGGGAGGCGGCCAGGTAGGCGACGGCCTGCGCGGTGTTGCCCTCCTGGGAGGGGTGGTAGGAGCGGCTGAGATAGCGGGGGATCGCGCGCAACAGGTCGGGGGTGGACGGCAGTACGCCCTCCCGGCCCTTGCGGACGAGCTGGCCGACGGACGCCTTGCCGTCGATGAGCGTGGGGTCGTTCTCCATGAAGAAGCGGGTGCCGCGCTGCCAGAGGAAGACCATCGCGGTGAAGGCGGTGGCCCAGGTGCGGGCCCGGCGGCGGTAGCCGCCGTCGAGGTGCATGAACAGCTCGAAGGCGACGGAGCGGTGTTCGACCTCCTCGGCGCCGTGCCAGCGCAGCAGGTCGAGCATCGTGGGGTCGGCGCCCCGGCGGTCGAGTTCCTCGGCGTTGAGGACCCAGTTGCCGAGGAAGGCGGTGTAGTGCTCGATGGCGGCGATGAGCGCGACCCGTTCCATCAGCCACCAGCGGCGCGGCCGGCCGGGCGGCAGGGTCCGGTCGCCGAGCAGCTTCTCGAAGAACCAGTCGACCTGGGCGGTGTAGGGCGTCGGGTCGAGGCCGAGCTTCCTGAGGTGGGGCAGCACGTCGTCGTGGGCCTGGGAGTGGACGGCCTCCTGGCCGATGAAGCCGATGACGTCCTGACGCAGCCGGTCGTCGGTGATGAAGGGGAGCACCTGCTGGTAGACGTGCACGAACCAGCGTTCACCGGCCGGGAGCAGCAGGTGCAGCACGTTGATGGTGTGGGTGGTGAACGGGTCGCCGGGCACCCAGTGGAGCGGGGTCTTCTCCCAGTCGAAGGAGACCTTGCGGGCCTTGAGTTCGATGTGCTCCGACGCCACCGGTGCAGGCTGCGTATTAGACATGACGTCAATGTACTGAGGAGTAAGCAGTTGGCAACAGACTCGTGCACGGGGATTCTCAGCCTGCCGCGGAGGGTACGGCCGCGTCAGCGCAGCGCCCCCACACTCGTGCCGTTCTCCAGCGTGCCGTGGAGGTCCGCGCGGGCGCCGGGCTTCGCCTTCACCGCGAGCAGCCTGCCCTCCGCCTCCTCCTTCACCCCGCCCGTGGCGCGCAGCGACGTGATGCCCTCGCTGCCGGCGGCCAGGACGTACCACTGGCCGCTCTTCGCCCGCCAGAGCGCACCCGCCAGCGCCCGCGGCTCCCGCACCCCGCACGCCGGCGACTCCTCGACCTTCGCCACCACGGCCGTGGCCGCGCCCGCCGCCGGGACCTGGAACTGGGCGAGCACCCTGCTGCCCGTGCCCCGCCAGGTCTCGGCCCGCGTGCACAGCCAGGACGCCCGGCCCCCGTCCTCCGGCAGCCGCTGCGTGGCGAACGCCCAGGCGTTGACCGACCGCACCCCGTGCGAGCGGACCGCCGCCAGCTGGCAGGCCGTCCGGGCCCACGCCGCCCTGGCCGCCGCGCCCGTCCCGTCCACCGGCGCGGCGGCCGGTGACCCGAACGTCAGCCGGGCGGGGGCCAGTTCGCCCAGATCGGTCAGCAGCCGTACGTCCGTCGCGTCCCGCACCTGGAGCGTGGGCCAGGCCGCGCACCCCCGGGCCTGCGCCGGGCTGGGCATCGCGCGCGTCACCCCGTGCGCGTCCCGCTCCAGCGGCCGGGGCTCCTGCCCGGGCGCCAGCAGATCCCGTACCGCCGTCTCTCCCACCCAAGGGGCCGTCAGATAGCGGACGTCGGCCGTGGTGCGCGAGACCACGAGGGCCGCGGCGCCGACCACGTCGGCCCCGTCCGTCCGCGCGAAGTCCAGCGCCGCCCCTTCCCGCGCCGCGCCCCCGGCCGGCTCCGCGTACCGCACCGCCCGCAGTCCGTCGTGGAACAGCACCACCCGCGAGCCGTCGAGCTCCCCGGCGAACAGCAGCTGTGACGGTCCCATCGGCGGCCCCACCGGCGTCCCCGGCGTCGCCGAGGACCGCACCGAGGCACCGGGCCGCGCCCACACCGCGAGCGCCCGCCGCAGCAGCGCCCGGTCCTCCGTCAGACCGCCCCGCGCGGGCCACACCGAGAAGTCCGTACGCGCCGAACGCTGCCAGAACCCCGCCGGGACGCGCCTGAGTGTCCCCGGGTCGAGCGCCGCCTCGGCCGCCGGGTTGCGCGCGTACGAAGGCGCCGCCGCGCCGTTGCGCCCCCAGCCGTCCCCCGGCAGGCCGAGCAGCGTCCCGCACACCACCACGGCCGCCACCGCCGCGAGCGCGGCCTTGCCGTGCTGACGGCGGCGCATCAGATCCGTCGGCCGGGCCTGCAGCGAGCACGGGTCGAACTCGGGCGAGTCCAGCAGGGCGGCCGTGCCGATCCCCGCCTCCTCCTCCATCGCGTCCGCGTCCTCCAGGGCGGTTCTCGCCTCCGCCGCCGGCACCCCGGCCGCCGCCAGCACCCGCAGGACCTCCGGGTCGCCCTGGCGCTCCAGACCCCGCAGTACGTACACCGCGCGCGCCGGCCCGGACAGGGCGGAGAGCCGCTGGTCCAGGGCCAGTTCGTCGGCGCCGCCGGCGCGCGGGAACAGCCGCAGCCCCCACACCTGCGGAAGGACCGGCGGGAACTGCGCCCGCCGCGGCAGCGCCCGGCGCCTCAGCGGCAGCCCGGCGACGAGCGCCTGCCGCAGCACCTCGCCCCGTACGTACGCGTACCCGGGGTCGACGGCGTCCTCGGCGCGGCGCGCTCCGGGCACCCCGG
The DNA here is from genome assembly GCF_055564335.1 of Streptomyces sp. NPDC029139. Taxonomy (NCBI): domain Bacteria; kingdom Bacillati; phylum Actinomycetota; class Actinomycetes; order Kitasatosporales; family Streptomycetaceae; genus Streptomyces; species Streptomyces sp. NPDC029139. Next base: position 496,960 of record NZ_JBVHWN010000002.1, on the reverse strand, counting down.
CGCCGGTCGTCCGGCGGCGCGGCAGCGACCGCTGGACCAGCGCGTGCGCCGTCAGCACCCGGCGGTTGCGGCCCAGCGCGGGCGGCAGGACGAGATAGGCGATCCGGACCAGCCGCGGATAGTGCTCGACGAGCGCGGCCTCGGCCTGCTCGACATCGACCGGGCCGGGGGTGGAGGAGGCGAGTTCCTGGGTGCTCACGTTCAGCAGAACGAGCGAATCTTCCGATGGTCACCCCGGCCGGAGGGCGCCGGCGGGCGACGCCGGGGGCCGGATCGGCGGCCGGACCGCGGCCCGGCGCGCTTCAGGCGCCCTCAGGCGCTGTGCACGGTCAGTCGCTCCCGGATCACGTTCGTCACCTCGTCCGGGACGCCCAGGCCCTCCCGTACGTACTTCTCCATCGAGCCGTGCCGCACCGCCACCTCGTCGAGCGCCGCCTCCAGGTACTCCGGGACGACGCCGATCAGCGCCAGGGCCAGCTCGGGGTCGCCGCCCTGCGCCGTGAAGCCCTCGATCATCGGCGCGAAGGCCTGCCGGACGGCCGGGTTGACCGACAGGTACTCCGCCATGACCGTCTCCTCGTCCGCACCCAGCAGCGAGAGCACGATCGTCGTCGCCCAGCCGGTGCGGTCCTTGCCGGCGGTGCAGTGGTAGAGCAGCGGGCCGGCCTGCGGATCGCCCAGCTCACCGAGGAAGGCGCGGTAGGAGGCGCGCGCGGAGTCGGTGCCGACGAAGGCCCGGTAGGTCCGCAGGAAAGCCTGCTGCGCCCGGCCGCCGCCCAGATGCCTCTCGGCCAGTGCCGGGTTCGCCAGCAGCTTCTTCAGCATGGCGGCGGGCGGCAGGCCGCTGGCGGCCAGATGGTCGGCCAGCACGTCCGCGACGAGCAGCCGCCCGCCCGGCGGAAGGCGGTCGGGCCGGTCGGCGCGCTCGTTCTCGGTGCGGAAGTCGACGACCGTGCGGATGCCGAGCGCCGCCACCACGGGCTCGGCCGGGTCGAACCGGTCGAGCTGGGCGGAGCGGAAGACCCGGCCCGGGCGGACACCGCGCCCCTCGCCGAGGGGGAGGCCGCCGAGGTCGCGGAGGTTGGCGACGGTGGTCGAGGGGATCGCGGGCATGGCGTCGGCTCCTCCATATCGGCATCTATCGCCCAAACCGTAACCGATCGGATTCGCCTCCCCCCGGCGCGACCGGGCGGGCAGGATGGGCGGATGCTGATGCGTACGCGACGAACGGTGGCGGTGGCGGCGGTGGCCGCGGTGGGGCTCGGGATGCTGACCGGGTGCGCGTCGGCGCCCGAGGAGGCGACCGGCACCCTGGAACAGATCGCCACGAAGGCCGAGTGCGCCCCGGACGTCCAGACGGACGCGACCGAGCTGCGCCAGGCGAAGTGCGCGACGGACGACGGGAGGTACGTCCTGACGACCTTCACGACCGACCGCGGGCAGCGCGAATGGCTCAACCAGGCCAAGGACTACGGCGGTTCCTACCTCGTTGGGCGCCGGTGGACCGTCTCCGGCGACGCCGGGACCGTGGAGAAGGTACGCGAACGGCTCGGCGGTCAGATCGAGACCACCGAGCCGCACGCACCGCACGGGTCGCCTTCCGCCACCGCCTCGGCCTCCGCGTCGGGAGACGGACACGGACACGGGCACGAGTAAGGCGTTCCCCGCCGCTGCTCCTAGGAGCAGCGGCGTCCCTCGTTGATGCAGCTCACCACCCTTCGCATCTGCCGCTCGTCGAAGACGTTGATGAAGTCGCCGTGGTCGGTCACCGGTTTGTGCAGCTGCTCGGGGAACGAGTCGACGGCGAAACCGGGGCCGGGCGGAACGTCGTAGACGATCCGCTGCACGAGCTGCGGGATGGCCCGGAAGCCGTTGCCGCAGCGCCCGCTCGCCGGATCGGCGAAGGCCACGTGCGTCCGGTGGTTGGCGCTGTCGGTGTTCCGGCCGTCCCAGCAGCTCTGGAACCGGAACGTCCGCACCACCTTGCTGCCCTCGGGACAGATCGGGTACTTGTCCTTCAGTTGCCGGTCCTCGAAGCCGGTGCACGACCACGAGGCGTTGGCATTGGCGTCGCCGTTGGTGAACGCCTTGGCGTCGCCGGTGATGATCCGCAGGAACCGCGGCATCGCGGTGACCTTGGAGACCGGATTGCCGACGAAGTTCAGCGTGACCTGCGCGGGCGTCTGGATCTCGCCGACGTTCTGGTCCTTGCCGCCGCCGTCGGCCTGGGCGTCGTCCTCCGCCTGGCCGTTCTGGAGCCGCAGGACGGGCCAGTAGTAGGTGGACCGGTCGCCCTGGTTGCGGCAGGTGGTCCGGCCCCGGGCCAGGTCGTCGTCGCCGGCGAACGCGTCGTTGGCCTGGTTGCCGACGTAGTCGTGCATGTGGTGCGCGCCGTTGCTCACGCCCGGCGCGACGATGACGTTGTCCGGGTTGAACTTGCCGTTCTGGTTGCGTCCGCAGTCGGTGGCGAACGTGCCGCGCGAGGCGCCGGAGCGCTGCCGCGGGTTCTTCACGTTGGGCTGGACGGAGCGGATGTCGACGAAGTCGGAGGCCTCGGGCCCGTTCCCGGCCTGCCCCTCTTCCTCCGGATCCTCGTTCCCCTCCTCGTTCCCGTCGCCGTCGCCGTCGCCGTCCTCGTTCCCCTCGCCGTCCTCGTTCCCCTCGCCGTTCCCGTCGCCGGCTCCCCCGTCGTCGTCGGCGCGCAGGGTGCAGGGCGCGAGGTCCACCAGGTTCCGCGGAGCGTCCCCCTCACGGTCGATGAGGGCCACGATCCGCTGCAGGATGACCAGCCGCTCGTTCCGCAGCGGCGCGAGGATCTGCTGCTCGGCGAAGGCGGGATCGCTCTCCACCCGCTCCTTGTTGTCGGCGAAACGCTGGTACGCGACGGTGATCTGGCTGTCCAGCGTGGCGAGTTCGCGGTCCACCGCACCCCGCACGGCCTCCGGCACCTCGGTCAGCGACTCGGCGGCGTCGGGACAGTCGATCGTCGAGACCGCGTTCTGCCGGTCGGGCGGCGGATCGCCCCACCCCTCACCGGCAGAGGCATAGACATTGGCGGCGATCAGGCCGCCCCCGCCCAGGATCAGGGCGACGGAGGCGGCCACCGCTCGTTTCGCGCGTGTCGAACGTTTTCGTGTGCGTCGCATGGGACTTCATACGGACGACACGCCCCACGCGTTCAGCCGGGCCGGGACGGATCTCAGTCCGAGAGGAGCGCGGCCTCCCGTTCGGGGGAGAGACCGACCTGCGGCCGGTCCGGGCGCTGCGGCGCCGATCCGCCGATCGACTCCAGCCACGCCCAGGTGCCCCGCACCGTCTCGTCCACCGGGCGGCAGCGCAGCCCCGCCGCGAGCGCCTTGGAGACATCGGCGGTGTGCATCGCGTCGTACAGCTCGCCCGGCGGGATCCAGACCGGCAGGTCGGACCACGGCTCGACCCCCGCCGCGAGGAGCGTCTCGGGGTCCGTCCAGCGCAGCTCGGCGTCGGAGCCGGTCGCCCGCACACAGGCGTCGAGCAGCTCGCCCGTGGTGGTGTGCCCGGGCGGCGAGACCAGGTTGTACGGCCCCGAGAGGCCGGCCCCGGCCGCGTCGAGCGTCCACTCGGCCAGATCGCGCACGTCGATGTACTGCAACGGCAGCGTGCGCGGCCCCGGTGCCAGGACCGGGCCGCCCCGGGCGATCCGCCCCAGCCACCAGGGCAGCCGGCCCACGTTCTCGTACGGACCGATGATCAGTCCCGCGCGGACGAGGAGCGTCCGGTCGGCCCCGAACGCCCCGACGGCCGCCAGCTCGCCGCCCCGCTTGGCCTCCCCGTACGGCACGTCACCGGCGTCCGGCGAGCCCTCCACCAGTGGACCGTCCTCCGCCAGACCCGCCGCCGGCGGCCAGGCGTACACCGAGCGGCTCGACACGTAGACATACCGGTCCACCCGGTCAGCGAGCAGCCGGGCGGCGTCCCGCACCGCCGAGGGCGCCGCGGACCACGTGTCCACGACCACGTCCCACGCGGGCTTCTCCCCGGACGCGAGGGCGGCCAGCCCGTCAGGAGTCGTACGGTCGCCGAGCAGGGAGGAGGTCCCGGCCGGCGGCTCGTGCCGGCCACGGTGGAAGAGCGTCACGTCCCAGCCCCGGGCGAGTGCGGCCTCGGCCACGGCACGCCCCACGAATTCGGTCCCGCCCAAGATCAGAAGTCTCATGTCACGACTGTGCACGGCCGGACGGCTCCGCACCCAGCGGTTCCTCTACGGGAGAAACATGGAGGCGGTCTCCCGCGGTGGACGGCGGGATGCCACCATGTCCGCATCATGACCGACCCCTGCTCGCCGATACGCGCCGTGCGAGCCGCGCTCTTCGCGGCGGTATGCGTGACTTTGGCGGCCATGGGGCATTCGTTCATGTCTGCGCATGACCTCCCCGCCGGGTCGCTGTACGCGGCCTTCGCCGTCACCGGCGCGCTGGCCTGGCTGGCGGGCGGCCGCCAACACGGCGCGTACGCGCTCTCCGGCGGCCTGGCCGCCGTACAGGCCGCGCTGCACCTGCTCTTCTCGGCGGGCGGAACGCACGGCGGAGACACGCATCGCGCGACGCGGGCGGACCATGGGGCGACGGCGGACCTCGCGGGCATGGCGGACCACGCGGCCACGGCTCACGCGGGCATGGCGGACCACGTGGCCGTGGCGCGGACGGCCGTGGCGCAGACGGCGACGGGAACGGCAGACGGTCACACCTCCCTCGGGATGCTCGCCGCCCACCTCCTCGCCGCACTGATCTGCGGCCTCTGGCTGGCGCGAGGCGAGGCCGCGCTCTTCGCGCTCGCCCGGACGGTCGGGGCCCTCGCCTTCACCCCCCTCCGCCTGCTGCTCGGTGTCGTCCGCACACCCGAACTCCCGCAGCCCGTACGCCCGCTCCCGCGCACCCGCCGGCTGCACGGCGTCGTCCTCGCGCACACCCTCTCCCGGCGCGGGCCGCCCCGGCTGTCCGTACCCCGCGCCACAGCCCTCGGAGCACACGTCTGACCCGGGGGCCGATTCCCCCTGTCGACACCGACTCCTAGGACTGTCATGACCATTGACGATCCCGCGCGCCCGGACACGGACACCACGGAAGCGCCCCCCACCCCCGACGCGGCCACCACCCCCGACGCGGCCACCACCCCCGACGCGGCCGCCGCGAGCGGCGGCGGAAAGGGGACCTGGAGCGCCCTGCGCCCCCTCGTCCTGCGCCTGCACTTCTACGCGGGCGTCCTCATCGCCCCCTTCCTGCTCGTCGCCGCCGCCAGCGGCCTCCTCTACGCGCTCTCCTTCCAGGCCGAGAAGGTCCTGTACGCGCACGAACTCGAAGTCCCGGTCGGCGACACGGTCCTGCCCCTCTCGCAGCAGGTCCACGCCGCCACCAAGGTCAACCCCAACGGCACCGTCACCGCCGTCTGGCCCTCCGCCGAGGACGGTGCCACCACCCGCGTCCTCATGGCCGACCCCGACGTCGAGGAGGGCACGTCCCTCGCCGTCTTCGTCGACCCGTACACCGCGGAGATACGCGGACAACTGCCCAGCTACGGCGGCTCGGGCGCCCTCCCGCTGCGCACCTGGATCGACGAACTCCACCGCGATCTGCACCTCGGCGACCTCGGCCGCAACTACAGCGAACTGGCCGCCAGCTGGCTGTGGGTGATCGCCCTCGGCGGTCTGGCGCTCTGGATCGGCCGCAAGCGGAAGAACCGCCGCGCCCTCCTCGTCCCCGAGCGCGGCCCGAAGTCCCGCCGCCGCACCCTCTCCTGGCACGGCGCGGTCGGCCTGTGGGCCGTCACCGGACTGGTCCTGCTCTCCGCCACCGGCCTGACCTGGTCGCGGTACGCGGGCGAGAACATCGGCGCGGTCCAGGACCAGCTCGGCGGCGCCACCCCGACCGTCTCCGCCACCCTCGAAGGCGCGGCCGGCGGCTCCTCGGAGCACGAGGGCCACGGCGGCGGTCACCAGGCCCCGGCCGCCAAGGGTCCGGACGTCGGCATCGACCGGGTCGTCGAGGCGGCCCGCGCCCGGGGCGTCGAGGGCCGGACGTCCGTCGTCCTGCCCACCGAGGGCAAGGGTTACGTCGTCAAGGAGACCGACACCCAGTTCCCCGTCCACCTGGACTCCGTGGCGGTGAACCCGGCCGACGGCACGGTCATGGACGAACTGCGGTTCGCCGACTACCCGGTGCTCGCCCAGCTGACCCGCTTCGGCATCGACGCCCACACGGGTGTCTTCCTCGGCCTGTTCAACCAACTCGCCCTGGCGGCCCTCGCGCTCGCCCTCGTCCTGCTGATCCTCTGGGGCTACCGGATGTGGTGGCTGCGCCGACCCGGCCGGCCTGTCGCGCGCGGTGCCTGGCGAAAGGTCCCGCCGACGATGCTGCTGCCGCTCCTCGCGGCGACGGCCCTCGTGGGCTGGTTCGTCCCGATGCTGGGCCTCAGCCTGGTGGCGTTCCTGGTGGTCGACCTCGCCCTCGGCCTGGTGGCCCGGGCGAGGTCGGGAGCGGCCTGATCAGGGCGTGTACTTGTAGCCGACCCGCCGCACGGTCTGGATCGTGCGGCGGTGCTCGGCGCCCAGCTTGCGGCGCAGTCGGGCGACATGGACATCGACGGTCCGCCCGTCGCCCACGTGCCCGTACCCCCAGACCGTCGTGACCAACTGGTCGCGGGTGTGCACCCGGTGCGGGTGGGCGACGAGGTGGGCGAGCAGTTCGAACTCGAGGTACGTGAGATCCATCGGCCGCCCGTCCACCAGGGCGATCCGCCGTACGGTGTCGATGGAGACCGGCCCCCGTTCCTCGGGCCCGGGTTCCTCGGCCGGCACGTGCGGCGGCCGGCCCGGGTCCGGCAGGTGCGGCTGCTGGTCGGCGGGCAGCAGCACCAGGTACCCGACCATCGGCGGGCGTCCCGGCACTGTGGGCAGCGCGTGCGCGGGGGCGGGCAGCAGCGTGGCGCCGGGCGGCAGGAGGTCCGCGACACGGGCGAGGCCGACGACCTCGTCGGGGTCGACGGCACGGAGTCGGGCACGGTGGGGACGGACGGCGGTCAGGGACGCGGTGCCGGTCTGGGTGTGGGCCATGAAAGCTCAGCTCTTTCGCGCGGAGAAACGGACGGACGGGTGTCGTACGTCATGCGCGTCGGCCGAAGGCCGCTGAACCGGACGAGGGGCCGGTCGGGCGTTAGGGGGTCGACGCGTTCCTCACGCGCCGACAGCACCGGTCGAAGTCGTGGTGCTGCCGGGAAGGCCAGAACGGCTCGAGGTCGAGGCGACCCGTCGAGGTGTCGTTCTGCTTGATGGCCATATCCCTAGTGTACTACTCGGGAATGGAAAACAGTCCCGGTTGTTCGCGACAAATGAAGGGGGCGCCCACCGTGGCCGGTGGGCGCCCCCTTCTCGTAGAGCCTCGCGGATCAGACCTGGCCGGCCTTCTCCAGGGCCTCGCAGCAGGTGTCGACCAGCAGACGCGTCACCACGTAGGGGTCCACGTTCGCGTTCGGACGGCGGTCCTCGATGTAGCCCTTCTGGTCCTGCTCGACCTGCCACGGGATGCGGACCGAGGCGCCGCGGTCCGAGACGCCGTAGGAGTACTCGTCCCACGGGGCGGTCTCGTGCAGACCCGTCAGGCGGTCGTCGATGCCCGCGCCGTAGTTCTTGACGTGGTCGAGCGGCTTGGAGCCCTCGCCCAGGGACTCGCACGCGGTGATGATCGCGTCGTAGCCCTCGCGCATCGCCTTCGTGGAGAAGTTGGTGTGCGCGCCCGCGCCGTTCCAGTCGCCCTTCACCGGCTTCGGGTCCAGCGTCGCCGAGACCTTGAAGTCCTCGGCCGTGCGGTAGAGCAGCCAGCGCGCCACCCACAGCTGGTCCGCGACCTCGAGCGGCGCCAGCGGGCCGACCTGGAACTCCCACTGGCCGGGCATGACCTCGGCGTTGATGCCGGAGATGCCCAGGCCCGCCTTCAGGCAGTTCTCCAGGTGCGCCTCGACGACGTCACGGCCGAAGATCTCGTCGGCGCCGACACCGCAGTAGTAGCCGCCCTGCGGGGCCGGGAAGCCGCCGACCGGGAAGCCGAGCGGACGCTCGCCGTCGAAGAAGGTGTACTCCTGCTCGATGCCGAAGATCGGCTCCTGCGCGGCGTACTTCGCGTAGACCTCGGCCAGCGCGGCACGGGTGTTCGACTCGTGCGGCGTCATGTCCGTGTTCAGGACCTCGCACATCACCAGCAGGTTGTCACCGCCGCGGATCGGGTCCGGGCAGACGAAGACCGGCTTGAGGACACGGTCCGAGGCGTGGCCCTTGGCCTGGTTCGTGCTGGATCCGTCGAAGCCCCAGATCGGCAGCTCGTCGAGGGTCGCGCCCGTGCCCGGCAGTATCTTCGTCTTCGAGCGAAGCTTCGCGGTCGGCTCGGTGCCGTCGATCCAGATGTACTCAGCCTTGAAGGTCACGGGCCTCATCCTTTTGCGTGCTGCTGCGGGGAGCGTGCTGCGGCTCGCGACGCTGCGAGAGCTGCGGTGTCTGTGTCTGCGCGCAGCTTGGCAACACCGGATTTCCCGTCCGTTGCCCATATGTGAACCCCGTGTTACTCAGCGATCCTGTGTTTCCCGCAGCCGCTGTGCGATCACGTGGGCGTTCAGCAGCGAACCGAGGCCGGCGGCGGCCACGCGCCGCACGACCTCGGCGTACGTCGTCCCGAGCGCTTCCGCCGTCCGCCCCAGGTGCCAGTCGCAGTCCGCGAGACGGCGCAGCAGATGGCCCCGCCGGATCTGGTTCTCGGAGAGCCGGAAGGTCTTCAGGTAGAGCGTGCGCCCCTTGCGGTCGGAGATCAGCTCGCCGATGTGCTGCTCCTCACCCGTCCGTCGAAACGGTGGGAGGAAACGGTACAGATCATAGGAATCCATCCGATAGACCCGCTCGAAGGCGTACGAGGTCCCCAGCAGGTCCCGGGCCATCAGGCCGTCGTGCGCCGCCGCCCAGGCCCGCTCCTGCGCCCGGGCGGCCGCCCGCAGGTCCGCCGGCGTGCGGATCGAGCCGCCCTCGTCCCGGATGCGTGCCGTGAACTCCGGCACCGGAGCACCGTAGAAGGCGTACTGGTGCACCACCTCCCCGTACAGGTCCTCGACCAGCGTGGGGTGCAGCACGCGGTAGTCCTCCGGGTGCGGGACGACGAACGCCGCCGCCAGGGAGTCGGCGACGTACAGCAGCAGCCCGCACTGCCCCGGGTGGATCTCGAAGATCCGCAGCGCCTCCGCGAGCCCCGGCACACGCCACCCCGCGTACGCCGCCTCGGCGCGTGGCGACAGGCCCCGGCGTACCGCCTGCTGGGACCACTCGTCCCAGACGATGGACGGCCCGCCGAAGTGGAGCGCCAGATAGCCCTCCAGGGCCAGATGGAGCGGGAGGAAACGGAGCCTCTTCCCGCCCGACGGTGCGCCCTGCCGCCGCTTGGCGAGACGGTGATGCCGGCGTACGGGAACGGCGTGCGGGGCCTCGTCCCCGAGCCGGGTGCCGTACGCCGCCGCCTCGCGCTCGTCACCGGACCAGTCCGCGACGAAGCCGTGCGGGATGTACGAGGTGTACGTCGTTCGGTCCCCGAGATCGACCACACCGTCACCCCCGTACACCTCGCGGTGGAGCCGCAGCCCCTCCACCGGCTCGGGCCGGACCAGCGGGACCAGCCGGACACCGCCCCACACCTGGGCGGGCCGGACCTCCAGTCCGGCCAGATCGATCCCGCTCACCGAGACGCCCCCTTCAGGAACAGCTCCACGCGCCGGTCCAGATACGCCCGGAGCTCCGCGAGCCCGGTCCGCCCCTCGGCGAACTGGGCGATCTCCACCAGCGCGGCCAGGTCCTCCGCGTCCCTGATCCCGGCGGTCGGCACGCTCGGCGCGAGCCGGCGCACGTCGAAACCGTCGGCGTCGTATACGGGGTTCACATGGACGGCGCTGGTCCGCCGCTCCGGGTCGAGCCGGGTCCGCCAGACGCGCAGCACCTCGCCGGCGAGCCCCGGCGGCGCGTTGTCCCAGCCGTCCGAGACGATCACCAGCCGGTCGGGCCCGGGGCTGTCGGGGCCGCCGCCGCCCGGGCCCTCCAGGGCGTCGAGGATCCTCATGCCCAGCGGGGTCGGCCCCCACGGCCGTACGAGCAGCGGGTCACCGGCGCCGGAGGTCCAGTGCGCGGAGTACGTCCCCGGAGCCGCGAGCGCCCCGAGGAGGAAGTGGCAGCCCAGGGCCACCGCGAGCGGGCGGCGCCGCTTCACGGTCGAACCGGAGGCCGAGTAGCTGTCGTCGAGGACCGCCGCGACCCGGCCCCACGTCCCGGCGTACGGCCCCGCCACCCGGCGCGCGGCAGCCCGCAGCGCCGCCGTCAGCTCGGCGCGGCGCGCCACCCGCTCCCCGAGGGGGAGGGAGAGGACGTAGAGGGCGAGCCGGGTCAGCGGCATGACGGCCAGATCGGTCGCCCGTGCCGTACGCAACCGCTCCAGGCGCGTCATCCGGGGCGTGATCCGCTCCAGGAAGACCTCGCGCGGTATGCCGTGCCTCGCCGCGAACCCCTCGGCGACGGTGAACGGCAGCTCGTACAGCGCTCCCTGCTCGTGGTGCGCGCGGCGGTGGGCGTCGAGGAGCGCGTGCTCGTAGCGGACCCGGCGGCCGGGCGCGAAGAGGAAGTCCCCCGGTTCGGCGCCGGGCAGGGGGAGATGGGCGTGACGGGCGGCGGCCTTCAGTCCGGCGCGGTACTTGACGGCGTCGTGCCCGAGGTCGGGGCGGGCGGCGAGCCAGTCCCGGACGATCGCCCGCGTGCGGCGGTTGTTGACCTTGGCGGCGCGCAGGGAGCGGAACAGCCGGTAGACGCGCTGCGGGGGCAGCCGCGTGAGCCGCGCGGCGATCAGCCGCCCCTCCTGCTCCCCGGCCTCCCGGGGGGTGCGCAGCAGGTGCTCGATGATCAGGGCCGCGTTGTGGTCGTTGATGTCGAGGGCGAGCGCGGCGGCGTACACGGGGCGGTAGTTGACCCGGACGTACTCGTGGAGGAAGGCGAGGGACAGCCGCTGCTCCCCGGCGGAGGAGCGGAACTCCCGCTGCCCGGTGGCGGTGACGGCCGCGTTGACGAAGAGCAGGACGTCCTCGGCGGCGATCAGGTCGGAGAACGTCTCCTGCATGGGCCCCCTCCCAGTGGCATGGGCGCCGGCCGGGGAATGGGGGCGCGAACAGCGAAAACGTTGCTTCAGAGGCAGGTCCCGGAAGTCGCGCCGGAGTCCCGCGACCGGCGGACGAAACGTAGCACCGGGGGAGGGGCGGGGGTCCACCGATTTCCCCGCGCCCGGTGGGGGCCGCGATGGGGCGGCGCCCCCGGCAGACTGGGGGGATGACCACGTTCACCCGCCGCACACCCCGTATCGGACTTCTCGGCACCGGCCCCTGGGCCGCCCGCACCCACGCCCCCGCGCTCGCCGCGCACGCCGCGCGCGGCCGTGTCGAGTTCGTGGGGGTGTGGGGCCGGCGGGCCGAGGCGGCGGCCGAACTCGCCGGCGCCTCCGGAACGGCCGCCTACGACGACGTGGACGCCCTCTTCGCGGCGTGCGACGCCGTCGCCTTCGCCCTGCCGCCGGACGTCCAGGCCCCCCTCGCCGTCCGCGCGGCGGCCGCCGGCTGCCATCTGCTGCTGGACAAGCCCGTGGCCACGACGCCCGCGGCGGCCCGCGAGGTGGCGGAGGCGGCCGGGCGGGCCGGAGTCGCGTCCGTCGTCTTCTGCACGCTCCGGTTCGCGGAGCCGACCGCGCGGTGGATCGACGAACAGGCGGCGGCGGGCGGCTGGTTCCTGGGCGAGGCGCACTGGCTCGGCTCGCTCTACGCCGCCGGTTCGACGAGCGCGTACGCCGACTCGCCGTGGCGGCGCGACAAGGGCGGCCTCTGGGACGTGGGGCCGCACGTGCTCTCCGTGTACCTCCCGGTGCTCGGCGACGTCACCGAGGTGACGGCCGCACGGGGCCCGGCCGACACCCGGCACCTGGTCCTGCGGCACGCCTCGGGCGCGAGCAGCACGGCGACGCTGACCCTCTCCGCCCCGCCGGAGGCGGCGGAGGCCGCGCTCACGCTGTACGGCGAGCGCGGCCGGGCCGTGATGCCCGGGTGGGACGGGGCGTTGGAGGCGTTCGGCGGGGCGGTGGACGCGCTCGTCGAGTCGGCGCGGACGGGGGTTCCGCACGGGTGCGACGCCCGGTTCGGGGCGCGGCTCACGGAGATCCTGACCCGGGCGGAGGAGGCGGTGGGCCCGAGCGGGCCCACCGCCTGAGGGGCCGGCCGTGCGAGTCGAATACGACGCCGAGGCGGACAACGCGTACATCTACCTCGTCGACAGGATCGCCCCGGGCGAGGCCGTCCAACAGGTGATCGCCGGGGACGACGACATGACGGCGGTGCTCGACCTCGACTCCCAGGGGCGGCTCCTGGGCATCGAACTGTTCGGTGCCGGACGCCGTCTGCACCCCCGGCTCATGGAGATCGCCGAGCACATCGGACGGACCGGCCAGGCCCCTGGCGGGGACACGGCCTAGCCCACCCGCTCGATGCGGGCCTTGCGGATCAGGAACTTGCCCGGCTCACGGACCTGTTCGAAGGCCGCGTCGTTGAGCAGGACGCAGCTGCCGGAGGTGGACGTGACCTCGACGGTGGTCGATCGGGCGTTGTCGAGGTTGGTCACCTTGAGGCGCGTACCGAGCGGGAACTGGTTGCTCGACGCGGCCGGGGCGCCGCCCTCGCCGGAGAGCGTGACGGTGGAACCGGCGCAGACGACCTCCCCGGACCCGCCGCCACCGCCGGCACCATCGGGCTGCGCGGCCGGCGCGGAGGGAGCCGCCTCCTCCGCACCGCCCGCACCCACGCCCGCACCCGCGTCCCCGTCCGCGCCCGCGTCAGCTCCCGCACCTGCCCCGGCACCCGCGTCAGCTCCCGCACCCGCGTCCGCCCCCGCGCCTTCGTCGCCGCACCCCGACGCCGCCTGCTTGCGCCGGATCTCGGCGATCACCGCCTCCCGGTTGGCGATCCGCGCCTGCGACAGCGCGTCCGGTTGAGCGCGCTGGTCCGCGATGAACCGCTCGTTGTTCGCGAGCGCCGTGGCCAGGCCGTCGCAGGCCACGGACGCCTGGCTCGTACCGGTCAACACCACCGCCGTTCCCCCGGCGAGCACGAGGGCACCCGTCACCAGCGCGATCTTCTTCTTCCGGCTGAGCGTTTTCCTGCGTGACACGTGAGGCTCCGTTCGTTTCCTGTCGGTTCCTGTGGCGTCAGATACGAGGAGCGCGCCGATTCCGCTCAACGCGGGTTCAGCGCAGTACGGAACGGAGGGCGTTGCACAGGGCGTCGAGGGCTCCGCCGTACAGCCGCTCGGGCGGCGTCGCGTACCCCACCACCAGCCCTTCCATCCCGCTCCGCCCGTCCCTCCGCACGGCTCCGGCCGCGTCCGGATGCCGGTATCCGGTCAGCCCCTCCACCGCGACCCCGTGGCGCTCCGCCGCCGCGAGCGCCGCACGCTCCGTCCCCGGCGGAAGCTCCACCACGGCGTGCAGCCCGGCGGCGATCCCCGTCACCCGTACCTCCGGGACCCGCTCCGTGAGGATCTCCACCAGCCGGTCACGGCGCTCGCGATGGCGCCGGCGCATCCGCCGCACATGCCGGTCGTACGCGCCCGAGGCGAGGAAGTCGGCGAGGGTGAGCTGCTCGGTGGCGGAGGAGTACGGCTCACGTACGCCCTTGGCCGCCACCACACCGTCCACCAGGCCGCCCGGAAGCACCATCCAGCCGATCCGGAGGGTGGGGGAGAGGCTCTTGCTGACCGATCCGATCAGGGTCACGCGCTCGGGGTCGAGGCCCTGGAGCGCGCCGACGGGCCGGCGGTCGTAGCGGAACTCCCCGTCGTAGTCGTCCTCCAGGACGAAACCACCGCTCGTCCGCGCCCAGTCGACGGCGGCCGCGCGCCGCCCGGGATGCAGCGGCCCGCCCGTCGGAAACTGGTGCGCGGGCGTCAGCAGCACCGCGCCGGGCCCCCGGGGGATGTCGCCGACGCGGGCCCCCTCCTCGTCGACGGCCACCGGCACGGTCCGGACCCCGGCCTCCGCGAGCAGCCCCCGGTGGAAGGGCAGCCCGTACCCCTCCACCGCCCATGGCCCGGGCACGACCCGGGCGAGGAGGCGCAGCGCGTGGGCCGCGCCCGAACAGACCACGATCCGGTCCGGCCCGGTCCGCACCCCGCGCACCCGCGCCAGGTACCCGGCGAGTTCCCGCCGCAGCTCCACGCGCCCGCGGGGATCGCCGACGCCGAAGGCGTCGTGCGGCGCGGCCGTCAGGGCCCGCCGCGCAGAGGCCAGCCAGGCCGTACGGGGGAAGGCCGCCGGGTCCGGCTTGCCCTGGACGAGGTCGTACGGGAGGGCCCGTACCGTGTCCCGTGGCGCGCCCTCGGGCTCCGGCGCCGCGACCCGCTCGGCGACCCGGGTGCCCGACCCTTGACGGGAGGTCAGCCATCCTTCGGCGACCAGCTCCGCGTACGCGTCGGCGACGGTGTTGCGGGCCACGCCCAGGTCGGCGGCGAGCGACCGGTACGGTGGCAGCCGCGTTCCGGCGGTCAGCCGCCCGCTCCGTACCGCCTCGCGCAGGGCCCTGATCAGCACGGCCCGCCGGCTGCCCGCGCCGGTCAGCTCCAGGTGCAGATCGACGCCGAGGACCTCGGCGACACCACCGCTGTCACCGGGAGCCTCGGCGGCCCCGCCGCCCTCGCCGGGGGCCTCGGGCACCGCACCGCCCTCGCCGATGGCCTCGGCGGCCCCACCGCCCTCGCTCACGCGGGCACTCCGGCCCGGTCCAGGACAGCGGCCATGTCGCTCTCGGGGAGCGCCGGGTTGCCGGCCGCCGCGTAGGCCAGGTCTTCCCGAGCGAGGGCTTCCCGGAGCCGGGGGAGGGGGAGGCGCGGGTCGCCGGTCGCGTCACGCCGCACTATGAACTCCGGGTCGTGACTGAGCCGTTCGATCAGCTCGGGCGTGGCGGCCGGATCGCGGACCGCCAACAGACGGTAGATCGCCTCGGGATGGTCCGCGTAGCGGGCGGCGAGGCCCTCGCGGGGGAAGCGGGGGTGGGTGTCGGCCATCCAGGCGGAGAACGTCCCGCCGAGCCGCGCGTACACCCGCATCAGGACCTCTTCAGGGGTGTCGGGATGGTGGAGGGCCAGGGACGTGTCCACCACCGGGTCCTCCTCCCCGGCCAGCAGCCGCAGCAGGTCCGGTGCCAGATGGGGGCTCCTGGCGGCGGCGCGGGCAAGCAGCGGATGCCGGGAGGTCGCGGCCCGCCGCAGCACCTCCCCGTCCGCGATGCCGTCCTGCACCCACGCCACGTCCGGGCGGTCGTACGGGCCCACCGCGTAGTCGATCGCGGCGCGCCGCTCCTCCGTCAGCTCGGGCCTGATCGAGACCGCGAGCCGCACGTCGGCGTCGGGATCGACCGCGAGCCGCTCCACGAGGCCGGGCGGCAGGGACGGGTTCTCGGCGAGCGCGAGCAGGTGCGTGCGCTCGGCGGCGTGCCGTTCGGCGTCGGCCGGGTCGAGGAGCCCCCGGCGCAGCGCCTCGGCGACGGAGCCCGGGTCGCGAAGGAGCTCGGCGGTGAGCCGCGCGTCCCGGTGGCACTCCTGGAGGGCGGCGGCGCGTCGCACCTCCGGGTCCGGGTCGGCAAGCAGGGCCGCGCGTCCGTCCGGCGGCACCGTGTCCCAGGCTTGCGTCGCGCGCCGGCGCGCGGCCGGTTCGGGGTGCGTGGTGAGCGAGGCCACGAAGGACGGCGTCAGAAACGGTGAGTCCAGCAGGGCCCGGCGTACGGCGGGTTCGGGGTCGTCGAGCAGCCGGGCGCACACGGCGTCGGGCAAGGGGGAGACCGTCGCACGACGGTCCCACCGCTCCGGTCCGTGCGCCAGAGCCGCCCGCACCGTGGGGGAGGGGTCGTCGACGAGGCGCGCCCGCCGCTCCGGCTGCACCTGCCCGCTGATCGCGAAGGTGATCCTGGTCTGCGGGTTGGGGTGGGCCACGATCGCCGCGACGGCCGACTCGGGCAGATCCGCGCGCCGGAGCGCCTGGAACGGCGGGCCGTCGCCTCCGTCGTCATGGACGAGCAGACGCAGCAGCAGCGGCGCCGGGAGCGCGGGGTTGCCGGCGACGCCCTCCAGCGCGGATTGATAAAAGCCGACCATGTCTCCTACCCCCGTGTTCTTCCCGACCCGGACGTGCCCGGGGACGCGCCCCCGGGCACGTCCCCGGTCCGGGGCACGCCCCCGATCCCGGGTCCGGATCCCTTCCCGCCCCCGTCCCCGTCCCCTTCCCCGGACGCGCCCGCGCCCATGATCTCCCGTACGCCCGTCAGGAACCGCCGCACCGCCTCGACCTCCCGCTCGTCGAACTCCCGCAGCAGTGCCACCGTCCCCTCGATCACCGGCCCGAAGGCCGCCCGCCCCAGTTCCTTGGCGCTCTCCTGAACCCGCAGCAGCACGCGGCGCCGGTCGCGGTCGTCCCGGACGCGGGCGAGGTGGCCGAGCCGTTCGAGGCGGTCGATGACGGCGGTCGTCCCGGCGGAGTGGAGGCCGAGCTGGGCGCCGAGCCATCCGGCGGTCGCGTCCGTCCCCACGCGCTCGGCGTCGAGCAGGCGGATCAGGGCCCGGAGGTCCGTGGCGTGCATGTCGTTGCGCGCGGCGAACTCGCCCTGCCTCAGGCCGAATTCGACCGTGACCGCGCGCAGCTCGTGAAAGACGTTCAGTTCCGGTGACCCTGTCATTCCCCCGCCCACCCTTCTACTATCTCGCTCAGCGAGATTATTGCCGAGCGAGAGGTCATCCGCCATGCCCGTGCCGCCCGCCGCCATCTCCGACAGCTTTCCCGCCGCCTACGACGCGGTCCTCGCCCGTTGGCCCGCCGGCACCACCACCTCCGAGCAGGCCACGGCGCACGGCAGGACCCATCTGATCAGCTACGGCCCCGAGGGCGCCCCGCCCGTGCTCCTCCTGCCGGGCGGCGGCGCCACCGCCACCGGCTGGTACGCCACGGCCGCCGTGCTGGGCCGGACCCACCGCGTCCACGCCGTCGACCTCATCGGGGAGCCGGGCCGCAGCGTCCCGGAGGACGGGAACCCCCTGCGTACCGCCGAGGATCTGACCGCCTGGCTCACCAGCCTCCTCGACGCCCTCGGGCTCCGCTCCGCCGGCCTGGTGGGCCACTCCTACGGCGCCTGGATCGCCCTCCGGTACGCCCTCGCCGCACCGGCCCGGGTCGACCGGCTCGTCCTCCTCGACCCCACCAACTGCTTCACCGGCTTCAGCCCCCGCTATCTCCTCCGGGCCCTGCCGATGCTGCTGCGCCCCACCCCGGCCCGGAACGCCGCGTTCCTGCGCTGGGAGACGGGCGGCGCGCCACTCGACCCGGAATGGCGCCGGCTGGACGCGCTGGCCGCCGGCTTCCCCACCGTCCGCCCGGTCACCGGCCCGCGTCCGGCGGCGGCGGAGCTGAGCACCCTGCGTCCGCCGACGCTCGTTCTGCTCGCCGAGCGCAGCCGCGCCCACGACATCGCGAGAGCGGCGGCCCGGGCGCGGGCAACCGTCCCCGGGGTGGAGACGGCGACGCTGCCCGGGGCCACGCACCACACCCTGCCGGTGGCGTCCCCGCCGGAGACGTACGACCGGATCGCGCGCTTCCTGGCGTCAGCGTGACAGGGCGTCCCGTACGGCCTCGTCCGTCCGCGCCACCACGGCCGTACCGTCCTCCGCCGTGATGATCGGCCGCTGGATCAGCTTGGGATGCGCCGCGAGCGCCTCCACCCACCGGTCCCGGTTCGCCTCGTCCCGTGGCCACTCCTTCAGCCCCAGCTCCTTGGCGACGGCCTCCTGGGTCCGCGTGATGTCCCAGGGTTCGAGCCCGAGCCGCGCCAGGACGTCCCTGATCTCGTCCGTGCTCGGCACGTCCTCGAGATAGCGGCGGACGGTGTACGAGGCGCCCTCGGCGTCGAGCAGGTCGATGGCGCCGCGGCACTTGGAACAGGCGGGATTGATCCAGATCTCCATGCGCCCACGGTACTCCCCCAGGGCCGCCCCACGACCCATCAAACCCCGTCTGGCCAGGGGCGATTGTCAGTGGGGGCGGCTAAAATAGGGGGTGAAGGTGAGGGTCCCGGGGAGGGCCCGCACCCACCGTTCGTCAGGAGGTCGCCCATGGCCGTCGCCATGATCCGGACACCGTCCATCGAACCCTGGAAACCCCTCCGGAAGCAGCCGCTGCCCGCGGGCCGTCCCCGCGAGTGGTACATCACCCACAACCGCCGCCTGAAGGCCATGCGCCTCGCGATCGCCCTCCTCGACGCGGGCGTCCACGACCCGGCGAAGGCGGGCAACGCGAAGATACGCATCACGGCCGAACTCCTCGGCATCCACCCGCCCTCCGAGACCACCTGCCGCATGGTCCGCGCCCTGATCCGCTACGGCCGCTGACCCCGAAGCCCAAGAACGGCCCGAGGCCCCGCCGCTCCGGAAGGAGCGGCGGGGCCTCGGGGCGGTCGGCGGGCCGAAACGGTCGGCCGCGCGATCTAGAGGTCGAAGTAGAGCTCGAACTCGTGCGGGTGCGGGCGCAGCTGGATCGGGGCGATCTCGTTCGTGCGCTTGTAGTCGATCCAGGTCTCGATCAGGTCGGAGGTGAAGACACCGCCGGCCTGGAGGTACTCGTTGTCCGCCTCGAGGGCGTCGAGGACCGCCGGGAGGGAGGTCGGGACCTGCTGGACGTTCGCGTGCTCCTCGGGAGCCAGCTCGTAGAGGTCCTTGTCGATCGGCTCGGCCGGCTCGATCTTGTTCTTGATGCCGTCGAGGCCCGCGAGGAGCAGCGCCGAGAAGGCGAGGTACGGGTTCGAGGACGGGTCCGGCGCGCGGAACTCGACGCGCTTGGCCTTCGGGTTCGAGCCCGTGATCGGGATACGCATGGCCGCGGAGCGGTTGCGCTGCGAGTAGACCATGTTGACCGGGGCCTCGAAGCCGGGGACCAGGCGGTGGTACGAGTTCACCGTCGGGTTGGTGAAGGCCAGCAGCGACGGGGCGTGCTTCAGGATGCCGCCGATGTAGTAGCGGGCGGTGTCCGACAGGCCCGCGTAGCCCTGCTCGTCGTAGAACAGCGGGTCGCCGTTCTGCCACAGCGACTGGTGGACGTGCATGCCCGAGCCGTTGTCGCCGAAGATCGGCTTCGGCATGAACGTCGCGGTCTTGCCGTTGCGCCAGGCGACGTTCTTCACGATGTACTTGAAGAGCATCAGGTCGTCGGCCGCGGCGAGCAGCGTGTTGAACTTGTAGTTGATCTCGGCCTGGCCGGCGGTGCCGACCTCGTGGTGCTGACGCTCTACCTGGAGGCCGACGTTCTCCAGCTCCAGGGAGATCTCCGCGCGCAGGTCGGCGAAGTGGTCGACCGGCGGGGCCGGGAAGTAGCCGCCCTTGTAGCGGACCTTGTAGCCACGGTTGTCCTCGAGCGCGCCGGTGTTCCAGGCGCCGGCCTCGGAGTCGATGTGGTAGAAGCCCTCGTTGGCCGCCGTGCTGAAGCGGACCGAGTCGAAGACGTAGAACTCCGCCTCGGGGCCGAAGTACGCGGTGTCGGCGATGCCGGTGGAGGCGAGGTACGCCTCGGCCTTCTTCGCGATGTTGCGCGGGTCACGGCTGTACTGCTCGCCCGTGATCGGGTCGTGGATGAAGAAGTTGATGTTCAGCGTCTTGTCGCGGCGGAACGGGTCCAGGCGGGCCGTCGACAGGTCGGCGCGCAGCGCCATGTCGGACTCGTGGATGGCCTGGAAGCCGCGGATCGACGAGCCGTCGAAGGCGAGCTCCTCGGACGGGTCGAACGCCGTCGCCGGGATCGTGAAGTGCTGCATCACTCCCGGAAGGTCACAGAAACGGACGTCGACCATCTTGACGTCGTTGTCCTTGATGAACTTCTTGGCCTCGTCGGCGTTCTGGAACATCCAACTCCTCCTACTCCCGGCCCGGGGAGGGGCGGGGTTGCAGCTCGGTCGTGCGGCCAGTGCGGTGGCACACGCTGGACCCGACCATAGGCAGACGGGATTTCTCAAGCATGACCCATTTGTTTCGACCAAGTTAACCGGGGCGGGTCCGGCCGGCATCGCGGAGCGCCGATGCCGACCCGGGCCGAAGTGATCAAAAACGGGCGCAGTACCGTGGACGCGTGGACAACAGGCAAGCAATGGGATCGTGGCTCTCGGGACCCCGCGCGGCGGCCGAGGACGCGGGTGTGGACTTCGGTTACCGCGGGCAGCAGCTCGGGCTCCCCGAGGAGGGACCGGGCTCGATCGCCCGCCCCGGGCGCAGGATGGGCGCCCTCGCCGTCGACTGGGCGCTGTGCATGCTGATCGCATACGGCCTGGTCACCGACGGCTACAGCCAGGCGACCGGCAACTGGGCCCTCGTCATCCTGCTCGTCCTGAGCGTGCTGACGGTCGGCACCGTCGGCTCGACCCCCGGCAAGCGGCTCTTCGGGCTCCGGGTCGCCTCGGTGAACGGCGGCCGGCTCGGCTTCCTCCGCGTGGTCTTCCGCAGCGTCCTTGTCTGCCTCGCCGTCCCGGCCCTCATCTGGGACCGCGACGGCCGCGGCCTCCACGACCGCTTCTCCGGCGCCGTACAGGTCCGGATCTGACGAGAGCGACGACGAGCGGATCACGCTCCGACCGATACGACGAAGGCGCCCCGGGACCGATCGGTCCCGGGGCGCCTTCGTCGGAGCAGGACTCTCAGCGCATCTTTCCGCCGCGCGGCATTCGCATGCCCTTCGGCATCGGGCCCTTCGGCACCGGCATGTTGCTCATCAGGTCGCCCAGCGCCCGCAGCCGGTCGTTGGTCGCCGTCACCTGCGGGCCGGAGAGCACCCGCGGAAGCTTCAGCATCTTCGTCCGGACCTGCTTCAGCGGCACCTGACCCTCGCCGTTGCCGACGATGATGTCGGTCACCGGAACGTCCACGACGATCCGGGCCATCTTCTTCTTCTCGGCCGCGAGCAGCGGCTTCAGCCGGTTGGGGTTGCCCTCGGCCACCAGCACGATGCCGGCCTTGCCGACCGCGCGGTGCACGACGTCCTGGCTCTTGTTCATCGCGATCGCCGGGGTCGTCGTCCAGCCGCGCCCGACGTTCTGCAGGACCGCGGCCGCCGCGCCGGGCTGCCCCTCCATCTGGCCGAAGGCCGCGCGCTCGGCACGCCGTCCGAAGACGATCGCCATCGCGAGCAGCGCCAGGATGAAGCCCAGGATGCCCAGATAGACCGGGTGCCCGATCAGGAAGCCGATCGCGAGGAGGACACCGAGTACGACGATGCCCACGCCCGCGACGACAAGCCCGACCTTCGGATCGGCCTTTCGGGTCATCTTGTACGTGAGGGCGATCTGCTTCAGTCGCCCCTGGTTCGCAGCGTCACCGCTGCCCGTGTTTGCCTTCCTCGCCATGTCCTGAAGTTTACGTGGCCCGCGAAGCGCGGCCCGCCACGGCCTCCATCACATGCTGGGCCTCGACCCGGTCCTTGGCGCGACGGCGGTCCTCCAGGACGGAGTTCCAGGCGTTGCGGCGGGCGGTCCGCTGGCCGCCGGCGAGCAGCAGCGATTCGACGGCCCTCAGGGCGTCGGTGACGGACGGGAACGCGGTGGCGCGGACATGGGTCGCGGCCTGCATGACGGGGTCCTCCCTCAAGCACGGATGAGACGAGGTGGGGGGGGCGCGGCCTCGTGTGTGGCGGTGAGTGACACGAGGCTCACAGATTGGTGTTACCAGGGCATGACCCGGCGGTCAAACACTGATGAAACGTTGATGCGGCCATCCGCACGGCTCCGCGAACGCCGCCGCGGCCCGTACGTGCCCCCTGACCTGGGAGTGCGTACGGGCCGCGGCGGATTCGGCCACTACTGGCCGGTAACTACTTGTGCGTGAATTCACACAGTCTCGGCCTCGGTGCGGCCGCGCTGCTCCATCGCCTGCTGGAACAGACGCCCCGCCCGGTACGACGACCGCACCAGCGGGCCCGACATCACGCCGGAGAAGCCGATCTCGTCGGCCTCCTCCTTCAGCTCCACGAACTCCTGCGGCTTCACCCAGCGCTCCACGGGGTGGTGGCGCACCGACGGGCGCAGGTACTGGGTGATCGTGATCAGCTCGCAGCCGGCCTCGTGCAGCTGCCGCAGCGCCTCGCTGACCTCCTCACGGGTCTCGCCCATGCCGAGGATCAGGTTCGACTTCGTGACCAGACCGTAGTCACGGGCCTTCGTGATGACGTCCAGCGAACGCTCGTAGCGGAAGCCCGGGCGGATGCGCTTGAAGATCCGCGGCACCGTCTCGACGTTGTGCGCGAAGACCTCGGGGCGGGAGGCGAAGACCTCTTCGAGGAGCTCCGGCACCGCGTTGAAGTCGGGGGCGAGCAGCTCCACCTTCGTACGGCCGTCCGCACGGTTGGCGGTCTGCTCGTGGATCTGGCGCACGGTCTCCGCGTACAGCCAGGCGCCGCCGTCCTCCAGGTCGTCGCGCGCGACGCCGGTGATCGTGGCGTAGTTCAGGTCCATCGTGACGACCGACTCGCCCACGCGGCGCGGCTCGTCACGGTCCAGCGCCTCCGGCTTGCCCGTGTCGATCTGGCAGAAGTCGCAGCGCCGCGTGCACTGGTCACCGCCGATGAGGAAGGTGGCCTCGCGGTCCTCCCAGCACTCGAAGATGTTGGGACAGCCCGCCTCCTGGCAGACCGTGTGCAGGCCCTCGCTCTTCACGAGGCTCTGCATCTTCGTGTACTCGGGGCCCATCTTCGCCCGGGTCTTGATCCACTCGGGCTTGCGCTCGATGGGGGTCTGAGCGTTACGGACCTCCAGGCGCAGCATCTTGCGTCCGTCGGGTGCGACTGCGGACACGACCGGCTCCCTGTGCTTCGATTCTTCGGCGCACACCAGAGTACGCC
Source organism: Streptomyces sp. NPDC029139 (assembly GCF_055564335.1). Classification (NCBI taxonomy): domain Bacteria; kingdom Bacillati; phylum Actinomycetota; class Actinomycetes; order Kitasatosporales; family Streptomycetaceae; genus Streptomyces; species Streptomyces sp. NPDC029139. The sequence goes on along the minus strand of NZ_JBVHWN010000002.1, from coordinate 473,972 downwards.
CGTTGCTTCGCAAGTCTTACGTCTGGCCAACCTGTGGCCAGAGCTCTGCATTCCTCAGGCCGAGGCGGCCTCGGCGGGCCGCTCCACCTCGCGCGGCTTCAGGTCCGCGTTCTCCAGGACCTCCCGCAGGTGCTTCTCGATCACCGGCAGGACCTCCTCGATCGTGACGTCCCGGCCGAGCTCGCTCGCCAGGGAGGCGACCCCGGCGTCCCGGATCCCGCAGGGGATGATCCGGTCGAACCAGGCGTTGTCCGGGTTCACGTTCAGTGCGAAGCCGTGCATCGTGACGCCCTTGGCGACACGGATGCCGATCGCGGCCAGCTTGCGGTCCTCGCGGCGCTGGCCGGCGTTGGACGGGGCGTACTCCGGGCCGTTGAGCCGCGGGTCGAACTCCGGGTCGCTCAGCCGCGGGTCGAAGTCCAGCGAGAGCCCTCCGAGCGACGGACGCCGCTCCACCGGGTCGCCCAGCACCCACACGCCGCTGCGGCCCTCGATCCGGGTGGTCTCCACGCCGAACTCGGCGGCCGTACGGATCAGCGCTTCCTCCAGGCGGCGGACGTGCGCGACGACGTCGACGGGGCGCGGGAGCTTCAGGATCGGGTAACCGACGAGCTGGCCCGGACCGTGCCACGTGATCTTCCCGCCACGGTCCACGTCCACGACGGGCGTCCCGTCCAGGGGGCGCTCGCTCTCCTCCGTGCGCCGGCCCGCCGTGTACACGGGAGGGTGCTCCAGGAGCAGACAGGTGTCGGTGATCTCGTCGGCGAACCGGGCGGCGTGCACCTCGCGCTGCTTGTCCCAGGCCACCTGGTACTCCACGGCGTCCTCGCCGAAGCCCAGACGGACGAATCGCAGCTCACTCACGGCAGTGCCTCCTCCTGGGTGTCCGTGCCGGGTTCCGGGGATCGTCCCGGGGCCGGCTCGGCACCATGCGTCATTCGCGCCCAAGCCACTGTACGGCGGCGCCGCGGGAAGCGGTCCGGCAGGTTCGGCGGGGGTGGGGGATGAGGGCGTCTACGTCAGCGGCGGCGCCAATCCTCACACGATCGGATGAATGTGGGGCGAAGGAGGCGGTATGGGCGCCGAGGGCCGCTAAATTCACGCCGTTCCATGAGGGTCCATACGGGCTTGCCCCCGGGCCCGGAAGGCAGGAGACCGCACAGCAGATGACGGAACGACCCCCGCAGCGCATCCCGAACCGCCAGCTCGCCGCGCTCATCGCCGAAGCCGGGTTCTCCAACGCGGGCCTGGCCAGAAGGGTGGACCAGCTCGGCCTGGAGCACGGACTCGACCTGCGGTACGACAAGACCTCCGTGACGCGCTGGCTGCGCGGCCAGCAGCCCCGGGGCACCACCCCCGCGCTGATCGCCGAGGTCTTCACCCGGCGCCTGGGCCGCCGCCTCTCCGCGCAGGACCTCGGCCTGGACGCCTGCGCCCCCGTCTACGCGGGCCTGGAGTTCGCGGCGACGCCCGAGGAGGCGGTCGACATCGTCAGCGGGCTGTGGCGGAAGGACTCCGGCAGCCACGCCGAACTCCGCAAGATCGCCTTCACCCCCGCCGGCCTCGTGGTGCCGAGCCGCGACTGGCTGATCGGCCGGGCGGACGAGCGGGTGGCCCGCGGGGACACGGCGGCGCCGAACGGCCGCCTCGGCCAGGACGGCCGGCTCGCGAGCGACCCCCGCCCCGACCCGCGCTCCGGCACCGAGGGCCGTACGGTCCCGGACGGCGGACGGCTCGCCACCGACGCGCGCCGCCCGGTCCAGGACCCCCGCGTCCCGCCGCAGGGCCGGCTCACCGTGCCCCGCCAGCGCGGCACCGACCGCAGCCCCGGGCAGCGGGTCTCCAGCGGCGACATCGCCGCCCTCCGCTCGGTCGGAGAACTGTTCCGCACCCTCGACCACGCCTACGGCGGCGGCCACGCCCGCCAGGCCCTCGTCCGCTACCTGGAGCACGAGGCCGAGCCGATGCTGCGCGGCACGTACGGGGAGTCCGTCGGCCGGCGCCTGTTCGCCGCGGCCGCCGACCTGACCAGGCTGGCCGGCTGGACCTCGTACGACATCGCCGCCCACGGCCTGGCCCAGCGGTACTTCGTCCAGGCGCTGCGACTGGCCCAGGCCGCCGGGGACCGGGCGTACGGCTCGTACGTCCTGATCACCATGAGCCGGCAGGCGGTGTACCTCGGCCACGGACGCGAGGCCGTGCAGCTGGCGCGGGTCGCCCAGCAGGGCGTCGGATCCTCCGCGCCGCCCGTCGTCCAGGCGCTGCTGCACGCGGTGGAGGCGCGCGGGCACGCCGTGCTCGGCGAGGCGAGGGCCTGCGGCGCCTCGCTCGCCCGGGCCGAGCGGGCGCTCGAGGCCGCCCGGCCCGGCGACGACGTGCCGTACTGGGCGCGGTCCTTCGACGAGGCACAGCTCGCCGACGAGTTCGGCCACTGCCACCGCGACCTCCAGCAGTACCGCCCGGCGGCCCAGCACGCCGAACGCTCCCTGCAGCTCCGCGCCCCCGGCTTCGCCCGCAGCCGCCTCTTCTGCCGCGTCGTCCTCGCCACCGCCCGCCTCGGCCTCGGCGAACTCGACCAGGCGTGCGCCCTGGGCGCGGAGGCGGCGCAACAGGCGTCCGAGATGCGCTCGGCGCGTGCCGTGGAGTACGTACGGGACTTCGAGCGCCGCCTGGAGCCCTACCGCGACGCCTCCGCCGTCCGCACCTATCGCGACCGCGTCGCGGCGATCGGCTGAGCTACGCCGCCACCTCCGCCGAGGCGCCCGGCGTGACGCGGACGCCCAGGTCCGTCAGGAGCGCGTGGGCCGCGCGGCGGCCCGAGGAGAGGGCGCCCTGGACCGTGGCGGTGTCCCGGTGGTCGCCGCAGACGTACAGGCCCGCCAGCAGGCGTACGGAACGGCGTGGATCGTGGGGCGGCGGCATCACCGGGACGGCGTCCGGAGTGTGATGCAGCGCGAGCAGCTCCCACTCGTCCGTCGACGTGCCGTACAGCGTCGCGAGATGCTTGCGGACCCGCCGCTCGGGATCGTCCGGAAGCGCGCCCAGGACCGTCGAGGTGACCAGCACCCGCCCCCCGGGCGCGCGCGTGGGATCGACGGCGCTCATGACCGCCGTGTGCGCGACCGGGCCACCCGGGTCCGACTCCAGGAGGAGGACCGGGTCGGGAGCGGGCGCGGCCGGAGCCGTGTGATGCAGCACCGTGACCGGGTGGAAGGCCGGGGTCCGCAGGCCCGGAAGCAACGCCGCTGCCGTGCGGGCGCCCGTCGCCAGAACGACCGAACGGCAGCGGACCACCCCGTGCTCCGCCGTCGTCACCCGGTCGATCGAGACCTCCGTGACCCGCACGCCCGTACGGACCGTGCCGGGCGGCAACGTCGCCGCCAGCAGGTCGGGCAGCGCCGCCGACCCGCCCTCCGGTACGCACAGCCGTCCCCGGGCGAACGAGCGCAGCGCCAGATCGGTCCAGCGGCTGGAGGTCGCCAGGTCGGGGTCCGCGAGCAGCGCCGCGACCAGCGGCCGCAGGACACCCTCGACGGTACGGGCCGGCAGGCGGGCCGTCAGCGCCTCCCGCGCGGACCGCTCCTGACGGGTCAGCAGCCGCTGCGCGGGCGTGGCCGCGAGCCGCGCCAGCGAGGCACCGAGACGGGCCTGATCGAGCGACGCGGCCGGACGCCGAGGGGCGCTCGCAAGGGCGCGCGCCACGGTGAAAGCGCCCCCTACGCCCCAAGGGGCGTGGGGGGACCCCCTCCCTACGCCCCAGGGGGTGTGGGGGGACCCCTTCCCTGCGCCCCAGGGGGTGTGGGGGGACCCCTTCCCTGCGCTCCGAGGGGATGGCGTGGACCCCCGTCCCACGCCCCGTCCCGCGCCCCGTCCCGCGCCCCGTCCCGCGCCCCGCGCGGGGCCCGTGCGCCAGGACGCGGGCGGGAACGGCTCGCCGATCCTGACGTACCGACCGTCGTTGTGCACCAGCGCTCCCGGTGCGAACGGCCGCAGGACCACCCCGCCCAGGCCGGGCGTCCGGGACAGTTCCGCGTACGAGGCGGTCAGCAAGGGGCCGACCCGGTCGAGCCGGAAGCCGTCGATCTCGTCGGTGGCCATCCGGCCGCCGACCCTCGGCCCCGCCTCCAGGACCGTGACAGCGATTCCGGCGCTGGTCAGCCGGTGGGCGGCCGCGAGCCCCGCGATGCCGGCTCCCACGACGACGACGTCCGTGACGGCGTCCGAATGACGTGCGGTACTGAGCACGTGCCCCTCCCCAGGTCGGCGCGGCTTGGTGGGAGGCCTATGCCCCCAACCGGCCCCAGGAATGCCCCGGTTCGCATTCAGGGCCTGCAAGCCTAGGGAGCGCTCCGACTGGCGCCAGCCGCGCGCGGCGGGGTGCACGAAGCACAGCGGTCGCACATCCGTGCCCCCGCCCGGCCTCAGGCGGCCGCGCGGATCGACTCGTCGATCGTGGGGAACGCGAACCGGAACCCGGACTCCAACAGCCGCCCCGGCAGCACCCGCTGACTGCCCAGCACATCCTCCGCGAAGTCACCGAGCACGAGCCTGAGCGCCGGCGCGGGGACGGCGCAGACCGTGGGGCGGCGCAGGACGCGGCCCATGGCCGCCGTCACCTCGCGGTTGGTCACCGGTTCCGGGGCGGTCAGGTTCACCGGGCCCGCGACGGAGTCCGTGTCGATGAGATGCCGCAGGGCGGCCACCTCGTCGTGCAGCGAGATGAAGCTCCAGTACTGGCGGCCGTCGCCCATCCGGCCGCCCACCCCGGCGCGGAAGACCGGGAAGAGCCGGCCCCACGCCCCGCCCTCACGGGCCACGACCAGTCCCGTCCGGGCGTACGCGACGCGGATGCCGGCCTCCTCGGCCGGGGCCGCCGCGGCCTCCCACTCGACGCACACCGACGGCAGGAACCCCTCGCCCGCGGGCGCGCTCTCGTCCACCGCGCGGCTGCCCGTGTCGCCGTAGTAGCCCAGCGCCGTGCCGCACACCAGCACCTTCGGCGGGTCCGCGAGCGAGGCGAGGGCCTGGGAGATCGCCGTCGTGCCGAGCACCCGGCTGTCGCGGATCTCCTTCTTGTACGCCTCGGTCCAGCGGCGCTCACCGACGCCGGCGCCCGCCAGATGCACGACCGCCTCCACGCCGACGAGCCCCGCCGTGTCCACGTACAGCCGGGCCGGGTCCCACTCGACCTCGTCCGCGGCGCGGGCGGGCCGCCGCACGAGAAGCGACACCTGGTGGCCGTCGGCGCGCAGCGAGCGCACCAGGGCGGAGCCGATGAGTCCGGAGGCGCCGGTGACCGCGATTCGCGAGGGTTGCATGGGGTCATCCTGCCCTCCCGGGGCCGGACGTGGCACAGTGGCCGACATGATCGCGCCGGAGACGCACATACGACAGGCCCTCGCCTCCGACGAGGCCGCCCTCGCGGAGCTGGACCGGGGCACCTGGTCCCCGCTGCACGCCGTACAGCCGGCGCCGGAGCCGCCGTACGACCCGTTCTTCGACGAGCGGCACCGCCCCGAGGACTATCTGGTCGCCCAGATCGGGGAGGCCGTCGTCGGCTATCTGCGGCTCGTCCCGCCCACCCCGCTCGCCTGCAACGCGCACGTCCGCCAGATCCAGGGCCTCGCCGTCACCGAGAGCGCCCGGGGCCGGGGCGTGGCCCGGGCGTTGCTGCGGGCCGCCATGGCGGAGACCCGGCGGCAGGGCGGCAGCCGGATCACCCTGCGCGTCCTCGGCCACAACAAGCCCGCGCGCGCCCTGTACGAGTCCGAGGGCTTCGTGGTCGAAGGCGTCCTGCCCGGCGAGTTCTTCCTGGGCGGGGAGTACGTCGACGACGTCCTGATGGGCCGCACGGTCCCGGCCTAGGGGGCGCCCGTCGGTCACTGTCCCGCCGGGCGCTCACTTCCCGGGCGTCAGCGGTGCCATGCCGCCCATCAGTTCGCGCAGGCAGCGCACCGCGAGCTCGGCCGGTGAGCCCTTGCCCCGTACCGGCGCGTCCGTCTGGGCCCACGCCTCCAGAGCCACCCGGATCGCGTCGGTGGCCGCCGCCGCCGCGAGCCGTACCTCCAGAGGGTCGGCGGCCGGGCCGGCCAGCTCGGCCACCACGGCGAGCAGCTTCTCCTCCGACTCCTGGTTGACCCGGTACCAGACCGCACGCAACGCCGGATCCTCGGCTGCCGCCCGCAACAGACCGCGCGTCCACCGCAGCCCCTCGGCGGCCTCCTCGTCGGCCGCCGCCAGCGCCTCCGCGATCGAACGCTCCAGCGCGGCCGGCACGGTCGCACCCGGCTCGGCCGCCGCGAGCGACGTCCGCCAGCGGTCGGCGCCGCCCGCGAGGAGCGGGGCGACGGCGTCCTGCTTGGAGCGGAAGTAGCGGTAGAAGGTCCGCAGGGCGACCCCGGCGCGCAGGGCGATGTCCTCGGCCGTCGTGTCGTCCGGGCCGCGCTCCGTGAAGAGCTCGGCGGCGGCCCGGGCGATGTCCAGCTGGGTGGCGGCCTTGCGGCGCTCCGTCAGGGAGGGGGGCTTGGTGCTCACCGTACGAAGGGTACGCCCGCCCTTGCCGTACCTGCATGCTGTGCACTTATGGCAAAACGTGCCACCTCGGCGTACGGTGTCAGGCGTCGGGGCCTGGTCGGCGAACGGACCGAAGGGGCCCGCCCAAGAAGAGGCTTGTCGAAAGGTCGGACAGGACATGAACCGCTACGAAGGACGCCGCGCTCTGGTCACCGGTGGAGGCTCCGGCATCGGGCAGGCCACCGTGCTGCGCATACTCACCGAGGGCGGCACCGTCGTCGCCGCGGACATCAGCGAGGACGGCCTGAAGGACACCGTCGCCAAGGCGGGCGCGGACGCCGACCGCCTGACGACCGTCGTCGTGGACGTCGCCGACGAGGCGTCCGTACGCGCGGGCGTCGCCGCCGCCGTCGAGGCGCTGGGCGGCCTGGACGTCCTGGTCAACGCCGCCGGCATCCTGCGCTCCTCGCACACCCACGAGACGAGCCTCGACTCCTTCGAGCAGGTCGTCCGGGTCAACCTGACCGGCACCTTCCTCGTGATCCGCGAGGCGATCCCCGCCCTCCTGGAGGGCGACGACCCGGCCGTGGTCAACTTCTCGTCGACCTCGGCGATGTTCGCCCACCCCTACATGGCGGCCTACGCGGCGAGCAAGGGCGGCATCCAGTCCATGACCCACGCGCTCGCCGCCGAGTACGCCAAGCAGGGCATCCGCTTCACGGCCGTCCAGCCCGGCTCCATCTCCTCCGGCATGACCGACGGCACCGGAGCCAGCCGGCAGTCCGTCGGGCCCGGCCTGCCCGCCGACACCGACTTCGGCCTCTTCGCCAAGCTCGCCCCCGCCCTCGGCCAGGGCTTCGCCGGACCCGAGACCGTCGCCGGCGTGGTGGCCATGCTGGCGAGCGAGGACGGAAAGTTCATCACCGGCACCGAGGTCCGCATCGACGGCGGTACCCACTTCTGACGCGGCCGCCCCACGTCCGGCGAGACCCCCTACGTCCCGAAGCGCTCCCAGAGCTGCGGGAAGCGCGCCGCCAGCACCTTGTCGTCCCCCAGGTCGAACGGGGCGCCCTCAGGCTCGGCCGGCTGCGGCGGGATCCCCAGATCCGGCGCCTCGGCGCCGGTGAGCTGTTCGTACGCCTCGTCCGCCGCGAACCCGAGCTCCTCGCCGTCCCCGTCGAGCTCCTCGTCGAAGTCGTCGAGGAGCTCGGCCAGCGCGTCGGGGTCGTGGACCGCGCCCTCGAAGACCTCGCGCCCCTGTCCGATGAGCCAGCAGCGGAAGTAGTCGAAGGCGTCGTCGCTCGCCCCGTCGAGCAGGACGGCCGCGGCGCCCCACAGATCCCAGCGGTACGCGCGGTTGTAGCGGGCCTCGAAGTGGCGGGCGAAGTCGAGCACGGAGTCGGGGTCGAGCTGCAGCAGCCGCTCGACGAGCAGGTCGGCGTGTTCCTCGGGGTCGCCCTCGGCGGCCTCGCGGGTGGAGTCGATGATCTCCCAGAACTCCGTCTCGTCCATCACGGGACAAGCATCGGCCTTGCGCGCGGGCGACGCACCCGGAAACGGCCACTGTGTAACCGGACAGGGGATGTCGCCTTTTCCTGTCACTGTCGTTCCATGACGACGGAAACGACGACGGAAACGACGACGGACAGGACGACGGACACGACGACGCGAACCACGGAACCGACGACCGGGGCGAAGCCGCTGCGCGGCAGGATCGCACTGGTCGCGGGCGCCACGCGCGGCGCCGGGCGGGCCATCGCCGTGCAGCTGGGCGCGGCGGGAGCCACCGTGTACGTCACCGGGCGCACCACCCGGGAGAAGACCAGCGAGGTCGGCCGCGCGAGCGAGACCATCGAGGAGACGGCCGAGCTGGTGACGGCGGCCGGCGGCGAGGGCGTCGCGGTGGTGACCGACCACCTGGAGGTCGAGCGGGTACGGGCGCTGGTCGCGCGGATCGACGCCGAGCAGGGCCGCCTCGACATCCTGGTCAACGACATCTGGGGCGGCGAGCACCTTCTCGTCCCCGCGTTCGGGAAGAAGATCTGGGAGACCGACCTCGACAGCGGTCTGCGGATGCTGGAGCTGGGTGTGAAGACCCACGCCATCACCAGCGCGGTGGCGCTCCCGCTGCTCGTCCGTCACCCCGGCGGGCTGGTCGTCGAGGTGACGGACGGCACGGCCGAGTACAACACCCGCTTCCGCGAGAACTTCTTCTACGACCTCACCAAGAACGCGCCGATCCGCATGGCGTTCGCCCTCGCCCACGACTTGGAGGACGTGGGCGGCACCGCGGTGGCCCTCACCCCGGGATGGCTGCGCTCCGAACAGATGCTGGACCACTTCGGGGTGAGCGAGGCGAACTGGCGCGACGCCGTCGAGAAGCTTCCCGACTTCGCCGTCGCCGAGTCCCCGGTCTACGTCGGCCGCGCCGTCGCCGCGCTGGCGGCCGACCCGGAGCGGGCACGCTGGAACGGCCGGTCGCTCTCCAGCGGACAGCTCGCCAAGGAGTACGGCTTCACGGACGCGGACGGCTCCCGGCCGGACGCCTGGGGCTTCATCATCGCCAAGGAGAAGGACGAGACGGTGTCGGTCGACGACTACCGGTAGGGCCGCCTCGCGGCGGACCCGGCGGACATGGCGGACCTGGCGGACCTGGCGGACCTGGCGGCCTCCGGTGACGCCCTCGCCCGCAGGGCGTCATCCGGGCGTGTCAGCGCGGCGCCCGCCGGGTCTGCGTCGCCCGGAAGTGCGCGGGGGAGACCCCGTACCGGCCGACGAAAGCCTGACGCAGCGTCTCGGCGGTGCCGAACCCGCAGCGCGCCGCCACGCTCGCCACCGGCAGTTCCGTCGACGCGAGGAGCTGCGCGGCCGCCTCGGTGCGGGCGCGCCGGACGTACCGGCCTGGCGACTCGCCGAGGTGCCGCGCGAACAGCCGCGAGAGGTGTCGCGGGGTCACCCCGGCGCGGGCGGCCAGGGCCGCCGGGCCCAGATCGTGGTCCGGGTGGGCGGTGATGTGCTCGACGAGCGCGCGCACCAGATCGTCGCGGGGCGGTGGGGCGGCCGTGTGCAGACTCATCTGCGCCTGCGTCCCGGGCCGTTGCAGATAGACGACGAGGTGGCGGGCGACCTCGCGGGCCAGCTCCGGGCCGTGATCCTCCTCGATGAAGGCGAGGGTGAGATCCATCGCGCTCGTGATGCCCGCCGACGTGTAGACGTTGCCGTCGCGGATGTGGATCGGGGCGGCGTCCACCTCGATCCGGGGATGGCGGGCCGCGAGCAGCGGAGCGAACTGCCAGTGCGTCGTCGCGCGCCGGCCGTCGAGGAGCCCGGCGGCGGCCAGCACGGCCGCCCCGGTGCACACCGAGGCCACCCGCCGGCTCTCCTTGGCCAGCCGCCGGACGTGCCCCACGAGCCGTCCGTCGTCGGCGGCCCGCTGGACCCCGACACCGCCCGACACGATCAGGGTGTCGATCGGGCCGACGAGCCGTTCGAGGGAGTGCTGGCTCTGCAGGGAGAGCCCCGAGCCGCAGACGATCGGACCGCCGCCCGGGCCGACCACGCTCACCCGGTACGGCACCGCGGGTTCTCCGAGGCCGTTGGCCATCGCCAGACTCGTGGTGACCCCCGCGATGTCCAGCAACTCGGCCGATTCGTAGCCGACCACCACCATGACCCGCTCCGCCATGCGGTGACCCTATGCCGGAAGGACGGGTACCCCAAGCCCCGGGACATGGACCTTGTTTCCGGCCGCCGAGGGCGCCGGCCGGGCCGCAGAGTGACGAGTGCACCGCCCGCGCCCCGCCTGCCCACGACACCCCCCGGGAGACGCCATGACGATCGGGCCCACGCACGACGGCCGACGCGACAGCCGGCAGGACAGCTCGCGCGCCGACCGGCACGACGGGACGCGCGCGACGCCTCGGCCGTCCGGCGCGGCCCGCCTGACGCGCGCACTGGCCCACCGGTGGCCCACCCTGCTGGCGCTCGCCCTGGCGGTCGTCACCTTCGCCGACGGCCTCCCCGACCGGGCGTTCCTCGCCGGGCTCCTCGTCGTCATGCCGCTCTGCTACCTCCTCTTCGGAGCGCTGCGCGGCGCACTGCGCCCCACACGTGTCCTCGCCGTCCAGCTCGCCGGCCTCCTCGGCTTCACCGCCGTGGCCCTGGCCGCGCTCGCCGTCGACGAGACCCTCGGCCTCCGGGTCCTGGCCGCCGGCTGGCTGGCGCACGCGGTCTGGGACGCCGTCCACCACCGCACCGGGAAGGTCGTCCCCCGGGCCTGGTCGGAGTGGTGCTGCGTCGTCGACGCCTGCGGCGCGGTGGCGCTGGCCGTCCTCGCCTGAGGGGTGTCTCCCGGATCAGCACCTAGAGGACGGTGTCGCCCGCGGTTCCGTACAGCGCCGCGAGGCCCCGGGCCGCCCGGGTGAAACGGTCCCTGAGCGTCCGCGGCGACAGCACCTCCGCCTCCGGGCCGAGGGAGAGCAGCTGGCTGAAGGCGACCTCGTCCGACTCCACCCGGAGCGTCGCCGTCAGCCGCCCCGCGTCGTCCCGTGTCGCCGAGGCCAGGGCCTCCTCCGCCGCCGCGCGGTCCGTCACGTACGGCAGGGCGCGCGCGCCGTCGGGGGACAGCCGCAGGACGACCTCGGCGCGCAGCAGGGACCGGGCGAACTCCGCCGCCCGCGCCTCCCAGAACGCGGACAGGTCGAAGCCCTCGTCCCGTAGGAACCGTTCCTCGCCCAGGGCGACCGCCGTGAAGCGGTCGACCCGGTACGTACGGAACGACGCCCCAGCCCGCGCGCAGACGTACCAGACGCCCGCCTTCAGCACGAGCCCGTACGGCGCGAGCTCCCGGTCCACCTCGGTCTCCCCGCGCCGGTAGCGGGCCGAGATCACCCGGTCCTCCCAGACCGCCTCCGCGATCGGCGCGAGCAGCTCCGGGGTCTCGGGTTCCTGGTACCAGCCGGGCGCGTCCAGATGGAAGCGCCGGGCCGCCGACTCGGGGGCGTCGCGCAGCGACGGCAGCAGCGCCGCCGACACCTTCAGACGGGCCGCCGAGGCCGCGTCCTCGAGCCCCATGTCCCGCAGGGCGCCCGGCAGTCCGGACAGGAACAACGCCTCCGCCTCGCCGCGCGCCAGACCCGTCAGACGGGTGCGGTAGCCGCCGATCAGCCGGTAGCCGCCGGCCCGTCCCCGGTCCGCGTACACCGGAACCCCCGCCTCCGAGAGGGCGAGGGCATCGCGGGTGATGGTGCGCTCGGACACCTCCAGCTCCGTGGCGAGCTCGGCCGCCGTCATCGACGGGCGGGACTGGAGCAGGAGGACCATCTTGATGAGGCGGGCGGCACGCATGACTCCATCATGCGTGCCGCCCGCTCCCGTCCTGCTCGGGGCCCGAGGGCCCCCGGCCTACAGGCCGTAGCGCTCGCGCGCCTCCTTCACGGCCGAGGCCGGGACCTCGCCGCGGCGCGCCAGCTGGGCCAGGGCGGCGACGACGATCGACTGGGCGTCGACACCGAAGTGGCGACGGGCCGCCTCGCGGGTGTCGGAGAGGCCGAAGCCGTCCGCGCCCAGCGAGGACCAGTCCTGCTCGACCCACTGGGCGATCTGGTCGGGGACCTGACGCATGTAGTCCGACACCGCGAGGACGGGGGACTCGACGCCCTCCAGCGCCTCGCGGACGTACGGGGTCCGCTCCTCGCCGCGCAGCAGCGCCGCGTCGGCCTCCAGCGCGTCCCGCCGCAGCTCCGTCCACGAGGTCGCCGACCACACGTCGGCGCCCACGCCCCACTCGGCGGCGAGCAGCTTCTGCGCCTCCAGGGCCCAGTGGATGGCCGTGCCGGAGGAGAGCAGCTGGATGCGGGCCGGGTTGGCGGGCAGGTTCAGGCCCGCCGACTCCGCCGTGTTGAAGCGGTAGAGACCCTTGATGATGCCCTCGTCCACCCCCGCCGGCTTGGCGGGCTGCGGCATGGGCTCGTTGTAGACGGTGAGGTAGTAGAAGACGTTCTGGTCCTCGCCCTCGGCGGCCTCGCCGTACATCCGGCGCAGACCCTCCTTGACGATCGCCGCGACCTCATAGGCGAACGCCGGGTCGTACGTCAGCGCCGCCGGGTTGGTCGCCGCGATCATCGGGGAGTGGCCGTCCGCGTGCTGCAGACCCTCACCGGTCAGCGTCGTACGGCCCGCCGTGGCGCCGACGAGGAAGCCGCGGCCGAGCTGGTCGCCGAGCTGCCACATCTGGTCGGCGGTGCGCTGCCAGCCGAACATCGAGTAGAAGATGTAGAAGGGGATCATCGCCTCGCCGTGCGTCGCGTACGACGACGAAGCGGCGATGAAGTCCGCCATCGAACCGGCCTCGGTGATCCCCTCGTTGAGGATCTGGCCGTTGACGGCCTCCTTGTAGTACATCAGCTGGTCGCGGTCGACCGGCTCGTACGTCTGGCCCTTCGGCGAGTAGATGCCGAGCGAGGGGAACAGCGACTCCATACCGAAGGTACGGGCCTCGTCCGGGACGATCGGGACCCAGCGCTTGCCGGTCTCCTTGTCGCGGACCAGGTCCTTGACCAGCCGTACGAAGGCCATGGTCGTGGCGATCGACTGCGAGCCGGAGCCCTTGTCGAAGGCGGCGAACGCCTTCTCGGCCGGGGCGGGCAGCGGGGCGAGCGCGTGGGTGCGACGGGCCGGGGCCGGGCCGCCGAGGGCCGCGCGGCGCTCCTGGAGGTAACGGACCTCGGGAGAGTCGGCGCCGGGGTGGCCGTAGGGCACCACACCGTCGACGAACTGCGCGTCCGAGATCGGCAGCTCCAGCAGGTCGCGCATGGCCTTGAACTCGTCCACCGAGAGCTTCTTCATCTGGTGGTTGGCGTTCTTCGAGGCGAAGCCCTCGCCGAGGGTGAAGCCCTTGACGGTCTGCGCGAGCACGACCGTCGGCGCGCCCTTGAACTCCAGCGCGGCCTTGTACGCGGCGTACACCTTCCGCGGCTCGTGGCCACCGCGCGAGAGGTGGAAGCACTCCAGGATCTTGTCGTCGCTCAGCAGCTGCGCCATCGCGACGAGCGCCGGGTCCGAGCCGAAGAAGTCCTGGCGGATGTAGGCGGCGTCGCGGGTCTGGTACGTCTGGACCTGCGCGTCCGGGACCTCACGGAGGCGGCGGACGAGGGCGCCGGTGGTGTCGAGCGCGAACAGCTCGTCCCAGGCACCGCCCCACAGCGACTTCACGACGTTCCAGCCGGCGCCGCGGAACTGGGCCTCCAGCTCCTGCACGATCTTGAAGTTGGCGCGTACCGGGCCGTCGAGGCGCTGCAGGTTGCAGTTGATGACGAAGGTCAGGTTGTCCAGACCCTCGCGGGCGGCGAGCGCCAGTGCCGCGGTCGACTCGGGCTCGTCCATCTCGCCGTCACCGAGGAACGCCCACACGTGGGACGCGGAGACGTCCTTGATGCCGCGGTTGGTGAGGTAGCGGTTGAAGCGCGCCTGGTAGATGGCGGAGAGCGGGCCCAGACCCATGGAGACGGTCGGGAACTCCCACAGCCAGGGCAGGCGGCGCGGGTGCGGGTAGGAGGGGAGACCGTTGCCGGCCGACTCCTGCCGGAAGTTGTCCAGGTGCGCCTCGTTCAGCCGGCCGTCGAGGAAGGCGCGGGCGTAGATGCCGGGGGAGGCGTGGCCCTGGATGTAAAGCTGGTCGCCGGAACCGTCGGCTTCCTTGCCCTTGAAGAAGTGGTTGAAGCCGGTCTCGTAGAGCCAGGCGGCGGAGGCGAAGGTGGCGATGTGGCCGCCGACGCCGTGCTTGGCACCGCGGGTGACCATGGCGGCCGCGTTCCAGCGGTTCCAGGCGGTGATCCTCCGCTCCATCTCCTCGTCGCCGTCGATGACGGGCTCCGCGGAGGTGGGGATGGAGTTGACGTAATCCGTCTCCAGCAGCTTGGGCAGGGCGAGGCCCGCGCCCTCGGCGTGCTGCAGGGTGCGACGCATCAGGTAGGCGGCCCGGTGCGGGCCGGCGGCCTTGGTGACGGCGTCCAGGGAGGCCGCCCACTCGGCGGTCTCCTCGGTGTCACGGTCCGGGAGCTGGTCGAGCTCGCTCGGAATCTTGCCTACGGGATCGGTCATGATCGCCGCCTTCCGGACAGGATGGGGGTGGAGAAGGGGTGCCGTGTCTGGCAGGACAGGGCGAGGGCCGGGGTGCGGCCCGCCGAAGACTGTAAGCCGCCGATCGATGATCGATCAAAGGGTTGAAGGGGAAAACCTCTTCAGATCGAGAAAGTCGGCACAGGGTGCCGCGAAAGAGGGCACCCGGTGCCTTGTTTTCGCAGGTGGGCAGCCGGATGAGGGGAGGAGCGCACGGATGAGCGGACCCCCGTCGGGGGCCCGCTCAGTGGTCGTACGAGGCCGTCAGGCGCGGGGCGCGCAGCCGAGCACGTGCGCCTTGACGAGGGAGCCGATGGCCGGATCGCCGCGGCGGAACGCCTCCACCAGCTCCTGGTGCTCCTCCGCGTAGGACTTCTGGACCGTGCCCAGCCAGCGGATCGACAGCGCCGTGAACACCTCGATGCCCAGGCCCTCCCAGGTGTGCAGCAGCACGCTGTTCCCGGCCGCCTTCACCAGCTCCCGGTGGAAGGCCACCGTGTGCCGGACCTGCGCCGTGCCGTCGGCCGTGCGGTCCGCCTCGTACAGGGCCGTCACATGCGGCTCCAGGGCCGAGCAGTCGGCCGCGAGACGCACCGCCGCCAGCTCGGCGGCGATCTGCTCCAGACCGGCCCTTACCGGGTAGCTCTCCTCCAGGTCGGCCGCCGTGAGGTTCCGTACCCGTACGCCCTTGTTGGGCGACGACTCGATCAGCCGCAGCGACTCCAGCTCGCGCAGCGCCTCACGCACCGGCGTCTGGCTGACCTCGAGCTCCGTGGCGATACGGCGCTCGACGATCCGCTCGCCCGGCTTCCAGCGGCCGCTGACGATGCCCTCCACGATGTGCTCGCGGATCTGTTCGCGCAGCGAGTGGACGACGGGCACGCTCATGAAGCCGCTCCTTAGGGACGCGTTGACACTCAAGACAATACGGCGGCGCCCCCACCCGGAAACACTTCCAGGTGGGGGCGCCGCAGGTGAGGCTCGTTACGTTGCCTTACAGGCCGAGCTCGACCTCGAACTCGCCGGCCTCGAGGATCGCCTTGACGGCCGTCAGGTAACGGGCCGCGTCGGCGCCGTCCACCAGACGGTGGTCGTAGGAGAGCGCGACGTACGTCATGTCGCGGATCGCGATCGTCTCACCCAGGTCCGGGTGGTTCACGACGACCGGACGGCGCACCGTGGCACCGATGCCCAGGATGGCGACCTGGTTCGGGGGCACGATGATCGTGTCGAAGAGCGCACCGCGCGAACCGGTGTTGGAGATCGTGAAGGTCGCACCGGCGAGGTCGTCCGGCGTGATCTTGCTGGCGCGCACGGCGCCCGCGAGCTCCGCGGTCTTCTTGGCGATGCCGGCGATGTTCAGGTCGCCCGCGCCCTTGATGACCGGGGTCATCAGACCCTTCTCGGAGTCCACGGCGATGCCGATGTTCTCCGAGTCGAAGTACGTGATGGTGCCCTCGTCCTCGTTGATCCGGGCGTTGATGACCGGGTGGGCCTTCAGCGCCTGGGCCGCCGCCTTCACGAAGAACGGCATCGGGGACAGCTTGACGCCCTCACGGGCCGCGAAGGAGTCCTTCGCGGCGGCGCGCAGCTTCATCAGCTTGGTGATGTCCACCTCGACGACCGAGGTCAGCTGCGCCTGCGTGTGCAGCGCCTTCATCATGTTGTCGCCGATGACCTTGCGCATGCGGGTCATCTTGACCGTCTGGCCGCGGAGGGGGGAGACCTCCAGGGCCGGTGCCTTCGCGGCGGCCGGAGCGGCGGTCGCGGCGGCGGGGGCCGGGGCGGCCTTCTTGGCCTCGGCGGCCGAGAGGACGTCCTGCTTACGGATACGGCCGCCGACGCCGGTGCCCTTGACGGACGCCAGGTCGATGCCGTTCTCCGAGGCGAGCTTGCGGACCAGCGGGGTCACGTAGGCGCCGTCGTCCGCCGGCTGTGCGGCGGCGGGGGCGGCCGGGGCCGGGGTGACCGGGGCCGGGGCGGCCGGGGCGGGGGCCGGGGCGGCCGGAGCCGGGGCGGGGGCCGGGGCAGGAGCCGGGGCCGGAGTGGCAGCCGGAGCGGCCGGGGCGGGCGCCGGAGCCGGGGCAGGAGCCGGAGCGGCGGCCGGGGCCGGAGCGGCCGGAGCCGGGGCAGCGGCGGGAGCGGCACCCGCGGCGCCGATGACGGCCAGCTTGGCGCCGACCTCGGCGGTCTCGTCCTCGCCGACGACGATCTCGAGCAGGACACCCGAAGCCGGGGCCGGGATCTCGGTGTCGACCTTGTCCGTGGAGACCTCGAGCAGCGGCTCGTCCTCCGTGACCTCCTCGCCGACCGACTTCAGCCAGCGGGTGACGGTGCCCTCGGTGACGGACTCGCCGAGCGCCGGCAGGACGACGTCGGTGCCCTCGGCGGAACCGCCGCCCGCGGCGGCCTCGGCCGTCGGGGCGGGAGCCGGGGTCTGGACCTCGGTGGAGGGGGCGGCCTGCGGGGCAGGGGCCGGGGCCTCCTGCTGCGGGGCCGGAGCGGCCGGGGCCTCGGCAGCGGCCGGGGCCTCGGGGGCGGCCGGGGCACCGGAGCCGTCGTCGATGATCGCGAGCTCGGCGCCGACCTCGACGGTCTCGTCCTCGGCGACCTTGATGGAGGCGAGGACGCCCGACGCGGGGGCGGGGATCTCGGTGTCGACCTTGTCGGTCGAGACCTCGAGCAGCGGCTCGTCGGCCTCGACACGCTCACCCTCGGCCTTGAGCCAGCGGGTGACGGTGCCCTCGGTGACGCTCTCGCCGAGCGCCGGCAGGGTTACGGAAACCGACATGGTTTCAGTTGCTCCTAACGAATTGCGGGATGTGGTCGTCGCGCCCGTGGATGACGTGAGCGTCAGTCGTGGGAGTGCAGAGGCTTGCCGGCCAGCGCCAGGTGCGCCTCGCCGAGGGCCTCGTTCTGCGTCGGGTGGGCGTGGATGAGCTGCGCGACCTCGGCCGGCAGCGCCTCCCAGTTGTAGATCAGCTGCGCTTCGCCGACCTGCTCGCCCATGCGGTCACCGACCATGTGGACGCCGACCACGGCACCGTCCTTGACCTGGACGAGCTTGATCTCGCCCGCGGTCTTCAGGATCTTGCTCTTGCCGTTGCCCGCGAGGTTGTACTTCAGGGCGACGACCTTGTCCGCGCCGTAGATCTCCTTGGCCTTGGCCTCGGTGATGCCGACGGAGGCGACCTCGGGGTGGCAGTACGTCACCCGGGGCACGCCGTCGTAGTCGATCGGAACGGTCTTCAGACCGGCCAGTCGCTCCGCCACCAGGATGCCCTCGGCGAAGCCGACGTGCGCGAGCTGGAGGGTCGGGACGAGGTCGCCGACCGCGGAGATCGTGGGCACGTTCGTGCGCATGTACTCGTCGACGAGGACGTAGCCGCGGTCCATCGCGACGCCCTGCTCCTCGTAGCCGAGACCGGCCGAGACCGGGCCGCGGCCGATGGCGACCAGGAGGACCTCGGCCTCGAAGGTCTTGCCGTCGGCCAGGGTGACCTTGACACCGTTCTCGGTGTACTCGGCCGCCTGGAAGAAGGTGCCGAGGTTGAACTTGATGCCGCGCTTGCGGAAGGCGCGCTCAAGAAGCTTGGAGCTGTTCTCGTCCTCGGCCGGGACCAGGTGCTTCAGGCCCTCGATGACGGTCACGTCGGTCCCGAAGGACTTCCACGCGGAGGCGAACTCGACACCGATGACACCGCCGCCGAGGATGATCGCCGACTCCGGGACGCGGTCCAGGGTCAGCGCGTGGTCCGAGGAGATGATCCGGTTGCCGTCGATCTCCAGGCCCGGCAGCGACTTCGGTACGGAGCCGGTGGCGAGGAGGACGTGTCGACCCTCGACGCGACGGCCGTCCACGTCGACGGAGGTCGGGGAGGAGAGGTGGCCGTGGCCCTCGATGTAGGTCACCTTGCGGGAGGCGACCAGACCCTGCAGACCCTTGTAGAGGCCCGAGATCACATCGTCCTTGTACTTGTGGACGGCCTTGATGTCGATGCCCTCGAAAGTGGCCTTGACACCGAACTGCTCCGCCTCGCGGGCCTGGTCGGCGACCTCGCCGGCGTGGAGCAGGGCCTTCGTGGGGATGCAGCCGTTGTGCAGGCAGGTGCCGCCGAGCTTGTTCTTCTCGATCAGTGCGACGTCCAGGCCCAGCTGCGCTCCGCGCAGCGCCGCGGCGTAACCGCCGCTACCGCCGCCGAGGATCACTAGGTCGAAAACGGTGCTGGCGTCGTTCGCCACGTCACGTCCTCCATGCATGTGCGCCATCGCCGGTTCCGTCTGTCCCCTTCGGGAGAGGACCGGTCGATCGGCTGGTGTTCGGCCGCTTTTTCTTCGGCCCTGTGGTGGGGGCCCTGTCCTGCCGAGAACCCATCTTCGCACTTGTTGCCGGAAGGCGGGACGCGGGGCCGGGCTGTGAGACGGCTGATCGCCCGTACGGACAGGTGATCGGCACGTACGAACGTACGGATTTCGTCGAGAGCGCAACGGCCCCCGGGTGTGAACCGGGGGCCGGCGCGCACGAGGGCGAGCGAACCGAAGTGGGGGTCCCCCCGCCGAAGGCAGGGGGAGCGACGCTGTCGAGAGGGAGAGCGCGCAGGCCACGGAACGAGCGGGCGAGCACGGTCGACCTCCCCCGGACTCCGTCCGGGGGTGCCCCCACAGCGGCTTCAGCGCCCCGGAGGTGAGCCGAGCCTCAGAGGAGTCAGAGCTCGCCGTCGGCGGTCCGCTCCGCCAGCTTCACCAGCGTGCGGACCGCGGAACCCGTGCCGCCCTTGGGGGTGTAGCCGTACGGCGCGCCCTCGTGGAAGGCCGGACCCGCGATGTCGAGGTGGGCCCAGGTGATGCCCTCGCCGACGAACTCCTTCAGGAAGAGACCGGCCACCAGGCCGCCGCCCATCCGCTCGCCCATGTTGGCGATGTCGGCGGTCGGGGAGTCCATGCCCTTGCGCAGGTCCGCCGGGAGCGGCATCGGCCAGGACTGCTCGCCGACCTCCTCGGCGATCTCGTGGATCGCGGTGCGGTAGTCGTCGTCGTTGGCCATGATGCCGAAGGTGCGGTTGCCCAGGGCCAGCACCATCGCGCCGGTCAGCGTCGCCACGTCGACGATCGCGTCCGGGTTCTCCTCCGAGGCCCGGGTCAGCGCGTCGGCGAGGACGAGCCGGCCCTCGGCGTCGGTGTTCAGGACCTCGACGGTCTTGCCGCTGTACATGCGCAGCACGTCGCCGGGGCGGGTGGCCGAGCCCGACGGCATGTTCTCGGCCAGCGCCAGCCAGCCGGTGACGTTCACGGCCAGGCCGATGCGGGCGGCGGCGACGACCGAGGCGAACACGGCGGCGGCGCCGCTCATGTCGCACTTCATCGTCTCGTTGTGGCCGGCCGGCTTCAGGGAGATGCCGCCCGAGTCGTAGGTGATGCCCTTGCCGACCAGGGCGAGGGTCTTCTCCGCCTTCGGGTGCGTGTAGGCGACCCGGACCAGGCGCGGGCCGCGGACCGCGCCCTTGCCCACGCCGAGGATGCCGCCGTAGCCGCCCTTGTCGAGCGCCTTCTCGTCGAGCACCTGCACCTTGAGGCCGTGCTCCTTGCCCGCCGCCGTGACGATGGCGGCGAACGTCTCGGGGTAGAGGTCGTTCGGCGGCATGTTGATCAGGTCGCGGGCGCGGTTGATCTCCTCGGCGAGCGCCTGCGCGCGCTCGACGACGGCCTTGAACGCCTTGTCGCGGGGCTTGCCGCCCAGCACGGTGACCTCGGCCAGCGGCTGCTTCGCGCCCTTGCCGTTCTTGCTGTCCTGGTACGCGGTGTAGGCGTACGCGCCGAGCAGCGCGCCCTCCGTGATCGCCTCGGCGTCCCCGGCGGCCGAGACCGGCAGCGCGAACCCGGCCTTCTTCGAGCCGTGCAGGGTGCGGGCGGCGGTGCCGGCGGCGCGGCGCAGGGCCTCGGAGCCGTACGCCTCGCCGTCCTCGGGGGCGGAACCCAGGCCGACGGCGAGCACGACGGGGGCCTTCAGGCCGGCGGGGGCGGGCAGCTTGGTCGCCTCACCCTCGGCACCCGTGGCGCCCAGGGTCTCCAGGACGGTGGCGAGCTTGCCGTCGAACGCCTTGTCGACGGCCTCGGCGCCCGGGGCGACGAGCAGGCCGTCGCCGGACTTCGCGACGCCGATGACGAGGGCGTCGGCGCGCAGCGTCGCCGCACCGGCAGTGCTGAGAGTGAGAGCAGTCACGGTGGTGAAATCTCGCTTCCATTGAGTTCTGTGGCGGTCGAGGGATGGGCCGACCGTGCCCGCCGCATCGTATTTCGGCCCGGGGGACGCCGGGAACGAGCCTACGCTCGCTCTTCGGTCTCGCTCACGGCGACGGTGATTCACTCATCCGTGGTGTCTCTTTCACGTTTACCTCACGGGCCCGGCGGGCTCCGTCACACTCGCCTCAATCGCGCAAGGGCGGCGCTCGCCCCTTTGCATCATCCGCATCATCTCCACAGGTCCTCCCTGTCCGGGCGGGGCCTGTCGAGGGGGGACACCACCGATGGACTCTGCCGGTTCCCGTATGCCCAGAACAGCCAGGACGGCGTCCCTGCTCGCCGCCGCACTCCTCGCCACCGTCGTCCCCTCCGCGGGGGCGAGCGCGGCCGAGCCGGTGCCGCGGATCGACCTCACGGTCCTGGTCGTCGACGACGGCGGCAGCGCCGTGGAGGCGATCACCGCCGAGCTGCGCTCCACCGGTGTCCCGTACCGACGGGTCGATCTGGCTGATTCCAGCCGTCCGGTCATCGACTCCGCCTTCCTCAGCGACACGGTCGCGGGGCGCCCCCGGGCCAAGTACCAGGGCGTCGTCCTGCCCCACGAGACCGCCTTCGGCCCGGACTCCGCCGAGCAGGCGGCGCTCGTCGCGTACGAGCGGAACTTCGGCATCCCGCAGGTCGACGCCTACACCTGGGCCCACCCCGGCGTCGGGCTCGACCACACCAGCGACGCGGGCTTCTCCGGCCCCCTCGACGGCGCCGCCGCCTCCGTCACCGCGGCCGGCCGGGCAGGCCCCTTCCGGCACCTGGACGGGCCGCTGACCTTCGAGGACAACGACCCGGCGATCTCCGAGAGCTACGGCTACGCGGGCCGCCCCCGCGAGGGCTTCACCAGCTACCTCGACATCCCCGTCGACGGCGGCGGCCGGGCCAGCCTGATCGGCGAGTACGCCCACGACGGCCGCCGGGAACTGGTCGTCACCTTCGCCTACAACCAGTACCAGCGGCAGTTCCGGGCGCTCGCCCGCGGCATCGTCGAATGGCTCACCCAGGGCGTCCACCTCGGTCAGAGCCGCAGCTGGTTCTCCGTCCACGTCGACGACGTCTTCGCCCCCGACGCCCGCTGGGACACCGTCCGGAACTGCACCCCCGGCGACTTCGACTGCGCCGGCGACGAGGGCCAGGGCGAGAACCCGATCCGGATGACCGCCGACGACGCCCGCCACGCCGCCGCCTGGCAGAAGGCCGCCGGCTTCACCCTCGACATGGTCTACAACGGCGGCCAGGGCGAGCAGTGGAAGACCGAGCACGGGGGCACCGACCCGCTCACCGCCCAGCTGATCGCCGACCGCGCCCAGTACCGCTGGGTCAACCACACGTACACCCACCCCTTCCTGGGCTGCGTCCAGGACACCAGCACCGTCCCGTGGAGGTGCGCGAAGAACGCCGCCGGGACCACCCTGTGGATGAGCCGCAGCGAGATCTCCGGACAGATCCGGAACAACCACGACTGGGCCCTCCGCAAGGGCCTCTCCGTCGACCGGACCGAACTCGTCACCGGTGAGCACTCCGGCCTGAAGACCCTCCCGCAGCAGCCCACCGACAACCCGAACCTCGCCGGAGCACTCTCCGACAACGGAGTGCGCTGGGTGGCGAGCGACAACTCCCGCGAGCCGCTGCAGCGGTCGCTCGGCGGCGCCATGACCGTCCCGCGCCACCCGATGAACGTGTACTACAACGTCGGCACGGCCGCCGAGATGGCCGACGAGTACAACTGGATCTACACCGCGCGCGCCCACGGCGGCAGCGGGATCTGCGAGGTCGACCCGGCCTCCACCTGCCTGCCCGCCCCGCTCGACACCGCCACCGGGTACGCCGCCCACATCGTCCCGCGGGAGGCCCGCACGGCCCTCTCCCACATCGTCGCGAACGACCCGCGCCCCCACTACGTCCACCAGTCCAACCTCGCCGAGGAGCGGATCCTCTACCCCGTCCTCGACCGGGTCCTCGCCGACTACCGGGCCCTCTTCGCAGACAACACACCGCTGGTGAATCCCCGTCAGCGCGATGTCGGCACCGAGCTCAACCGCCGTGCCGCCTGGGACCGGGCGCTCGCCGCCGGCCAGGTCACCGCGTACCGCATCGGCACCACCGTCACCGTCAAGGCGCCCGCGGGCGTGTCCGCGCCGGTCACCGCCCCCGAGGGCACCCGCAGGCAACTGCTCCTGAGCACCGCGGTGTTCGGGGCGCCGTACGCCGGAGCGCGCTCGGCGTGGACCGCGCCGGAGCCGCTGCAGACCGCGATCACGCTCCGGCTCCCGACCGCCTGACCGGCTCCCGACCGGCCGTCGTCGCGTTCCGCGGTCGTCGCCTTCCACTGTCGTCACGTTCTGCTGTCGTCACGTTCTGGGGGAAACGCACATGTCGAGCAGTGGCCGTCACGTCACCATGCTCACCGAAGGCACCTATCCGCATGTCCACGGAGGCGTCAGCACCTGGTGCGACCAACTCGTCCGGGGCATGCCCGAGGTCGACTTCCAGGTCCTCGCCCTCACCGGCAACGGCCGGGAACCGGTCACCTGGGAGCTGCCGCCGAACGTCTACCGGCACACCGCCTTCCCGCTCTGGGGCCAGACCCCGGAACGGGGCCGGCCGCCGTGGGGGCGGGCGCGCCGCCGCTTCGTCGACACCTACGAACGCTTCCTGCTCTCCCTGCTCGACCCCGAGGCCGGCTGCGAGTTCGGCGAGGGGCTCTACGCCCTGGCCGAACTCGCCCGGCGCGGCGGGCTCACCGCCGCCCTGCGCTCCGAGCCGGTCCTGCGCTCCCTGATGTGGGTATGGACCATGCCGCACCTGCCGACGGCCGCGGCCCGGCCCACCGTCCACGACGCGCTGACCGCCACCGACCTGCTCGAGCACGCGCTGCGGCCGCTCGCCGCCCGCATACCCGACAGCAGCGTCGCGCACGCCGTCTCCAGCGGACTCGCGACCCTGCCGGCGCTCGCCGCCCAGCACTTCGAAGGGGTGCCCTTCCTGCTCACCGAACACGGCATCTACCTGCGGGAGCGCTACCTCGGCTACCGCACGGAGTCCCAGCGCTGGCCCGTCAAGGCCCTGATGCTCGGCTTCTACCGCGAGCTCAACACCCTCGGCTACCGCAAGGCCGACCTGATCACCCCCTGCAACCAGTACAACCGGCGCTGGGAGGAGCGCGGCGGCGCCCCCGCCGCCCGCATCCGGACCGTCTACAACGGCGTCGACCCGCACGCCTTCCCGTACGCCGGACCCGAGCCGGAGGTCCCCACCCTCAGCTGGTGCGGCCGGATCGACCCCATCAAGGACCTGGAGACACTGATCCGGGCGTACGCGATCTCCCGCGCCGAACTCCCCGAGCTGAGGCTGCGGTTGTTCGGCCCCGTACCGGCCGGGAACGAGGACTACCGCACCCGCCTGGAGAAGCTGGCGGCCGAGCTGGGCGTCACCGACGGCATCACCTTCGAGGGCCGCGTCTCCGACGTGGCCGGCGCGTACGGGGCGGGCAGCGTGGTGGTGCTGTCCTCGATCAGCGAAGGGTTTCCCTTCTCGCTGATCGAGGCCATGTCCTGCGGCCGGGCCACGGTGTCCACCGATGTGGGCGGGGTACGGGAGGCCGTCGGCGACACGGGACTCGTCGTGCCGCCGCGCGAGCCGGCCGTGCTCGCCGCGGCCGTGACGGAGCTGCTGCGCGACGGGGAGCGGCGGGCGGAGCTGGGCCGCCGGGCCCGCCAGCGGGTCGTCGACCGGTTCACCCTGCACCGCTCGGTGGACGGCTTCCGGCGGATCTACCGCGAGCTCGCCGGACAGCCGGTCCGTACGGCCGCCCCCGACGACTCGGCCGACTGGACGGTGCGTCTCACCGACCCCTGGCGCCAGGACCTCGTCGGCGGAGGCTCCCTCTCATGAGCGGCTCGCTCTGGCTGAAGAACGGCACGATGCGGGACACCCTGCCGGTGATCCCCCGCCCGCGCGCCGCGTGCACCGCGTTCGCCCCGGAGCCGGCCCCGGTCGCGGGCGCGTCGGGGGGCGGCCCGCCCCAAGCCTCTCGCGACCTCCAAGCCTCTCGCGACCTCCAAGCCTCTCGCGACCCCCACGCCCCGCAGGGGCCCCTCGCCCCCGATCCGCTCGACGAACTCGCCGACCGGCTTCAGGCGCTGGCCGCCGAGGCGGTGCACCCCGACGAGATAGCCGCGATCCTGGAGTCGGACGGCATGACCGACGACCACATCCGGCTCGCCTACGGTCGCGCCGACTCCTTCGCACTCGCCGAGGACATCTACGCGCGCGTGGAGCGGCGCCACCCCGCGCCGGAGGCCCCGCCCGCGGGGCCCTGGCACAGCGGGCTCACCGGCTGCCTGCTGCGCGGTCTCGTCTTCGCCCTGCCGGGCCTCGCGTACGTGCTCGGGGCGCCGCTCCTGACCGGGCCCGCCGCGGGACCGCTGCTCGCGGGCGCGGTGACCGGCTGGGTGTGGAACCAGGCCCTCGCCCACCGCGCGTACTCCTGGCTCGGCCTCGGCGACCGCCGGGCCTCCGCCCGCACCCTGCTCCTCGGCGCCCCGGCCGGCGCGCTCCTCGGCACGGCCGTCGCCCTGGCGGCCGCCGGGCCCGGCGCGTGGCGGGTCGTCGTGTTCGCCGCGGGGCAGTCCCTCTACCTCGGCGCCGCGACGGTCCTGCTCGTCCTCGGCCGCGAATGCGCCCTGCTCTGCGCGCTGGTGCCGCTCGCCGGCGCGCTGCCCGCCTTCCGGTACGACCTCCCGGACGCCCTCCGCGCCGGCCTGCTGCTCCTCTCCCTGACGGCCACGGTCTCCTTCGCGACGATGGTGCTGCGCCCCGCGTCCCGGCCCGGCCGCCCGAAGGGCGCCGGGACCCCGGGGCCCCGGGCCGCCGGGACGGCCGGCGGTGGGACTCCCGGCCCCCGGGCCGCCGGGACGGTCGGTGGTGGGACTCCCGGCCCTCGGGCCGCCGGGCCGGAGGGGGCCGGTGCGCCGGGCTCCCGGCCGCGGAGGATCGCCCGTGCCGTGACCTCCCGGCGGCGCCGGTCCGGCCCGCCGCTCGTCGCCTCCCTGCCGTACGGGCTCTTCGGGCTCGGCACCGGTCTGCTCGTGCTGTACGCGGGAGGCGGTGACGTGCTCGTGACGGGCGCCGCGCCCGTGGTCGCTCTCACGCTGTCGATGGGGCCCGCCGAGTGGCTGCTGCACCGCTTCCGCAGCGAGAGTCTCGCCGGGCTGCGCACCCTCACCAGCGCCCGCGCGTTCCGGCGTGCGGCGGCGGGGACGCTGGCCCACTGCCTCGGCGCCTATCTGGCCGTGCTGCTCGCCCTCGCGTCCGTCGGCACGCTGCTGTGGCCCGGAGCGCAGGCGCTGGACGGCGTCCGGCTTCTCGGGCTGCTGCTCGTCGGGGTCGTGCTCTGGCTCGGCCTGCTCCTCCAGGCCTTCGGCGCGGTCCGGAGCGCGGCCGCGGTGTGCACGCTGGCCGCCGGGGCGCAGACGTTCACCCCGGCGGCCGGCCCCGCCGTGGCCGGTACCGCGGCGGCCGTCCTGGCCGTCCTCGCCTGCGCCCTGCTCGTACGTCCGACCGCCCACCGCCTCTAGGGAGGGACCCGTGAACTCCTCGCTCCTCGTGCCCTTCTACGAGCACCCGGCCGACCGGCCCGACGCCTGGGCCGCCCTGATCGATGCCGCGCCCTCGCTGTACGGCGTGGTCCTCAACCCGGCGAACGGAGCCGGCGAGGCGCCCGATCCCGCCTTCGCCGCCGTGGCCGAACGCCTCCGGGCCGCCGGGGCGCGCGTCCTCGGATACGTCGACACCGCGTACGGCCGCCGGCCGCACGGCGCGGTCGTCACCGATCTGCTCCGCCACCGCGACTGGTACGGGACCGACGGCGCCTTCCTCGACCAGGTGCCGACCGCGCCCGAGGCCCTCGCCCACTTCCGCCGCGTCGGCGTCGCGGCGCGCGCCGCGGGCGCCCGGACGCTGGTCCTCAACCACGGCGCCCACCCCCACCCCGGCTACGCCGCGCTCGCCGATCTGCTGGTCACCTTCGAAGGCCCCTGGGACACCTACCGCGCCCTCGACCTCCCGGTCGCCGACCACTACTGCCATCTGGTCTACGCGGCCCCCCGTGACGCCCTGCCCACCACCCGCGTCCACTGCGCGGTCCCGGGCGCGGGCGCCCACCCGTGGGGCACGCTCCCGCACGCCCTGGAGCCGTCCTTGTGAGCCGCGGGGTCCTCCATGCGGCCCGTCAGCCGCGGGTGACGGTGTAACAGGTGGCGCGGCCCTCGCCGCGGTCCGTCCACTCCCGTTCGGTCGACCAGGTGAACCAGCCCTGGTCGCCGGTCGGGGACGGCGGGCACGCCGCGTCCGCGCGCTCGCGCGCCGCCTCGGCCCCGGGGTAGCCGCCCGAGAGCGTGTGCTGCCCGTGGATCCGGCCGTCGTGTGCACCGGCGCAGGGCACCCGGGCCACCAGCCGTTCGTGGCGCAGGCCGGTGTTGAAGTCCATGCAGTCCCCGGTCCCCGCCTCGTAGGTGGCGATCACCACCGTGCCGGCGTCCAGGGTGCGCTCGGCGGGCGAGGCGGCGGAGGTCGGTTTCGACGTGCCGAGACCGGCGAGGGTGAGATCGGCGTGGACCGCCGTGACGTCCGCGAGGGTGCTGTCCTTCTCCTTGCGGAGCAGGGCGGAGAGATCGGCCTGGGCGCGGGTGACCCGGCCGTCGGCGTCGACGTCGACGGTGACCGCGACCTCGGGGGTCTTCGCCGTGCTGCTCAGCGAGGCGGGGACGAACTCCGTCCGCAGGTCGTACGGGAAGAGGTCCAAGGCGGCCGGGAGCGGGAACGCGGCGCGGTAGGTCCGGCCCGCCGTGCCCGTCGCCGACGTCGCCTCAGCGGACCCCAGCGCCTCCAGGAGGGTGCCGCCGACAGCGGCCTCGGTGCCCCGCAGATGACTGATCGCGTCGACGCCCCAGAGGGGCTTGATGTCGCCCGTGTACCGCAGCCAGTAGCCGGCCGAGCCGGCGCGGTAGTGGATGGTCTGCGTGTCCACCGTGTACGTGCTGGAGGCGTCGCCCGTGGTCCGCCCGGGGCCTTCCCCCAGGATCGTTTGCCGGGCGGCCTCGGGGAAGGGCTGGGGGACGCGCCAGCTGCTCGCGGCCTCGCCCCGGCTGCCGGTGAAGTCGAGACGGCCGGTCAGGGTCTGGACGGCCTTGCCCCGGCGCGAGGTGAAGGTGAGGGTCTGGCGGAACTCGGCGGTGCCGGCCCGCTGGGTCCGGCGCAGCGCGAGGAAGACCTGACGGTCGAGCGGTTCGGAGAACACGGGGTGGGCGGCTGCCTCCGGCTTCTCACCGCCGTCGGCGTCACCCCCACCGCACGCGGTGAGGAGCAGGGAGGCGGCGGCGAACGCGGCGGCGGTACGGGCGAGGCGTCTGATCACCCCTGCAGGACCGTGCGACCGTGCGGAAGGTTGCCTTCCGTCACGTCACGAAACGATCACCCCAGGGTCAGCGCGACGAGCGCCACCGTGCCCGCCGTCTCCTCCACCGCGCCGAACACGTCGCCCGTCACCCCTCCGAACCTCCGCACGCACCGGCGCAGCAGCAGCGCCGCCGCGCCGAGGCCCGCCGCCGCCGCGAGGACATGACGCAGGGCGTCGTACGGGGAGAACAGCGCGCCCGCCGCGGCGCAGGCCACCAGGACCCCCGCCGTGGCGAGGGCCGCGAAGGGGACCGGGACCGTGGCGGCGGCCATCGCGCCCAGGCCCTCAGGACGGGCCGCCGGGACGCCCACGCGGGAGGCGTGGGTGAGGGCGAGGCGGGCGACGGTCGCGGCGAGGACGGCGGCGACCGTGCCGTACGCCCAGCCCTCCTCGTACAGCCGGTACAGCGCGGCGACCTGGGCCAGCAGGAAGAAGAGCAGCGCGAGGACACCGAACGGACCGATGTCCGACTGCTTCATGATCCGCAGCGCGTCCTCCGCCGGCTTCGCGCTGCCGAGCCCGTCCGCCGTGTCCGCGAGCCCGTCCAGGTGCAGTCCGCGGGTCATCAGCGCCGGGACCGCCGCCGTGGCCACCGCGGCGAGCAGCGGACCGGAGCCGAGCAGCAGCAACACCCCGCCGACCGCGGCCGAGAGGAGACCGACGACGAGACCCGCGACCGGGGCCCAGAGCATTCCGGCCCGCGCCGCGTCCCGGTCCCAGCGGGTGATGCGGGCGGGAAGCACCGTGAGGGTGCCGAAGGCGAAACGCAGGCCGTCCATCGGGGCAGCGTAAGGCAGGCCCGCACGTTGTAAATTGCGCATCACACGCATATCGGAAGCAGGTGGCATGGGTCACTGGTTCTACCGCAACTTCGTCGAGCCGGGGAAGCTCCCGCTGCTCATCGCCCTGACGTCGTTCGTCGTGACCTTCCTGGTCACGCGGATGATCGTGCGCATGATCCGGGCCGGAAAAGGGCCGTTCGGCAACGTCTCCTCCGGCGGTCTGCACATCCACCACGTCGTTCCGGGCGTCGTGCTGACCGTCGTCGGCGGCTTCGGCGCGGTGGCCAGCGGCCGGGAGGGGGTCACCGCCTGCGTCTTCGCGGCGGTCTTCGGGATCGGCGCGGGCCTCGTCCTGGACGAGTTCGCCCTGATCCTCCACCTCGACGACGTCTACTGGAGCGACCAAGGCCGCAAGAGCGTCGAGGTCGTCGTCCTGACCGCGGCCCTGGTGATGCTGGTTCTCGGCGGATTCTCGCCGTTCGGCGTCGACGAACTCACCACGGACGAACGCCAGAACCGGGCCACCTTCATCGCGACCCTCCTGGTGAACTTCCTGTTCGTCCTGATCGCCCTCGTGAAGGGGAAGTTCCGGATCGCCGTCATCGGCACGCTGGTGCCGTTCGTGGCGGTCGTCGGAGCGGTACGGCTCGCCCGCCCCGGGTCCTGGTGGTCCCGCCGCGCCTACGGCCGCCGCCCCCGGGCGAGGGCCCGGTCCCGGCTGCGGACCTACCGTCACGACCGGCGCTGGGACCGGGTCCGCCGACGGCTTCAGGACCTGATCGGCGGCTTCCAGGAGCGGGTCCCGGGCCGGGGCTCCGACCGCTCCTGACGGCGCTCCCGCCACGCGGCGACCCCGACGAGCACCATCACGGCCGCGATCGCCGCCAGGTGCTCCTTGCCCGCCAGGTTGTTCTTGATCAGGATCTCCACGACCATCGCGACGATCACCGCGGCGCCCGTCCACCAGGCGCGGTGGCGCCAACACACGTAGACGGCGAGGCCGACCACCGCCGCCGAGGGGCCGGTGTCGACGACCTGCGCGTCCGAGGCGGGCAGCCCGAGCGGATGGCCGGGGCCGAGCGCGATGCCGACGCGCGCGTACAGCGTCCCGGCCAGCGTCGCGAGATACGCGATCGCGAGCGTCCGCCACCGGCCCAGGCAGATCTCGGCGATGCCGAACACCAGCAGGACCTGTGCCAGCGCGCCCCACACCGGCAGGTCGAGCGCCGGGACGAAGAGCGAGAGCGGCGTCCGCGCCAGGGCGAGCCACAGCGGGTCCTCGGCCCGCACCGAGCCGATGTTCTGGACCGGCTGATAGCCCCAGTCCTGGTTCTGCACGAGCTGGAAGAGCGCCGTGAGGCAGACGGCGGCCAGTGTCATCGGGACCGCCCGCCCTCTCCGCGCCGCCAGAGCCGTCCGGACGGTGGTGAACAGCGGCCCCCACTCGCGACGCGCGAAGTCCCGGAGCGCCCCGCTCACCGCCGCCCCTCCAGGTGCCTGCGGTGGAGGAACTTCGGCAGCCCCGGGGCCTCCAGGAAGCCCTCGGCGCGGCCCGCGGCCAGGCCGATGCGCAGCAGGTCGGCACTCTTCTCGAAGAGCATGAAGCGGGGCTCCCAGATCGGTCGGTACTTGGCGTTGGCGCGGTACAGCGACTCGATCTGCCACCAGCGGGAGAAGAAGCTGAGCAGCGAACGCCACATCCTCAGCACGGGTCCCGCCCCGAGCTTCGAGCCGCGTTCGAAGACGGAGCGGAACATGGCGAAGTTGAGTGAGACCTGCGTGATCCCGATCTCCTCGGCACGCTGGAGGAGTTCGATGACCATGAACTCCATCAGGCCGTTCTCGGAGTCGCGGTCGCGGCGCATCAGGTCCAGCGACAGCCCCTCGGGCCCCCACGGTACGAAGGAGAGCACCGCCCGCAGCTCGCTCTGCTCGTCGGTGCACTCCAGCATCACGCACCGGCCGTCCCGCGGGTCGCCGAGCCGGCCGAGCGCCATCGAGAAACCGCGCTCGGTGGCCCCGTCGCGCCAGTCGTCGGCCTTGCGGAGCAGCGCGTCCATCTCGTCGGCGGGGATGTCCTCATGACGCCGGATCCGCACCTTGTACCCGGCGCGCCTGACCCGGTTGTGCGCCTGCCGCACCGTGCGCATGGCGCGCCCGTCGAGGGTGAACTCGCCGGTCTCCACGATCGCCTCGTCGCCGAGCTCCAGGGCGTCCAGGCCGTGCCGGGCGTAGACGGTGCCGGCCTCCTCGCTCGCGCCCATGACGGCAGGGACCCAGCCGTGCTCGCGGGCCTCGGCCAGCCACGGCTCGATCGCCCCCGGCCATGCCTCGGGGTCGCCGATCGGGTCCCCGGAGGCGAGGGAGACCCCGCCGACCACCCGGTAGGTGATGGCGGCCTTCTCGCTGGGGGACCACACCACGCTCTTCTCGCGGCGCAGTGCGAAGTAGCCGAGCGAGTCGCGCTCGCCGTGCTTGTCGAGCAGTGCCCGCAGCCTGTCCTCGTCCTGCTCGGTCAGCGGGTCGACGGCCCGGCGCGAGCGGAAGGCGGCGAAGAGCACGGCGATCAGCAGCAGGGTGGACAGGACGTTGATGGTGACGTCGACCCACCCGGGCGGCGCGATCCCGTCGAACCGGGAGCCGTCCGAGGCCAGCGTGACCAGCCGCATCACGCCGTACCGCCAGCGCTCCAGGAAGGTGGAGGTGCCGGGGGAGGTGTCGGTCGCGGTGACCAGGACGGCGGCGAGCAGGGAGGTGACCAGCAGGCCGCCGACCGCCACGGCTGCGGCGAGCAGCGGGTTGGAGCGGTCGCCCTTCGCGTAGAACTCCTTGCGTCCGAGGATCAGGGCGAGGACGAAGGCGGCGGTCAGCGCCAGCGAGATCCAGTTCTGGGCGTGCTGCCGGATCTCGGGGAAGACCATCGCCAAGGCGAAGAGCAGCAGGAAGAGCCCGCCGAGGACGATGTTGAGGATCCAGGCGGCGCGCTTGCGGCGGCGCATGGTGATCGCCAGGAAGAGCGTGAAGGCTCCCGAGGCGAAGCCCGCGGTCAGCAGGTACGGGGTGAAGTAGTCGTCCGTGTTGTGCCGGCGGAGGTCCTGCCCGAGGGAGACCCAGACGGCGCTCAGGAAATTGATGAACGTGACGGCGCGCAGGTACCAGACGGCGAACGCGGCGCTGCGCCGCGAACGGGTGGTGCCCCGGGGTGTCTCTTCGGTGGCCAAACGGACCTCTCCCATGAAAAGCGATCATATGGGGCATCGCTCGCCATGGTGGGGCGCCGGAAGCGGTCGTCCGCGCGTTGGACCCCCGAGGAGGAGGCGCCCGGGGAGGAACCGCGTCCGGCGCCGTGATCCGTCGCGTCTAGATCTCCTCGTCCGGGGAGTCCGCCCCGGCATCGTCCGGAATGGTCGGTTCCGGCTGCTCGGGCAGCTCGGCGGCGAGCGCGGCCGCGGCCTGGACGAGGGGCAGAGCGAGCATGGCCCCGGTTCCCTCTCCCACAGTGACGCCGTGGTCGAGCAGCGGGTTGAGCGCCATCCGGTCCAGCGCCTTCGCCTGCGCCGGCTCACCGCTGACCTGACCCGCCAGCCACCAGTCCGGCGCCCGGAACGCCGCCCGCTGCGCCACCAGCGCACAGGCCGCCCCCACCACACCGTCCAGGACCACCGGCATCCGGCGCACCGCGCTCTGCAGCAGGAAGCCGGTCATCGCCGCCAGGTCCGCCCCGCCGACCGCCGCGAGCAGCTCCAGCTGGTCGCCCAGGACCGGCCGGGCACGCCGCAGCGCGTCCCGGACCGCCGCGCACTTGCGCATCCACGCCAGATCGTCGATCCCGGCGCCGCCGCGGCCGGTGACCACCGAGGCGTCCGTCCCGCACAGGGCCGCGATCAGCGTGGAGGCCGGCGTCGTACCGCCCACGCTCAGATCGCCGAGCACCACCAGATCGGTGCCCGAGTCGGCCTCCTCGTCGGCGATCGCCATGCCGAGCCGTACCGCCGCCTCGGTCTCCTCCGTGGTCAGCGCGTTCTCGATGTCGATCCGACCGCTGCCGCGCCGCACCCGGTGCCGCACGACCTCGGCCGGCAGCAGCTCCGGCTCGCAGTCGAGGCCGGCGTCCACCACCCGCACCGGGACGTTCGCGGCGCGGGCGAGCACCGCCACCGGGCTCGCGCCGTCCAGCACGGAGCGGACCAGCTCGTACGCGGTCCCGGCCGGCCGGCCGGACACCCCGAGCGAGGCCACTCCGTGATCGCCCGCGAAGAGCACGACGCGCGGCTGCTCGATCGCCCGCACCTTGACCGAGCCCTGCGCCGCCGACAGCCACTCGCCGAGCTCGTCGAGCCGGCCGAGCGCGCCGGGCGGAACGATCAGCCGCTCCCGGCGTTCCTCGGCGTCGCGCCGGACCCCGCCGTCGGGGCGCTCGATCAGGTCGGAGAAGTCGTCCAGGTTCAAGGCTCTTCCTTGTGACGTCGGCGATGGCCAGGTGATCGCACCCTACCCGCGCAGCACCAGAGCCTGTCCCGCGACGACGAGGAGCACCTGCTCGCACTCGTCCCCGAAGGCCGCGTTCAGCCGGCCCAGCTCGTCCCGGAAGCGCCGCCCCGCCGCGGTGGCGGGCACGACCCCCGAGCCCACCTCGTTGGTGACGGCGACGACCGTACGGGACGTGGTCCGCACCGCCGCCACCAGCTCCGTGATCCGTTCCCGCAGCGCCGCCTGGGCACCGTTCGCCCACCGCTCGTCGTCCCAGGCGCCCACCTGGTCCATGGCGTCCGTCAGCCACAGCGACAGACAGTCGATCAGCAGCGCGGGGCCGTCCGGCTCCCGGAGGAGCGGTTCAAGATCACAGGTCTCGGCCGTGCGCCAGGAACCCGGCCGCCGGTCCCGGTGCAGGGCCACCCGCTGCGCCCACTCCGGGTCGCCCTCCCGGACCCCGCCGGTCGCCACGTACAGCACCTCGGGGAAGGTCTCCAGGCGCCGCTCGGCCTCCACCGACTTGCCCGACCGTGCCCCGCCGGTCACCAGCGTGCGACGCGGGACGTCCGGCACGGCGTGGTATTCGCCCACGTACAGGGTCGTGCCGTCCGGCACCGTCCGCGCCCCTGCCGCCGCGAGCCGGCGGTCCAGCTCCGGGCCGTTCGGCACGTCGTGGTCGAGGTGGACGGCGAGCACGTCGGTGCTCGCGGCGACCGCCCCGGCCGCCCGCAGCCGCGCCAGCGCGTCCGGCCGGCCCGTGACGTCCGCGAGGACCATGTCGTACGGACGGCGGTGGTCGTCGGACAGCCCGGCGGGGGAGCCGCCCGGCGGCAGGTAGAGCAGCCGCTCGCCCTCCGGCGAGGTCACCTCGTAACCCGTGCCGGGGGAGTCCATCGGCACGGCCCGCACCCGGTGCCCGCTGATCAGCGTCAACTCCCGGCCGTCCGGCACCCGCCCCGCCGACGGCAGCCCGGCCGGCACCTCCACGGCGGGCCCGCCGTGCGGATGGGTCAGCAGCACCTGCCGTACGCCGACCAGCGAATGCCCGGAGCGGGCGGCCGCCAGCGCGGCGCCCGGTGTCAGGTCGAGCAGCAGCGCCTCGTCCACGAGGAGCGCGGTGGCGGCCCGCGCCCGGTCACCGCGGGAGGTCGCGCACACGGCGCAGGGGCAGTCGGGGCGGGGGAGCCCGAGGGGGGCGCCGGTGCCCAGCAGAGTCAGTTCCACGCATTGATCCTCCCGCGTCACCGCGAGGGGTGCGCGCCCGGCTACGCTGCGGGCAGGAAACCGATCATCCGGTGAGCCTCAGGAGGCGGACATGGCATGGACGTGGCGGTTCGAGAAGTCCGACGGCACGGAGACCGCTCCCGCGGTGGAGCCGGAGGAGTGGACGACCCAGGGCGACGCCGAATCCTGGATCGGTGAGGTCTGGAAGGACCTGCTGGAGGGCGGCGCCGACCAGGCCACCCTCTTCGAGGACGACACCAAGATCTACACGATGTCCCTGAACGCGGAGGCGTAGGACGTCCCGCGGGCGGGGAGACACCCCCGCCCGCGCCGCCCCCCGCCGCACCCGACGCCCGCCCCTCGCGTCGCGCTACATCTCGCCCAGGGTGACCTCCGCCGTGCCCGCGCGGCCCGCCCGCTCGTACGTCACCGTCACCCTGTCCCCCGGCCGCATCGCCGCCAGCGCCTCCGAGAGCGACGTGATGGTCGTGATCTCCGCGTCGCCGAGCCGGGTGATCACGTCCCCCGCCCTCAGGCCGGCACGGCCCGCCGCCCCGTCCGCCGGTGCCTCGACCACCGCGACCCCGGCCGGTTCGTAGGCGTCGTCGAGCACCGTGCGGCCCGTGATGTCGAGGGCCGCCCGGCCCGAGTCCGTCACCCTGCCGTCCTTGATGATCTGGTCGGCGACCGTCCGCACCATCGAGGACGGGATCGCGAAGCCGATCCCCGGCGCCGAGCCGCCGCCCAGCTCCGGATTCGTGGCCGCCAGGGTCGGGATGCCGATGACCTCGCGGTCCAGGTTCACCAGCGCGCCCCCGCTGTTGCCGGGGTTGATCGCGGCCGAGGTCTGGATCATGTTCGCGATGGTCGCCCCCGTACCGCCGCCCCCGCGGCCCTCGCTGACCGTGCGGCCGGTCGCCGAGACGATGCCCTGGGTGACGCTGCCCGACAGGCCCAGCGGGGAGCCCATCGCCAGGACGATCTGCCCCATGTCGGCCTTCGACGAGTCGCCGAACCTGGCCGGTCTCAGACCGTCAGGCACGGAGTTCAGCCGGATGACGGCCAGGTCCTGCTCGGGGTAGGCGGCGACCAGCCTCGCCGCCATCGGATCCTTGCCCGTCGCCGCCGTGACCCGGAAGGTCCGCTGCTCCCCGACCACATGGGCGTTGGTGACGATGTGCCCCTTGCCGTCGTAGACGACCCCCGAGCCGAGGCTGTTCCTGGCGTCGATCTGGACGACGGACGGCAGGACGTCCCTGATGACGGCCCGGTAGTCGTCCTGGAGCTCGTTGGCGGCGAGCGGCGCGGCGGCCTGTGTGGACCTCTTTGCCCCCGGCGCCGGGCCGGGGGAGCAGCCACCGGCCAGGGCGACCGCGCAGGCGCCGGCGGTCAGCGCGAGGAGGAGGCGTCGGGCCCGGGATACGTCCATGTCCGGAGTATCACGTTCGTCCGCTCCGTACGGCTCGATGGGCACGGCCGACCAGGGGCACGGGGCCGGGGGGCGTGGACCGGGGTACGGGCAGCCGCGGGCCCGCACGTGCCCCGATGGGTCCGCGGGGTGTCAGCCCCGGACGCCGCACAGGTGCAGCAGCGCCGCCACCCGGCGGTACGGCTCCGTCCGCCCGGCGCGGTCCTCGGCGGCGAGCAGCCGCTCCAGCTCCTCGGCGGCCGGCAGGCCCACGTCGCCCGCCACCCCGTCGGTGAAGACCCGCACGCCGTACCAGGCGTGCAACGGCGCGGCGATCCCGGCCAGCGTCGACGTCAGCGCGTCGAGCCGGTCGGCCCGCACCTTGATCCCGTTGTGGTCGGTGTACGTGTCCGCGTCGAAGCCGGTCAGCGCGCCCGACCAGTCCCCGGCCAGCCCCGGCCGCATGGCCAGCGCGTCCGCGTTCCGTACGACCAGGGAGAGCAGACCGCCGGGCGCCAGCATCCGGGCGAGGCCCGCGAGCAGGGCGTCCGGCTCGTCCGCGTACATCAGGACGCCGTGGCAGAGCACGACGTCGAAGCTTCCGGGCAGGAAGTGGACGCCGGTCTCACGGCCGTCGCCCTCGATCAGCCGGACCCGCTCGCGGATCCCGGCCGGTTCGGTGGCCAGCGACTCCCGGGCGGCCTTGAGCAGCTCGGGATCGGCCTCCAGCCCGGTCACGGTGTGACCGGCCCGGGCCAGCCGCAGCGCCTGGGTGCCCTGGCCCATGCCGGCGTCCAGGATCCGCAGCCGCTGCCCCACCGGGTAGCGGGCGGCTATCTGCTCGTCGAGCTGGCGCGCGACGAGCTCCTGGCGGACGGTCTCGCGCAGCCCGCCGTACCCGCTCGGCCAGGGGGAGGCGGCGGGAAGCAGCTGACCGCCGATCGTGCCGGCTCCGGAGCCGTCCGCGCTCAGGGCCGCTCTCCGCGCTTGACCTGCGGCTTCGGCAGCCGCAGTCGGCGCATCTGGAGCGTACGCATCAGGCCGTAGGCCACGGCACCGCGCTTCGGCTCGTTCGGGAAGCGCTCGTTCAGCTGCTTCTTCAGACGGAGCCAGATGCCGATCGAGTCGATGACGATCATGACGATCACGCCGAGCCACAGCAGCAGCGAGATGTTCTGCAGCGCCGGGACGCGGATCATCGACAGGACGAGGATCACCACGGCCATCGGGAGGAAGAACTCCGCGATGGCGAAGCGCGAGTCGACGAAGTCGCGCACGAAGCGGCGGACCGGACCCTTGTCACGGGCCGGCAGGTAACGCTCGTCACCGCTGGCCAGCGCCTCGCGCTGGCGGGCGAGGTCGGTGCGGCGCGCCTCGCGGGCACGCTTGGCGGCCTCCTTGCGGTCGGTCGGCACCGTGGCGGCACGACGGCGTTGCGTCTGGGCCTCACTCCGCTTCGGGGTCGGGCGGCCCTTGGGGGCCTCGGGGTCGCGGGGCTGCTTGGAGAGGTCCGCCGTCACCTTGTCGGTGGGGGCCTTCTCTTCCTTGGAACGGCTACGGAACACAAACCCCAGAGTACGTGGTGGGGGGTGTGGACCCCAGTCCGGCCGGGAACGATCCGGTATCGGCCTGCGTCTGTGGGGGTACGGAGGGACGACACGCACGGTATCCCTGAGGCCCGTCTCCACCCTGGGCCTGACAGAGGCCGTCCGTACTCGTCCTTGGGGAGGAGCACATCCGCCCCCGAACAGTGCGGTAATGGAGTCAGGGACCGTACTGTGGATCCTGTTGGAGTGCTTGAGCCGAGTCCGTCAGAAGGGGGCGCGCGAAGCCCATGAGCGGTGTCATGAAGCGTATGGGGATGATCTTCCGCGCGAAGGCAAACAAGGCCCTCGACCGGGCCGAGGATCCGCGCGAGACCCTCGATTACTCCTACCAGAAGCAGCTGGAGCTCCTGCAGAAGGTCCGGCGGGGCGTCGCCGACGTGGCGACCTCGCGCAAGCGGCTCGAACTGCAGTTGAACCAGCTCCAGGGCCAGTCCTCCAAGCTGGAGGACCAGGGCCGCAAGGCGCTGGCGCTCGGCCGCGAGGACCTGGCGCGCGAGGCGCTGTCCCGGCGGGCGGCGCTGCAGCAGCAGGTGAGCGACCTCGAGGTGCAGCACCAGACGCTGCAGGGCGAGGAGGAGAAGCTGACGCTGGCCGCGCAGCGGCTCCAGGCCAAGGTCGACGCCTTCCGCACGAAGAAGGAGACGATCAAGGCCACCTACACGGCCGCCCAGGCGCAGACCCGGATCGCCGAGTCCTTCTCCGGCATCTCCGAGGAGATGAGCGACGTCGGCGTGGCGATCCAGCGCGCCGAGGACAAGACGGCCCAGCTGCAGGCCCGGGCCGGGGCGATCGACGAACTGCTCGCCTCGGGCGCGCTCGACGACCAGTCGGGTCTGGCCAAGGACGACATCCAGGCGGAGCTGGACCGGCTGTCCGGTGGCACGGACGTCGAGCTGGAGCTCCAGCGGATGAAGGCGGAGCTGGCGGGTGGCCCCTCGGCCTCCACGCAGGCGATCGAGGGCGGCGCCGGTACGGCGACGCCGCAGGACCAGCAGCAGAACTCCCACCCCAGGTTCGACAAGCAGTAAGGACGGCGCGTCATGATCGTGAGGATCATGGGGGAGGGCCAGTGGAAGCTGGCCGACAGTCACTTCGCCGAACTGAACAAGCTGGACGACGAGCTGACGGCCGAGATGGAGTCGGGTGACGGCAGCGGCTTCCGCCGTACGCTCGCCGCCCTGCTCGACGCGGTACGCGCCCTCGGCGAACCGCTCCCCGACGACGCGCTCGAACCCTCCGAACTGATCCTTCCGTCCCCGGACGCGACCCTCGAAGAGGTCCGCGCGATGCTCTCCGAGGACGGTCTGATCCCGGGCTGAGGACTCCGACGACGCCGGCGCCCCGCCCCCCTCAGGGGGAAGCGGGGCGCTGCCGTGTCCGCCACCCCGTACCGTTGCCGGATGTGACCTCCCTCGACAGCGGCTTCGCGCGGGGCCGGTGCTGGCTGCGGGCGCACCCCCTCGCCTTCGACGCCGGCCTCGCCCTCTCCGTACTCGTCTGCATGGTCACCGGCTCCTTCGCCGACCCGCACGGCAGCCCGAACGGCCCCACCTTCGGCGACCGTGTCCCCGACGTCACCAGCGTGCTGCTGATGGTGCTCGGCGCCGCCGCCCTCGTCCTGCGCCGGCGCGAGCCCCTCGGCGTCCTCGCCTTCACCGGCGGTGTCACCCTCCTGGAGCTGATCGCCGACGACCGCCCGGCCCCGGTCGCCATGAGCGCGGTGATCGCGCTCTACACCGTCGCGTCCCGCACCGACCGGCCCACCACCTGGCGCGTCGGACTGCTCACCATGGCGGTCCTGACGGGCGCCGCGATGATCTTCGGGCCCACTCCCTGGTACGCCCAGGAGAACCTCGGCGTCTTCGCCTGGAGCGGTATGGCCGCGGCCGCCGGCGACGCCGTCCGCAGCCGCCGCGCCTTCGTCGACGCCATCCGCGAGCGCGCCGAGCGGGCGGAGCGCACCCGTGACGAGGAGGCCCGGCGCCGGGTCGCCGAGGAACGCCTCCGGATCGCCCGCGACCTCCACGACGTCGTCGCCCACCACATCGCCCTGGTCAACGTCCAGGCCGGGGTGGCGGCGCACGTCATGGACAAGCGCCCCGACCAGGCCAAGGAGGCCCTCGCCCACGTCCGCGAGGCCAGCCGCTCCGCCCTCGACGAACTGCGCGCCACCGTCGGCCTCCTGCGCCAGTCGGGCGACCCCGAGGCGCCCACCGAACCCGCCCCCGGCCTCGCCGTCCTCGACGAACTGCTCGCCACCTTCCGTCACGCCGGCCTCCCCGTCGAACTGGCGCGCGCGGACGACGACGCGAACCTGCCGGCCGCCGTCGACCTCGCCGCGTACCGGATCATCCAGGAGGCGCTGACCAACGTGCGCAAGCACGCGGGTCCCGACGCGAAGGCCGAGGTGAGCGTCGTCCGCGTCGGCCGGACCGTCGAGATCACCGTCCTCGACAACGGCGTACCGCAGCAGGGGACGCCCGCCGACACCGGTGGGCACGGACTGCTCGGCATGCGCGAACGCGTCAGCGCGCTCGGCGGCAGGCTGACGGCGGCACCCCGCTACGGCGGTGGCTTCCGGGTCCAGGCGATACTGCCGGTGACGGCCGCGACGGCCGGTACGGGGGAGGACGCATGACGATCCGGGTGCTGCTCGCCGACGACCAGGCCCTGCTCCGCAGCGCCTTCAAGGTGCTCGTGGACTCCGAGCCCGACATGGAGGTCGTCGCCGAGGCCGCCGACGGGGCCGAGGCCGTCGCCCTCGCCCGGACCACCCGGGCCGACGTCGTCCTGATGGACATCCGGATGCCCGGCACGGACGGGCTCGCCGCCACCCGCATGATCACCGCCGACCCGGAGCTGTCCGCCGTACGGATCGTCATGCTGACCACCTTCGAGGTCGACGAGTACGTCGTGCAGTCGCTCCGCGCCGGTGCCTCCGGCTTCCTCGGCAAAGGGGCGGAACCGGAGGAACTGCTCAACGCCATCCGGATCGCCGCCGCCGGAGAGGCGCTGCTCTCGCCCGCGGCGACCAAAGGGCTGATCGCCACCTTCCTCGCGCAGGGCGGCAGTTCGGACCCGGCGAACGACCAGGACGCACCGGCGTACGCCGAGCGGCTCGGCGCCCTCACCACCCGTGAGCGCGAGGTCCTCGTCCTCGTCGCCGGTGGCCACTCCAACGACGAGATCGCCGAACGTCTCGCGGTCAGCCCTCTCACGGTCAAGACACATGTCAACCGGACCATGGCCAAGCTCGGCGCCCGCGACCGCGCCCAGTTGGTGGTCACGGCGTACGAATCCGGTCTGGTACGCCCAAGGGTGGAGTGAGGGAGTACCCCGGCGTACTCCAGACGCGGTATGCGCGGGACGAGGAATTGGGCCCGGGGGCCGAGGATCCGCGGCCTCCCATGGCTGATCGTGTAGTCGGGCACCCCTGGAACCGTCCCGGAGCCCGCCTGCCGAGCACGCCACAGAAGAGAGACCCCATGTCCTGGCTGTCCAGATTCAGCCTCGCGCAACGGGCCCTGATCGGTCTGATGTCCATCGTCGCCATCGTCTTCGGGGCGATAGCGATACCGCAGCTGAAACAGCAGTTGTTCCCCTCGATCGAGCTGCCCATGGTCTCGGTCCTCGCCCCGTACCAGGGCGCGTCGCCCGACGTGGTCGAGAAGCAGGTCGTCGAACCCCTCGAGAACACCATCAAGGCCGTCGACGGCGTCAAGGGCGTCACCTCCACGGCCTCCGAGGGCAACGCGGTCATCATGGCGAGCTTCGACTACGGGGACGAGGGCACCAAGCAGCTCGTCGCCGACGTTCAGCAGGCCGTGAACCGGGCGCGCGCGATGCTCCCGGACGGCGTCGACCCGCAGGTCGTGGCCGGCTCGACCGACGACATCCCGACCGTCGTCCTCGCCGTCACCTCGGACAAGGACCAGCAGGCACTCGCCGGCCAGCTGGAGCGGACGGTGGTCCCGGCCCTCGAGGACATCGACGGTGTCGGCCAGGTCTCCATCGACGGCGTCCAGGACCTCCAGGTCTCCGTCACCCCCGACGAGAAGAAGCTCGCCGCGGCCGGGCTGAACACCATGCAGCTCGCCGAGGCGATCCGCTCGGGCGGCGGAACCGTACCGGCGGGCTCGTTCTCCGAGGCCGGCAAGAGCCGCACGGTGCAGGTCGGCGGCGGCTTCACCTCGCTCCAGCAGATCCAGGACCTGCGCATCAAGCCGGCGCGGGGCAAGGCCGTCCGCCTCGCCGACGTGGCCGCGGTGAAGCAGGAGGAGTCCTCCCGGGTCTCCATCACCCGTACGAACGGCAAGCCCAGCCTCGCCGTCCTGGCCACCATGGACAACGACGGAAGCGCCGTCGCCATCTCCGACGCGGTCAAGGACAAACTGCCCGGGCTCCGCGAGGACCTCGGCGCGGGTGCCGACCTGACCGTCGTCTCCGACCAGGGCCCGGCCGTCTCCAAGTCGATCTCCGGTCTGACGACCGAGGGCGCGCTCGGCCTCGTCATGGCTGTCCTGGTGATCCTGGTCTTCCTGGCCTCGATCCGCTCGACGCTGGTCACCGCGGTCTCCATCCCGCTCTCGGTCGTCCTGGCCCTGATCGTGCTGTGGACCCGTGACCTCTCGCTCAACGTGCTGACCCTGGGCGCCCTCACGATCGCGATCGGCCGGGTCGTCGACGACTCGATCGTGGTCCTGGAGAACATCAAGCGGCACCTCGGCTACGGCGAGGAGCGTCAGTCGGCGATCCTCACCGCGGTCCGTGAGGTCGCGGGCGCGGTGACCTCCTCCACCCTCACCACGGTCGCGGTCTTCCTCCCGATCGGCCTCGTCGGGGGCATGGTCGGCGAGCTGTTCGGCTCGTTCAGCCTGACGGTCACCGCCGCCCTGCTCGCCTCCCTCCTCGTCTCGCTCACCGTCGTCCCGGTCCTCTCGTACTGGTTCCTGCGCGCGCCCAAGGGCACGTCGGCGGACCCGGACGAGGCCCGGCGCCTCGCGGAGGAGAAGGAGAACAGGAGCCGGCTCCAGCGTCTGTACGTCCCCGTCCTGCGCTTCGCGACCCGCCGCCGCCTCACCAGCGTGGCGATCGCGGTCGTCGTCCTGGTCGGCACCTTCGGCATGGCCCCGCTCCTGAAGACGAACTTCTTCGACCAGGGCGAGCAGGAGGTCATGAGCATCAAGCAGGAGCTGGCCCCGGGCACCAGCCTGGCGGCCGCGGACGAGGCCGCGAAGAAGGTGGAGCAGGTCCTCTCCTCCACCGACGGCGTGAAGGACTACCAGGTCACGGTCGGCTCCTCGGGCTTCATGGCGGCGTTCGGCGGCGGCACGGGGGCCAACCAGGCCTCGTACCAGCTGACGCTGGAGGACTCGGCGTCGTACGAGAAGACCCGCGACGCGATCGACCAGGCGCTCGGCAAGCTCGACGGCATCGGCGACACGACGAT
The DNA here is from genome assembly GCF_055564335.1 of Streptomyces sp. NPDC029139. Taxonomy (NCBI): domain Bacteria; kingdom Bacillati; phylum Actinomycetota; class Actinomycetes; order Kitasatosporales; family Streptomycetaceae; genus Streptomyces; species Streptomyces sp. NPDC029139. The sequence continues at coordinate 430,651 of NZ_JBVHWN010000002.1, read as the reverse complement.
CGCGGCGGGCGACGGCTTCGGCAGCCAGGACCTGAGCGTCGTGGTCAAGGCGTCCGACGCCGGCACCCTGAAGAAGGCGGCCGACGCGGTCAAGGCCGAGGTCACGGAGCTCGACGACGTCACCGACGTCCAGAGCGACCTGTCCCAGTCCGTCCCGCGCATCTCCGTCAAGGCCAACGCCAGGGCGGCGGACCTCGGTTTCGACGACACGACGCTCGGCATGGCCGTCGCCCAGGCGGTCCGCGGCACCCCGGCCGGCAAGGCGATCCTCGACGACACCGAGCGGAACGTCGTCCTGACCTCGGCGAACCCGGCCACGACGATGGAGGGGCTCAAGGCGCTGCCGCTCGGCCCGGTCAAGCTCGGCGACATCGCCGAGGTGAAGCTGGTCCCCGGCCCGGTGTCGATGACCCGGATCGACGGCGCCCGCGCGGCGACGATCTCGGCGAAGCCGACCGGTGACAACACCGGCGCGGTGAGCGCCGAGCTCCAGACGAAGATCGACGCGCTGGACCTGCCGGAGGGCGCGACGGCCTCCATCGGCGGAGTCTCCGAGGACCAGTCCGAGGCGTTCGCCAACCTGGGCCTGGCGATGCTCGCGGCGATCGCGATCGTCTTCATGCTCCTGGTGGCGACCTTCAAGTCGCTGGTGCAGCCGCTGATCCTGCTGGTGTCCATCCCGTTCGCGGCGACCGGCGCGATCGGTCTCCTCCTGCTGACGGGGACGGCGATGGGCGTCCCGGCGATGATCGGCATGCTGATGCTGATCGGCATCGTGGTGACCAACGCGATCGTCCTGATCGACCTGATCAACCAGTACCGCGCACAGGGCCTCGGTGTCGTCGAGGCGGTCGTCGAGGGTGGCCGCCACCGTCTGCGCCCGATCCTGATGACGGCGCTGGCGACGATCTTCGCGCTGCTCCCGATGGCGCTCGGCATCACCGGCGAGGGCGGCTTCATCGCCCAGCCGCTGGCGGTCGTGGTGATCGGCGGTCTGATCACCTCCACGCTGCTGACGCTGCTGCTGGTCCCGACGCTCTACGCGATGGTTGAGCTCCGCAAGGAGCGCCGCGCGAAGAAGAGGGCGGCGAAGAAGGCCGAGCGCGACGGCTCGGCGGACAACCCGGAGCAGCCGGACGTGACCCCCGCGGACGCGACCCTGCTGGACAGGCTGGACGCGCTGGACCTCTGACCGCGTTCGGCACGACAGGGGCCCGGCGACACCTCGTGTGCCGCCGGGCCCTCGTGCGGGGGAGCGGGGAAGCTACGGAAGCGCGAGCATGCGCTCCAGAGCCAGCTTCGCGAAGCTCTCCGTCTCCTTGTCGACCTCGATCCGGTTGACCAGGTTGCCCTCGGCCAGCGACTCCAGCGCCCACACCAGGTGCGGCAGGTCGATCCGGTTCATCGTCGAGCAGAAGCAGACGGTCTTGTCGAGGAAGACGATCTCCTTGTCCGGGTGCGCGTTGGCCACGCGGCGGACCAGGTTCAGCTCCGTGCCGATCGCCCACTTCGAGCCGGCCGGGGCCGCCTCCAGCGTCTTGATGATGTACTCGGTCGAGCCGACGTAGTCCGCCGCCGCCACGACCTCGTGCTTGCACTCCGGGTGCACGAGCACGTTCACACCCGGGATCCGCTCGCGCACGTCGTTCACCGAGTCCAGCGAGAACCGGCCGTGCACCGAGCAGTGACCGCGCCAGAGGATCATCTTGGCGTTCTTCAGCTCCTCGACGGTCAGACCGCCGTTGGGCTTGTGCGGGTTGTAGAGGACGCAGTCCTCCAGCGTCATCCCCATCTCACGGACGGCGGTGTTGCGGCCCAGGTGCTGGTCCGGCAGGAAGAGCACCTTCTCGCCCTGCTCGAAGGCCCAGTCCAGGGCGCGCTTGGCGTTCGACGAGGTGCAGATCGTGCCCCCGTGCTTGCCGGTGAAGGCCTTGATGTCGGCCGAGGAGTTCATGTACGAGACGGGTACGACCTGCTCGGCGATCCCGGCCTCGGTCAGCACGTCCCAGCACTCGGCGACCTGCTCGGCGGTGGCCATGTCGGCCATCGAGCAGCCGGCCGCCAGGTCCGGCAGCACGACCTTCTGGTCGTCGGTGGTGAGGATGTCGGCCGACTCGGCCATGAAGTGCACACCGCAGAAGACGATGTACTCGGCCTCCGGGCGGGCCGCCGCGTCGCGTGCGAGCTTGAAGGAGTCGCCCGTGACGTCGGCGAACTGGATGACCTCGTCACGCTGGTAGTGGTGGCCGAGGACGAAGACCTTGTCCCCGAGCTTCTCCTTGGCGGCGCGGGCGCGCTCCACCAGGTCCGGGTCGGAGGGCGACGGAAGGTCGCCGGGGCACTCCACTCCGCGCTCGCTCTTCGGGTCGGCCTCGCGGCCGAGCAGCAGAAGGGCGAGCGGCGTCGGCTGGACGGCGAGCTCCTGACGAGGATGGGCCGTTGTCACGTCACGCACCCTTTCTTTCTGCGAGGATCTGGCGGACGACTTTTCGTCTAAATGACGCTATCTATCATAACCGCTTCACGTCAGTTTGACGATGGCCATAGTGTCGATGTGACGAATTCGCGCTCGCCGGATCGGCGCTGGTCCCTCGGCGGGTGTGCGAGCATGAAAGGGAAAAGACGTGAAGACGCGGCCTCGCCCGGAATGAATCCCGGGCCCCGCCGGTTGCAACCGTCGGCAAGCAGTCTCCGTACAAACCGGGAGAGAAGCAGATGTCCGTATCGGACGAGAAGACCACTGTCAGCGACGGCATCCTCCTGTCTGACGCTGCCGCGGCCAAGGTCAAGGCCCTGCTCGACCAGGAAGGCCGCGACGACCTGGCGCTGCGCGTCGCCGTACAGCCCGGCGGCTGCTCCGGCCTGCGGTACCAGCTCTTCTTCGACGAGCGTTCGCTCGACGGTGACGTCGTCAAGGACTTCGACGGCGTCAAGGTCGTCACCGACCGCATGAGCGCCCCGTACCTGGGCGGCGCCTCCATCGACTTCGTCGACACCATCGAGAAGCAGGGCTTCACGATCGACAACCCGAACGCCACGGGCTCCTGCGCCTGCGGCGACTCGTTCAGCTGAGCCGTCGGTCGTAGGCACGAAGGCGGCCGCCCGGACATCCGGGCGGCCGCCTTCGTGCGTACATCAGCCTCACTTACGGGGTACGGGCTCCGAACTCGCCGCGTCCACGACCACCCGCCCGGCCAGCGGCTGCTCCAGCGTCACCGTCCGGGTCACCTCCACCGCGATGGCGATGCACGCCTTGCCCGGGTCCGTCGGTCGCTCCGTCACCCGCACGGCGACCTTGTCGGCGCTCTCCCGGACCGACGCCGTGTACTCGCTGCACACACCGCCCCAGAAGGTCACGGACAGCTTCGTCCCGGCGCCGTCGACCCGGTACGACTCGATGCGCCGCTCGGGCGCCGTGCCCTCGTCCGGATCCGGCGTCGGCGTCGGGGTGGGGCTGGGCTTCGCCGGAGGCGCCAGATGTTCCGGGGCCACCGCCGTCTGTACGACGGTGGACGGCTTCGCCCCCGCCTCCCCCTCCACCCGGAACAGCCAGGCCGGTACGAGCGCCCGCTCGCCGCCGTCCACGAACTGGGCCGCCAGCCCGAGAACCGCGCCCGTGACCGCCAGCTCCTTCGGCTTCGCGTCCGGCTCGCAGGTCGTCGTGGGGCGGTCGTCCGCGGTTCCCGCCGGCGGATCGGTCGCGCAGCCGCCGATTCCGATCGTGCCCGCCCCCGCGGACGCCTTGTTCAGCTCCTCGAGCGCCTTCCCGGCCCCGATCACCGGATAGTCCGCGCCCCGCGCCGGCTCCTTCAGCTGCCCGCTGCCCGCGACCAGCTCACCGCCCGGCCCGACATGGATCCCGGTCGACCAGCCGTACGTCGGCAGCCCACCCACGACCGGCTCCGCGTTGACCACCCGTACCGAGCCCATCAGCTGGCTCGCGTCCAGCTTCGCGTCCTTCTGGCCGATCGCCTTCAGCACGGGCGTGGCCGCCGCCCGCGCCGCCGCCTCGCTCACCGGTCCACCGCTCGGGGTCTTGGTCTCTCCGGGGGGCGGGCACGCCCTGCCCTTGAGGCAGGTGTCGCCGGCCGGGCCCCCGTCGTACCGCGAGAACGTCCAACTGCCGGGCGCCTTCGCCGACACGTCCAGCCGCAAACCCTGGCCGTCCTTCTCCGGCGCCAGCTTCCAGACCTCGCCCTCCAGCCTCGGCGCGCCCGCGATGCCGAGGGCCGCCGCCAGCCGCGTCACCTCCGCCGACGTGACCCGGCCCTCGGGCCGGTGGACCGCCGCGGACGAGGGCCCGCCGGGGAGAGGTCGCTCGGCCTTGTACACCACGCCGCCGCCGGGATCGGGCTCACCCGGCGCGATACCGGGCCCGCCGTCCGTGCCGCTCCTGCCGTCGAGCCTCAGTGGCGGGGGAGCGGCCGCCCCGGAAGGTCGTGTCGCATCGCCGCCGGACGCCGTGGTGGCGAGATACACCCCGCCGCCCCCGGCGAGCAGGACGCTCGCCGCCACCGAGGCCACGAGCAGCGGCCGGTGCCGCATTCGCCGGTTCTCCGTACCGCTCACCGCATCGCTCCTTCACTCCTGTCCGGAAGACATCGGTGGGACGGAACGGGCGAGCGGGTGGTTCCGTCCTCAGGCTCCGTATTCGGAGGTGGCGTCGATCAGACGCGCCGAGGCGGGCGGGACGACCACCCCGTGGATGAGCGCGGGGGAGACCCGGGCGGGCGCGGTGTCCGGGGGAACCACCCAGTGCGGGGCCATCCGCGCGCTGTCGCCGCACAGCTGGGCCAGGCTGAGCTCGGACTCCTGATGCTCCCGGGGAGCGGGGTACGTGGACATAGCCGCACCGTACGCACGCCGCGGCTCCACGGAAAAGACCTACTCTGGGGTAGTTTCCACTGTTCGGCAGGGCGCTTCCCACCCGGTAGCGTGGACTGTCAACCGCTTTCCGTCCCGCAGGAGCGCCCAGCCGTGCGTATCGCAGTCACCGGCTCCATCGCCACCGACCACCTCATGACCTTCCCCGGCCGGTTCGCAGACCAGCTCGTAGCGGACCAGCTCCACACGGTCTCCCTCTCCTTCCTCGTCGACAACCTCGACATCAGAAGGGGAGGCGTCGGCCCGAACATCTGCTTCGGCATGGGCCAGCTCGGCGGCAACCCGATCCTGGTGGGAGCGGCGGGCTACGACTTCGACGAGTACCGCGCCTGGCTCGACCGGCACGGCGTCGACACCGGCTCCGTGCGGATCTCCGAGGTCCTGCACACCGCCCGCTTCGTCTGCACCACGGACAAGGACCACAACCAGATCGGCTCCTTCTACACCGGCGCCATGAGCGAGGCCCGGCAGATCGAGCTGAAGGCGGTCGCGGACCGTGTCGGCGGCCTCGACCTGGTCCTCATCGGTGCCGACGACCCCGAGGCGATGCTGCGCCACACCGAGGAGTGCAAGACGCGGGGGATCGCCTTCGCCGCCGACTTCTCGCAGCAGATCGCCCGGATGAACGGCGACGAGATCCGCACCCTGCTCGACGGCGCCACCTACCTCTTCTCCAACGAGTACGAGAAGGGCCTCATCGAGTCCAAGACGGGCTGGACCGACGCGGAGATCCTGGACCGGGTCGGCCACCGGGTCACCACCCTCGGCTCCCGCGGTGTGCGCATCGAGCGCGCGGGCGAGCAGGCCATCGAGGTCGGCTGCCCGGACGAGGAGGCCAAGGTCGACCCCACAGGCGTCGGCGACGCGTTCCGCGCGGGCTTCCTGACCGGTCTGTCCTGGGGTGTCGGCCATGAGCGCGCGGCCCAGGTCGGCTGCATGCTCGCGACGCTGGTGATCGAGACCCTCGGCACCCAGGAGTACACCCTGCGCCGCGCCCACTTCATGGAGCGCTTCACGAAGGCCTACGGCAGCGACGCCGCCGCCGAGGTCCAGGCGCACCTGTCCTGACCCGGGAGCGCGGGGGCGCGGCACCGTGCCCCCGCGCCACCTCGCGTCGGGCGCTACGCCACCCGCCGCACCACGTACGCCGTGCCGCCCCGCGAGGACGGCTCCTCGCCCACGTACGCCTGGCCGCGCATCTCGCACCACGCGGGGATGTCCAGGCGGGCCGCCTCGTCGTCGGCGAGGACGGTGACGGTGCCGCCGATCGGGACGTCGTCGATCACCTTCGCCAGCTCGATGACCGGGATCGGGCAGCGCTTGCCCAGGGCGTCCACCACGAGGGAACCCGCGGTGCCCTCCCGGGTCACCGCCTCCGGAGCCCCCAGCCGCTCCCGCACCTGCGTGACCACCGCCGGCAGCACCTCCAGGAAGCGGTCCACGTCCGCCTCCGGCGTCCCGGCCGGCAGCGACACCCGGACGTTGCCCTCGCTCAGCACCCCCATCGCCCGCAGCACATGGCTGGGCGTCAGCGTGGAACTCGTACACGACGAACCGGATGAAACGGAAAAACCCTCCCGGTCCAGCTCGTGCAGCAGCGTCTCCCCGTCGACGTAGAGGCAGGAGAAGGTGACGAGATGGGGGAGCCGGCGCACCGGGTCACCCACCACCTCCACATCCGCCACCAGCTCCGGCACCCGCGCGCGGATCCGGTCCACCAGACCCCGCAGCCGGGCCCCCTCTGCCTCCGCCTCCGCCCGCACCGCCCGCAGCGAGGCCGCCGCGGCCACGATCGCCGGCAGGTTCTCGAAACCGGCCGCCCGCCCCGACTCCCGCTCGTCCGCCGGACCTTGAGGGGCGAAGCGGACACCCTTGCGGACCGCCAGCAGCCCCACACCCGCAGGCCCGCCCCATTTGTGCGCACTCGCGGCGAGCAGCGACCAGCCGCCCTCCACCGGCCCCCACCCCAGCGACTGCGCCGCGTCCACCAGCAGCGGCACCCCCGCCTCCCGGCACGCCTCCGCGACCTCCGCCACCGGCTGCACCGTCCCCACCTCGTGGTTGGCGGACTGCAGACACGCCAGGGCCGTCCCCTCCTCCAGGGCCGCCGCGAAGGCCGAGGGGTCCACCGCGCCGGACCGGCCGACCGGCACCTCCGTCAGCGATCCGCCCGCCGCCAGGTGCGCCTCGCCGGCGTGCAGGACGGAGGAGTGTTCGACCGCGGAGACCACGAGCCGGGTTCCGACACGCCGACGCGCCGCGAGCGCCCCGGAAATTCCGGAGTGAACCGCGCGCGTCCCCGAAGGAGTGAAGACCAGCTCGTCGGGACGGCAGCCCACCGCCTCCGCCGCCGCCTCCCGCGCCGCGTCCAGGAGCAGCCGCGCACGCCGCCCCTCGCGGTAGAGCCGGGCCGGGTCGGCCCAGCCCTCGTCCAGGGAGGCGAGCAGCGCCTGGCGGGCCACGGGGTGCAGCGGGGCGGAGGAGGCGGCATCGAAGTAGGGCACACCGACACGGTAGAGCGTCGCACCGCCCAAGCCCCCGTCAGATGCCCGGCGCGCGCCGTCGATCGTGCCCGCGGGAAGCCGGCGGAAAGCCCGCGAAAAGCCTGCGGGAGGCCCATGCGACCCCGTCGCGGAATGATCACGTCCACCCCTTCGGGGAGTCGGACGGCGCGTTGGGCACCCTCCCCGCGCGACCCCAAATAGCGTCCAGTAGGGTTTGGTCCGCATAAACATCCAAACCCCTGCCCGCGGCCGGGGCGGCGACCGACCAGCCAGACGGACGGCCGTGGCCGACCAGCGCGGGCCGAGACTCTCGGGAAGGCGCTACGTGAGTCCCAACGGCTCCGACCTCCCCCGCAGCCAAGGCGCGGGTGGTACCCCCACGTCTCGGCGCCCGATGCGGCGGAAGCTGCCGCAGGTGCTGACTGCGGGCCTGATCCTGGCGACAGCCACCGGCTGCTCGTACAACTGGGAAGACTTCCCCCGCCTTGGTATGCCCACCCCGGTGACGGAAGAGGCCCCTCGGATCCTCTCCCTCTGGCAGGGCTCGTGGGCGGCCGCGCTCGTCACGGGCGTCCTGGTCTGGGGGCTGATCCTGTGGTCGGTCATCTTCCACCGGCGCAGCCGCACCAAGGTCGAGGTTCCTCCGCAGACCCGGTACAACATGCCGATCGAGGCGTTGTACACGGTCACCCCGCTCATCATCGTCTCCGTGCTCTTCTACTTCACGGCGCGCGACGAGTCGAAGCTCCTCGAGCTCTCCCCCAAGCCGGCCCACACCATCAACGTGGTCGGCTACCAGTGGAGCTGGGGCTTCAACTACGTCGAGAACGTGCCCGGTGTGACGGGCGACGCGAAGACCGACAAGAACCTGGCGGCCATTCCGGACAAGTACCTCAACGACTTCCCGGAGAACGCCGGCGGCGTCTACGACGCGGGCATCCCCGGTGACCGGAACCCGCAGAACGGCAACCCGGGTCCGACCCTGTGGCTGCCGAAGGGTGAGAAGGTCCGGTTCGTCCTGACCTCCCGTGACGTCATCCACTCCTTCTGGGTGGTCCCCTTCCTGATGAAGCAGGACGTCATCCCGGGCCACACCAACTCCTTCGAGGTGACCCCGACGCAGGAGGGCACCTTCATGGGCAAGTGTGCCGAGCTGTGCGGTGTCGACCACTCCCGGATGCTCTTCAACGTCAAGGTGGTCTCTCCGGAGCGCTACCAGCAGCACCTGAAGGAGCTGGCGGAGAAGGGGCAGACCGGCTACATCCCGTCGGGCATTGAGCAGACGGACCCGGCCAGGAATGCGGAGAAGAACCAACTGTGAGCATCCTCAACGAACCCCAGGGTGCGGCCGCGGCTGAGGACTCGTACGAGAACGAGCTCCCGGTACGCCGCAAGCAGCCCGGCAATGTCGTGGTGAAGTGGCTGACCACCACAGACCACAAGACGATCGGCACGCTGTACCTCGTCACGTCGTTCGCCTTCTTCTGCATCGGCGGACTCATGGCGCTCTTCATGCGCGCCGAGCTGGCCCGTCCGGGCACGCAGATCATGTCGAACGAGCAGTTCAACCAGGCGTTCACGATGCACGGCACGATCATGCTGCTGATGTTCGCGACGCCGCTGTTCGCCGGATTCGCGAACTGGATCATGCCGCTGCAGATCGGCGCGCCCGACGTGGCGTTCCCGCGGCTGAACATGTTCGCGTACTGGCTGTACCTCTTCGGCTCGCTCATCGCGGTGGCCGGCTTCCTCACCCCGCAGGGTGCGGCCGACTTCGGCTGGTTCGCCTACGCCCCGCTGTCGGACGCCGTCCGCTCGCCGGGTGTCGGCGCCGACATGTGGATCATGGGTCTGGCCTTCTCCGGCTTCGGCACGATCCTCGGCTCGGTCAACTTCATCACCACGATCATCTGCATGCGCGCTCCGGGCATGACGATGTTCCGCATGCCGATCTTCACCTGGAACGTGCTGCTGACCGGTGTCCTGGTCCTGCTCGCCTTCCCGGTGCTGGCCGCCGCGCTCTTCGCGCTGGAGGCCGACCGCAAGTTCGGCTCGCACATCTTCGACGCGTCCAACGGTGGGGCGCTGCTGTGGCAGCACCTCTTCTGGTTCTTCGGACACCCCGAGGTGTACATCATCGCGCTGCCGTTCTTCGGCATCGTGTCCGAGATCATCCCGGTCTTCAGCCGCAAGCCGATGTTCGGCTACATCGGTCTGATCGCCGCGACGATCGCCATCGCCGGTCTCTCCGTGACCGTGTGGGCGCACCACATGTACGTCACCGGTGGCGTGCTCCTGCCGTTCTTCTCCTTCATGACGTTCCTCATCGCCGTACCGACCGGCGTGAAGTTCTTCAACTGGATCGGAACGATGTGGAAGGGCTCGCTGTCCTTCGAGACACCGATGCTCTGGACGATCGGCTTCCTGGTCACCTTCACCTTCGGTGGTCTGACCGGCGTCATCCTGGCCTCGCCGCCGATGGACTTCCACGTCTCCGACTCGTACTTCGTCGTCGCGCACTTCCACTACGTCGTCTTCGGCACCGTGGTCTTCGCGATGTTCGCCGGCTTCCACTTCTGGTGGCCGAAGTTCACGGGCAAGATGCTGGACGAGCGGCTCGGCAAGATCACCTTCTGGACGCTCTTCATCGGCTTCCACGGCACCTTCCTGGTGCAGCACTGGCTCGGTGCCGAGGGCATGCCGCGTCGTTACGCGGACTACCTCGACGCCGACGGCTTCACCGCGCTGAACACGATCTCGACGATCTCCTCGTTCCTGCTGGGCATGTCGATCCTGCCGTTCTTCTACAACGTCTGGAAGACCGCCAAGTACGGCAAGAAGATCGAGGTCGACGACCCGTGGGGCTACGGCCGCTCGCTCGAGTGGGCGACCTCCTGCCCGCCGCCGCGGCACAACTTCCTCACCCTGCCGCGGATCCGTTCCGAATCCCCGGCGTTCGACCTGCACCACCCTGAGATCGCGGCGGTCGACCAGCTCGAGAACAAGCCGCACGAGGCCGTGGCTCTCACGGGCGGCAAGGAGGCCGGCAAGTGAAGTTCCAGGGCAGGTTGTTCATCTGGCTGAGCGTCTTCGTGCTCGCCATGGCCATCCTCTACGGCGTGTGGTCGAAGGAGCCGGTCGGCACCACGGCGCTCTTCCTGGCCTTCGGTCTCTGCATCATGGTCGGCTACTACCTGGCCTTCACGGCCCGGCGGGTCGACGCCATGGCGCAGGACGACAAGGAGGCCGACGTCGCGGACGAGGCCGGCGAGGTGGGCTTCTTCGCCCCCCACAGCTGGCAGCCGCTCTCGCTGGGCATCGGCGGTGCGCTCGCCTTCCTGTCGGTCGCGATCGGATGGTGGCTGCTGTACTTCTCGGCGCCGCTGCTCCTGGTCGGCCTGTTCGGCTGGGTGTTCGAGTTCTACCGCGGTGAGAACCAGAACCAGTAGCAGGACCCCGTAACACCCCCGAGGGGCCCGGGCACTTCGTCACCGAAGTGCCCGGGCCCCTCGTTTGCAGCACTCGGCGCGCTGGGTGCGAAGAATGTTCTTACGGTGATGTCATGAACGACACGCCGCGCATTCGGACTGTTGTGAGCTGCACTCTTCTGGCTCTCGCCGTGACCGCGGGCGCCGGGGCCTGCGGGGGTCCCGACGGCCATCCGCTGTCGGCGAGGCCGTACGACGCCGCGGAGCAGGTCTCCTTCAGCGGCCCGGCCGACGGCAAGAAGGCCGACCCGGCCAAGGCGCTGGAGATCACGGCCAAGGGCTCGGACAGCCGCATCACGGACGTGACGGCCACCGACGCGGGCGGGCGCCACCTGGCCGGCGAGCTCACCGCGGACGGGCAGCGCTGGCGCTCCACGGGCTCGCTGACGGCCGGCGCGCGCTACACCGTCAGGGTCTCCACGGAGGACGAGGACGGCGCCCCCGGCGTCCGTACGTACACCTTCGAGACCTCCCCGGCCAAGCAGGGGCTGAGCGTGAAGTTCGGCCCGGAGGCGGGCACGTACGGCGTCGGACAGCCGATCACGGCCGACCTCAGCGTCCCGGTCAAGGACCGGGCGGCCAGGGCGGTCGTCGAACGGGCCCTGAAGGTCCGCTCCACCCCCTCGGTCGAGGGCTCCTGGCACTGGGTGGACGACAAGAAGCTCCACTTCCGGCCCAAGGAGTACTGGCCCGCGGGCGCGACCGTCTCGGTCGCCGCCAACCTCTCGGGCGTCAAGGTGGGCGACAAGCTGTACGGCGCGGATTCGAAGCCGCTGCGGCTGACCATCGGCGACCACGTGGAGGCCATCGCGGACGCCGGCTCGCACTACATGACCGTGCGGCGCAACGGAAAAGTGATCAACACCATTCCGGTGACCACCGGCAAGCCGGGCTTCTCCACGCGCAACGGCATCAAGGTCGTGCTCGGCAAGGAGTACTTCGTACGGATGCGCAGCACCACCGTCGGCATCGCGGCGGGCAGCTCGGAGTCGTACGACCTGCCCGTCTACTACGCGACCCGAGTCACCTGGAGTGGTGAATACGTCCACGCCGCGCCCTGGTCGGTCGGCTCACAGGGAGTGGCGAACGTCAGCCACGGCTGTGTCGGCATGTCGACAGGGAACGCGGCCTGGTTCTTCAAGACCGTCCGCCCCGGCGACATCGTGCAGACGGTCAACAGCGCCGGCGACACCATGGACCCCTTCGGCAACGGCTTCGGGGACTGGAACCTCGCCTGGGACAAGTGGCGCCAGGGCAGCGCCCTGGTGGCCGACGCCAAGAGCGCCGCCCACCAGCCCGACCCCACCCGCCTGCGGCCCCTTGTCTAGGGGCTCGCCAGGGTCTCGCCTAGGCGTCGATGGAGAGCCGGGAACGCAGCAGGGCGGCCAGGGACGCCGCGAACTCGACCGGATCCACCGGAAGGGTGACCGCGGCGTCCGCGCGGCTCCAGGTGGCCAGCCAGGCGTCCTGCGGGCGGCCGATCAGGAGCAGCACGGGCGGGCAGTGGAAGATCTCGTCCTTGATCTGCCGGCACACGCCCATCCCGCCCGCGGGAACGGCCTCCCCGTCCAGGACGCAGACGTCGATGCCGCCCTCCTCCAGCCGCTTCAGCACGGCCGGGAGTGTCGCGCATTCGATGAACTCGACCGGGGGAACGTCGGCCGCGGGCCTGCGTCCCGCAGCCAGCCGCACCTGCTCCCGCGTGTTCGCGTTGTCGCTGTAGACCAGGACCGTGGCGCTCGACTGCATCGTTCCTCCGTGAAGGTCATCAACCGATGCGGCGGATGCTACTCCGTCCCACACCTCGTCAACACCGGTTCGACACCGCCAGGGAGTCCGCTTCGATGGGCCGTTCGGGCTGGACACGCACCCCTGACACTCCGAACGGCACCCCCCGGAGTGAGGGCGGGATAAGCGACCGACATAATGTCGGTCGTGGCGACAGTAACGACAGTAGAAACCGGGCACGCGCACCCGTCGGTCAATCGACCGAACCTCACCAGCGTCGGAACCATCATCTGGTTGAGTTCCGAGCTGATGTTCTTCGCGGCCCTCTTCGCGATGTACTTCACCCTGCGATCGGTGACGGGTGCCGAGTTCTGGACGGAAAAGGCCGATGCCTTGAACTTCCCGTTCTCGGCGACCAACACCACGATCCTGGTGCTCTCCTCCCTCACCTGCCAGCTCGGCGTCTTCGCCGCGGAGCGGGGCGATGTGAAGAAGCTCCGGACGTGGTTCATCATCACGTTCGTGATGGGTGCGATCTTCATCGGCGGCCAGGTCTTCGAGTACACCGAGCTGGTCAAGCACGAGGGTCTCTCGCTCTCGTCGGACCCGTACGGCTCGGTGTTCTACCTGACCACCGGCTTCCACGGCCTGCACGTGACGGGCGGTCTCATCGCCTTCCTGCTGGTCCTGGGCCGGACGTACGCCGCCAAGAGGTTCACTCACGAGCAGGCAACCGCCGCCATCGTCGTGTCCTACTACTGGCACTTCGTCGATGTCGTCTGGATCGGCCTCTTCGCCACGATCTACATGATCAAGTAATCGGTCGCCACCTCGGCGAACCGAGACATCCAGCAAGCACCGACGCAGAAGATCCTGACACCGGGGTAATCCGTGAAAAAGCTCTCCGCACGACGACGCCATCCGCTGGCGGCGGTCGTCGTCCTACTCCTCGCGCTGGCGGCCACCGGGGGGCTGTACGCCGCGTTCGCGCCCGCGGGCACGGCGAAGGCCGATGAAACCGCCCAGTCCCTCGCCATCGAGGAGGGCAAGAAGCTCTACTCCGTCGGCTGCGCCAGCTGCCACGGAACCGGCGGTCAGGGCACCTCTGACGGCCCGTCCCTGGTCGGCGTCGGTTCGGCGTCCGTGGACTTCCAGGTCGGCACGGGCCGCATGCCGGCCCAGCAGCCCGGCGCCCAGGTACCGAAGAAGAAGAACATCTACACGCAGGCTGAGATCGATCAGCTCGCGGCGTACGTCGCTTCCCTCGGTGCCGGCCCGATCACGCCGAAGGAGTCGCAGTACAGCCCCGACGGTGCCGACATCGCCCGTGGTGGCGACCTGTTCCGCTCCAACTGCGCCCAGTGCCACAACTTCACCGGTGAGGGCGGCGCGCTGACGCACGGCAAGTACGCCCCCAGCCTCGAAGGCGTGAGCCCGAAGCACCTGTACGAGGCCATGCAGACCGGCCCGCAGAACATGCCTTCCTTCCCGGACACGACCATGCCGGAGAAGGAGAAGAAGGACATCATCGCGTACGTCCAGGCCGTCAACGGCGAGAAGGCCAACAACCCGGGCGGTCTCTCGCTCGGCGGCCTCGGCCCGGTCAGTGAGGGTCTGTTCGGCTGGATCTTCGGTCTGGGTGGACTGATCGCAGTTGCCGTCTGGGTCGCGGCCCACACCGCTAAGGCCAAGAAGTCATGAGTAGCCAAGAGATTCCAGAAGAGAACCTGCCCGCTGAGCAGGACACCGCGCACGGCGCGGTGAAGGTCCTCGACGACCCGTTCGCCGACCCGGGCCTTCCCCCCCACAAGCCGCGCATCCAGGACATCGACGAGCGGGCCGCCAGGCGGTCCGAGCGTGCGGTCGCCTTCATGTTCACGCTGTCGATGCTGGCCACCGTCGGCTTCATCGCCTCGTACGTGATCTTCCCGGTCGACAAGATCGTGTACATCTGGCCCTTCGGCCGGGTGTCCGCGCTCAACTTCGCCCTGGGCTGGACGCTCGGTCTCGCCCTCTTCTTCATCGGCGCGGGCGCGGTCCACTGGGCCCGCACCCTGATGTCCGACGTGGAGATCGCCGACGAGCGTCACCCGATCGAGGCCTCCCCGGAGACCAAGGCGAAGGTCATGGCGGACTTCGCGGCCGGTGCCGCCGAGTCCGGCATGGGCCGGCGCAAGCTGATCCGCAACACGATGTTCGGCGCGCTCTCCCTCGTACCGCTGTCCGGTCTCGTGCTCCTGCGTGACATGGGCCCGCTGCCCGAGAAGAAGCTCCGGACCACGCTGTGGGCCAAGGGCAAGCAGCTCATCAACATGAACACGCACGAGCCGCTGCGTCCCGAGGACGTCGCGGTCGGTTCGCTGACCTTCGCGATGCCCGAGGGCCTCTCGGAGCACGACCACGACTTCCAGATCCAGATCGCCAAGGCCGCCCTGATGATCGTCCGCATCCAGCCGGACGACATCAAGGACAAGCGCGAGCTCGAGTGGTCGCACGAGGGCATCGTCGCCTTCTCGAAGATCTGCACCCACGTGGGTTGCCCGATCTCCCTGTACGAGCAGCAGACGCACCACGTGCTCTGCCCGTGCCACCAGTCCACCTTCGACCTGTCCGACGGCGCCCGTGTCATCTTCGGCCCCGCCGGTCACGCCCTCCCGCAGCTGCGGATCGGCGTGAACGACAAGGGCTTCCTCGAGGCGCTCGGCGACTTCGACGAGCCCGTCGGTCCTGCCTTCTGGGAGCGCGGATGAGCACTGTGACCGACACCAAGAAGAAGGCACCCGCCGGCGAGCGGGTCGCCGACTGGGCCGACGGCCGTCTCGGGATCTACTCCCTGGCCAAGGCCAACATGCGGAAGATCTTCCCGGACCACTGGTCCTTCATGCTCGGTGAGATCTGCCTCTACAGCTTCATCATCATCATCCTCACGGGCGTCTACCTGACGATGTTCTTCCACCCGTCGATGAACGAGGTGGAGTACCACGGCAGCTACGTCCCGCTGCAGGGACAGCTGATGTCCGAGGCGTTCAACTCGACCATGCACATCTCCTTCGACGTGCGCGGTGGTCTGCTCATCCGGCAGATCCACCACTGGGCGGCGCTGATCTTCATCGCCGGCATGTTCGTGCACATGATGCGCGTGTTCTTCACCGGCGCGTTCCGCAAGCCGCGTGAGATCAACTGGCTGTTCGGCTTCCTGCTGTTCTTCCTGGGCATGTTCACCGGCTTCACCGGTTACTCGCTCCCGGACGACCTGCTCTCCGGCACCGGTGTCCGCTTCATGCAGGGCGCAATCCTGTCCGTGCCGGTCGTCGGCACGTACCTGTCGATGTTCCTCTTCGGCGGGGAGTTCCCCGGCGGCGACTTCGTGGCCCGGTTCTACTCGGCGCACGTCCTGCTGCTGCCCGGCATCATGCTCGGCCTGGTGGTCGCCCACCTGATCCTGGTCTTCTACCACAAGCACACGCAGTTCGAGGGCCCCGGCCGTACGAACAAGAACGTCGTGGGCATGCCGCTGCTGCCGGTCTACATGGCCAAGGCCGGAGGCTTCTTCTTCCTGGTCTTCGGTGTCATCGCGGTCATCTCCGCGATCGCCTCGATCAACCCGATCTGGGCGCTCGGCCCCTACCGGCCGGACCAGGTCTCCACCGGCGCCCAGCCCGACTGGTACATGGGCTTCGCCGAGGGTCTGATCCGTGTCATGCCGGGCTGGGAGATCAACCTCTGGGGTCACACCCTGGTCCTCGGTGTGATGATCCCGCTGGTGATCTTCCCGCTGATGCTCGCCGCGATCGCGGTCTACCCGTTCATCGAGTCGTGGATCACCGGCGACAAGCGCGAGCACCACATCGCGCAGCGCCCGCGCAACGCTCCGACGCGCACCGCCTTCGGTGTCGCCTGGATCACCGCGTACATGATCATGCTCGTCGGTGGTGGAAACGACATCTTCGCGACCCACTTCCACCTGTCGATCAACTCGATCACGTGGTTCGTCCGGATCGCCTTCTTCGTCGGCCCGGTCATCGCGTTCATCATCACCAAGCGGATCTGCCTCGGCCTCCAGCGCCGGGACAAGGACAAGGTGCTGCACGGACGCGAGTCCGGCATCATCAAGCGCCTGCCGCACGGTGAGTTCGTCGAGGTCCACCAGCCGCTGAGCCAGGGCGAGCTGTACAAGCTCACGGCCCACGAGCAGAACAAGCCGGCCGAGCTCGGCCCGCTGGTCGACGAGAACGGCGTGGAGCGCAAGGTCAGCCGTACCGAGAAGCTCCGGGTCAAGCTCAGCAAGAGCTACTACGGCGAGGACAACCAGATCGCCAAGCCGACCGCCGAGGAGTACAAGGAGATCCAGAGCGGCCACGGCCACCACTGATCACCTTCCCCCTGGGGACATCCCCAGAGGTCGCCACAGCGGGAGCCCCGTCCATTCGATGGACGGGGCTCTTTGCCGTCCCCGTGGATCGATAGGGTGGACGCTGTAACCGTCACGTGACGACCCAGGAGCTGCCATGAGCGCTGTGACCCCCGCTGGAGGCTTTACCACGGCGGGCCGCTCCTGGCCGGCCGTCCTGGACGGCCTGCTGACCGGCCGCGACCAGAGCGCCGAGGACACCGCCTGGGCGATGGACCGCATCCTGAGCGGAGAGGCCACCGACGCCCAGATCGCGGCGTTCGCCGTGGCCCTGCGGGCCAAGGGCGAGACCGTCGGGGAGATCACCGGCCTCGTCCGCACCATGTACGAGCACGCCAGGACGATCCAGGTGCCCGGCGCGACGGTCGACATCGTCGGCACGGGTGGCGACGGCGCCAAGACCGTCAACATCTCCACCATGTCGGCGATCGTGGTGGCCGGCGCCGGCGCCAAGGTCGTCAAGCACGGCAACCGGGCCGCGTCCTCGGCCTCCGGCGCCTCCGACGTCCTGGAGAAGCTCGGCGTCAATCTGGAGCTGACCCCGCAGCGGGTCGCCGAGGTCGCCGACGAGGCCGGCATCACCTTCTGCTTCGCCGTGAAGTTCCACCCGGCGCTGCGCCATGTCGCGATGGCCCGCAAGGAGATGGGCATCCGCACCGTCTTCAACTTCCTCGGTCCGCTCACCAACCCGGCCCGCGTCCGGGCCCAGGCGACCGGTGTCGCCGACGCCCGGATGGCCCCGATCATGGCCGGCGTGCTCGCCGAGCGCGGCTCCTCGGCGCTCGTCTTCCGCGGCGACGACGGCCTGGACGAGCTCACGACCACGGCCACCTCGCGGGTGTGGATCGTACGGGACGGTGCGGTGCGCGTGGAGGCCTTCGACCCGCGCGATGTCGGTATCGAGCTCGTCCCGGTGGAGGCACTGCGCGGTGCCGACGCCTCGTACAACGCCGACGTGGCCCGCCGGCTGCTCGCGGGCGAGACCGGTCCCGTACGGGACGCGGTGCTGCTCAACTCGGCGGCGGCGCTGACGGCGCTGGCGCCGGGGGAGGGCTCCCTGGTGGAGCAACTGCGCGAGGGAATCGCCAAGGCGGCGGAGTCGATCGACTCCGGTGCGGCGAGATCGGCCCTGGAGCGCTGGGTCGCGGCCAGCAACGCCTAGTTCGCCACCGGCGGGCCGGCCTCACAGGTCCCACACGTCCCACAGGGCCCCGCGTGCGCGGGGCCCTGGCACGTTCCGGAATCCGGACACGGGTTGCGCCGGGGCGATCACGTGGCATAGCTTCTGTGCCAGGTCATGAGTGACAGCTACGAAGCCCCGGCTTGCTGTCCGGCAACCCTCCGTCCGTGGCGGGGTGCCCCGGGTGAAGACCAGGCCGTGGACAGAAAGGTCCACGGCAAGCGCGGACCCCTCGAAACCTTGGGGTCCTGGTCCTCAGGGAGCCTCTCGTGAGCAAGCGAATGCGATAGGGCCTTCGGCCCCGTTTCCCCACCCTCCGCACGACCACCGTGTGTTGAGGCAACACCCGTACGAGGCACTCCACTTCGCGCTGCCCTGCGGGCCCTTCGCTGCCCCGTCCTGCCAGGAGATACCGCCATGTCCGCGTACCCGAACGCCGCCACCGCCACTCCCGCCGCCGCCGAGTCCGACGACCCCTGCTGCGCCGCCCCGCTGCCCGTCCTCGGCCGCGATGTCACCGTTCCGCTCGTGACCGGGGGCGAGGTCACCTACGCCGCGCTCGACTACGCCGCCAGCGCGCCGGCCCTGCAGCGCGTCTGGGACGACGTCGCCGCCTACGCCCCGTACTACGGCAGCGTCCACCGCGGCGCCGGATACCTCTCGCAGCTCTCCACCGACCTGTTCGAGAACAGCCGTGTCACGGTCGCCGAGTTCCTCGACTGCCGCGACGGCGACCAGGTCGTCTTCACCCGCTCCACCACCGACTCGCTCAACCTGCTCGCCGCCGCGCTGCCCGCCGACTGCCAGGTCTTCGTCTTCGAGACCGAGCACCACGCCTCGCTGCTGCCGTGGAAGGACGCGCAGGTCACCTACCTCAACGCCCCGCGCACCCCCGCCGAGGCCGTCGAGACCCTGGAGCGGGCCCTCGCCGACCGGGACCCCCACGGGCCCGCCCTCGTCTGCGTGACCGGCGCGTCCAACGTCACCGGAGAACTCTGGCCGGTGCAGGAGCTCGCCGCGGCCGCGCACGCCCACGGCGCCCGGATCGTCCTCGACGCCGCCCAGCTCGCACCCCATCACCCCGTCTCCGTCCAGGAGCTGGACGTCGACTGGGTCGCCTTCTCCGGGCACAAGCTGTACGCCCCGTTCGGCTCCGGTGTCCTCGCCGGCCGGGCCGACTGGCTGCGGAGCGCCGAGCCGTACCTCGCCGGCGGTGGCGCGTCCAAGAAGGTGGCCCGGCGCACCGACGGCGGTGTGGACGTCGAGTGGCACACCACCGCCGCCCGCCACGAGGCCGGTTCGCCGAACGTCATCGGTGTCTACTCCATCGCCTCCGCCTGCAAGGCGCTCACCGAGGCCGGGTTCGACACCCTCGTCGCCCGCGAGCAGCACCTGATCGCCACGGTCCGGGAGGGCCTCGCCGAGGTACCCGAGGTGAAGGTGCTCTCGCTCTTCGGCGACGACGCTCCGCGCGTCGGTGTCCTCTCCTTCGTCGTCGAGGGCTGGAACAGCTCGCACTTCGCCGCCGCGCTCTCCGCCGAGTACGGCATCGGCGTCCGCGACGGTCTCTTCTGCGCCCACCCGCTGGTCCGCACCCTGCTGGGCAGCGACCCGCAGACCCAGGGCGAGTGCGGGGCCCCGGAGGCCGCGCCGGGCGAGAAGTCGCTCAACGCGATCCGCGTCAGCTTCGGCGCCGGCACGCCGGACGAGCACGTGGAGCGTTTCGTACGGGCCGTGAAGGAGCTCGTCCGGGACGGCGCGCAGTGGAAGTACCGCACCGAGGACGGACGGTGCGTCCCGGACCGCGGCTGAGCCGTACCGCTCAGGCCGCCAGTCTCGTCCCCACCAGCACCATCCGCAGGGCCCGCTCGGCCGCGTCGGCGAGGAACTCGGCGCCCCGGTCGAGCGCCTCGGGCAGGGCCACCGGCGCGGGCAGGATCGAACCGTAGGCGTCCACCCCCACCGCCCTGACACGGTGGGCGCCGTGGCCGAGCGTGCCGGCCAGCGCGAGGACCGGGACGCCGTGGGCCTTGGCCCGGCGGGCGACCTCCGCGGGGATCTTTCCCCGGACGGTCTGCCCGTCCAGGGCGCCCTCGGCCGTGATGACGAGGTCCGCGCGGGCCAGCCGGGCGTCCAGGTCGATGTGGTCGAGCAGCACCTCGAAGCGGGGCAGTAGCCGGGCGCCCAGGGCGGCGAGCCCGGCCCCGAGCCCGCCCGAGGCTCCCGTGCCGGGGGCGGCCCGCAGGTCCACGGGCCCGGGGAGAGCGCGCCCGAGGACGACGGCCCAGCGCTCCAGGGCCGCCGACAGCGCCTCGACCTGCTCCGGGCTCGCGCCCTTCTGCGGACCGAACACCCGCGCCACGCCCCGCCTCCCGCACAGCACGTTGTACGGATTGCAGGCCACGAGCAGCTCGGCACCGGCGAGGCGCGGATCGAGGCCGTCCGTGTCGATCCGCTCCAGCCGGTGCAACGCACCGCCCCCACAGGGGAGTTCGTCTCCCTCGGCGTCCAGGAGCCGGGCGCCGAGGGCCTGGAGCGCACCCGCCCCGCCGTCCGATGTGCCGGAGTCGCCACAGCCGACCAGGATGCGGCGGGCGCCGGAGTCCAGCGCCGCCCGGATCAGTTCACCGACCCCGAAGGTGGTGGTGGCGGTCGGGTCCCGCCGCCCGGCCGGTACGAGGGAGAGGCCCGCGACGGCCGCCATCTCGACCATCGCGGAGGAGTGGTCGAGAAGCGCGAAGTGGGTGCGTACGGGTGCGCCCAGCGGGCCGGTCGCGACCCGGGACACCAGCGTGCCCCCGGTCGCGGCCGCCAGCGCCCGGGCCGTACCCTCCCCGCCGTCGACCAGCGGGATCAGATCGAGCACCGCGTCCGGGCGGGCCCTGGCCAGCCCCTCGGCGATGGCCTCGGCGGCCTCGGTGGCGGACAGGGACTCCTTGAAGCCGCTGGGGGCGACGGCGATGCGAAGGGTCATGGCTGGGTCTCCAGGAGAACGGGCACGCCGAGCAGCGGCCAGACGGCGAGGGCGAAGCACAGCACCAGGGCGGCGCTGAGCGGGGCGAGCACGGCGGACAGCCGCAGTAGCTGACGCGGAGTGAATCCGGGCACGCCGTCGGGCGGTTCGGAGAACAGCGCGACCGGTTTGGCGGACGCGGGCAGGGTCTGGCAGAAACCGGCGGCGGCCGTGGAGGCGAGCGCGGCGGCGACCGGATTGACCCCGGCCCCGGCCGCCGCGGCGATCACCAGGGGCACCAGGACGGACGAGCGGGCGGATCGCGACTGGAGCACCAGATGCGCGGCCGTGCCGACCACCACGACTCCGGCGAGGAAGGCCCAGGCCGGTACCCCGGCCGGCAGCCCGCCGACGAGCCATCCCGCAGCGCCCGAGTCGACCAGCGCGAGGCCCATCGCGGTGGTCGCCGCCATGAACAGGAGCATCGGCCACGGCACCGCCCCCAGCGCGTCCCTGAGCCGTACGGTCCCCAGCAGTGGCGAGGAGGCGACCACCGCGCCGATCAGCGCCACCACCGCGGGCGACACCCCGTGCATGGGTTCCGAGCACCACAGGGCGACCACCGTGCCGAGCAGCGTCAGACACCGGGCCTCCTCCGTGGTGAGCGGACCCGAGACGGCGGTCGGGGAGTGCTCCTGGAGCTGCGCGACGGTGATCCGTACCGGCTCTCGCCGGTCCGCGCGGCGGGTGGTCGTCAACAGCACGGTCTCCGCGGCCAGATGGGAGGAGACCACCGCGAGCGGCAGCCCGAGCACCAGCCACTCCACGAAGCCGATCCGCTCGCCCGTCCGTTCCAGGAGCAGGCCGACCGTGATGAGGTGAGCGCCGGCGCCGATCAGTGTGGCCACCGCCGACAGCAGCACGACGGTGGGGAAGAGCAGCGCCAGCATCACCACCAGCCGGCGCCGCTCGGACAGGGCCTTGGCCAGCGCGACGAAGACCGGCAGCGCGAGCGCGGCCCGGCCCGAGGTCGCCGGGACGGCGAAGGCGGTCACCACCAGCGCGGCGGTGGTCAGATGGACCAGCCGGCGTACGGTGCGGGCCCCGCTGACCAGGAAGGCCGCGGCCCGCCCGGCGAGCCCCGTCCGGGTCACCGCGGCGGCCAGCACGAAAGCGCAGATCAGCAGCCAGATCGTCGCGTCCCCGAGGGTGCCGAACAGGGTGTCGGCGCTGATCACCCCGGTCGCGGTCAGCGCGAGACCCGCTCCGAGCGCGACATGGGTGTCGTCGACCGGTGCGGCGATCCACGCGCAGGTGGCGAGGACGAAGACGGCCAGGGTGAGCCGGGCCTCGCCGCCGAGTCCCGGGGCGATGCCCGGGACGGCGAGCGGGGCGCAGAGGCTCAGGGCGAGACAGAGCCACACCGCCTGACGCAGGGAGAGGTCCACGCGCTCCACTCTCCGGGCGGGGAGTGAGCCACCCATGAGCCCTCCATGAAGGAGGGTTCATGCGCGCGAAGCCCCGGTCACGGCATGCGGTAGCCCATGCCCCGTACCGTCTCCAGACGCTCCGCCCCCAGCTTCCTGCGCAGTGCCCGGACGTACACGTCCACGATGTTGGAGCCGGGATCGAAGTCGTATCCCCAGACGTGGGAGAGGATCTGCTCCCGCGAGAGCACCTGCCCCGGGTGGCGCAGGAAGAGCTCCAGCAGCACGAACTCACGGGCGGTCAGGTCCACGGTCCGCTCCCCGGACCGCGCCCGCCGGGTGCGCAGGTCCAGGCTCAGATCGCCGCTGCGCAACACCGTGACCTCGGGCGTACGGGCGGCGGTGCGCAGCCGCAGCCGTACCCGCGCCAGCAGTTCCTCGAAGCGGAACGGCTTGGTCATCCAGTCGTCCGCGCCGCCCTCCAGGCCGGCCACCGTGTCCCGTACCGAATCACGGGCCGTCAACACGATGACCGGCAGCGTCACCCGGGCCTCGCGCAGCTCCCGCAGCACGGTGAAGCCGTCCCGGCCGGGCAGCCCGATGTCCAGGACCATCAGGTCGAAGCCGCCCGTGACCGCCCGGTCGAGGGCGGTGTCCCCGTCGGCGGCGACCGTGGTCGTGAAGCCGTTGGCGCGCAGTCCCTTCTCCACGAAGGAGGCGATGCGTTCCTCGTCCTCGGCGATCAGAATGCGGTTCACGGTGACTCCTCGAGGGCGAGTGCGAGTACGAAGGTGGCGCCGCCGCCCTCGGTCGGACGCAGGTCGACCCGGCCGCCCCGGTGGCCTTCGGCGATGGCCCGGACGATGGAGAGACCCAGGCCGGCGCCGCTGGTCCGGGCGCCGCGGCGGGCGGTGCCCCGCCGGAACCGTTCGAAGATGACCTCGGCGTCCTGCTCCTGGACGCCCGGGCCGCGGTCGGCCACGTACAGCTCGATCCGGCCCTCGGCCGCACGCGAGCCGATGGCTATCCGCTGGCCCGGCACGGTGTGCTGGACGGCGTTCTGGGCGAGCTGCACCATGGCCTGGGTGATCCGCTGGGGGTCGAGCACGGCCTCGCGGTCGGCGACCCCGTCGAGGACCCACTCCCGTTCGCCCAGCGCCCGCGCCTTGACGAAGACGTCGGCGGTCAGTTCCGCGAGCTGGACCGGTTCGGTGCGCACGAAGTCGGGGCGTTCGGCCTTGGCGAGCAGCAGCAGGTCCTCCACGATCCGGCTCATCCGGTCGAGTTCGTCGGTCACCAGCCGGATGGTCTCGCGCTGCTCGGCCGGGTCGTCGCCCATCAGCTCCAGATGGCCGCGCACGATGGTGATGGGGGTGCGCAGTTCGTGCCCGGCGTCGTCGACGAACTGGCGTTGCCCGGCGAACGCCTGTTCCAGACGGTCCAGCATCGCGTTGAAGGTCTCGGCGAGCGCGGCGATGTCGTCCCGGCCCTGCACGGGGATCCGCTGGGTCAGATCGCGCTCGGTCAGCTCGGCGGCCGTCGCGCGCACCACTCGTACGGGTGCAAGGATGCGGCCCGCGACGGCCCAGCCGATACCGGTCGTCATCAGCAGCGCCACCCCGGATATGGCGAGCAGGGCGCGGAACGCCTCGTCGGCGACGGCCCGCTCGGGGTCCGCGTGGAAGGCCACGACGAAGGCCGCGTCCGGTGCGGCGTCGCCGGGGGTCCTGATGGGCACCTTCGCCCAGCGGACCTCGCCCCGGGCACGGTCGATGCGTCCCGAGCGCGCGTCGCTCGCGGCGATGGCGTCGAGGGAACCGCGGTCGCGGTGCAGCGCCACGGAGTCCGGGATGTCGCGGGACTGCCGGATGACCCGCAGCCCCGGACCCCGCGTGCTCACGAGACCCAGAAGCTCCTCGTCCGGGTCGGAGTACTGGCGCTGGAGGAAGATCCGCAGGAGCGTGTCGGGGTCGGTGAACGGGAGCCCGGTCGCGGGGTCGACGCCCTGCTCCACGAAGTTGGCGAACTCGCCGGTCTCCTGGGTCAGCAGCTGGTTGATGCGGTGGTCCACGTCCCGCAGCAGGATCGAGCGGGTGGCCACGGCGACGGCGGCCAGGGCCACGGCCATCACGAGCAGCAGCCACAGCAGGATGCGGACGCGTGCGGAGACGCGGTGGTCAGCCCTCTTCACGGAGGTCGTCATCGTCGTCGCCGGTGGCCGAGGGCCCGGGCACGACCGCGTCGGAGGGCGGAGCCGGGGGAGTGGCACCGGGGCTCGGGGCCGAACGGCTCGGAGTGGCATCGCTGGGAGTGGCCTCGCCGGTGGGAGAAGCGCCGGTGGGAGAACCGCCGGGGGTGGCCCCGCCGCTGGGAGAGGAGCCGCCCGGAGAGGAACCGCCGGGAGAGGAGCGGGCCGGGGGCGTACCGAGTTCCACGGCGGGCGGCACCCGGGGTGCCTCGGGCTCGTCGGTCAGCGCGTAGCTCGTGGCGGCGATCCCCAGCGGGATGGCGACGACGGCGGCGAGCGTGGCCATGCGATGGGTGAAGGACATGGGATCAGGCTGACGGGCGCGGGCGCCCGCCGGGATGAGGCCCGGATGAGGATTCCTTCATCTTCGCCGCGGACGTCTCCGCCGCGGAGTCAGGACTCCAGGCCGATGGCGAAGGCCGCTTCGAGGTCGTGCTGGGAGTACGTACGGAACGCGACGTGGGTGTCCGTCGCCTCGACGCCGGGAATCTTGCTGATCCGGCCGGGGATCACGTCCGCGAGGTCGTCGTGCCGGGGCACCCGGACCATGGCGATCAGGTCGTACGTGCCGGTCACCGAGAAGACCTCGCTGACGCTGTCGAGCGCGGCGATCGACTCCGCGATCTCGGGGATGCGGTCCACGCTGGTCTTGATGAGCACGATCGCGGTGATCACGGCTGGCTTTCTCCCTCGGTCGCCGCGGCTGGGGCCTTCACCTTATCCCCATGGTGGTAGCGGCCCCAGGCGTAGAGGAAGCCGACGGCGAAGCCCACCACGTGCGCGAGGTAGGCGACCCCCGGGCCGGGCCCCGCCGAGCGGGCGGCCAGCCACTGGAGCACGAACCAGAAGAGGAGCACGATCCAGGCCGGGAAGCGCAGCGGCAGGAAGAAGAGGAACGGGAACAGGCTGGTCACCCGGGAGCGGGGGAAGAGGTACAGGAACGCCCCCAGGACCCCCGAGATCGCGCCCGAGGCGCCCACCAGCGTCTGTGCGCTGTCGGCGTGCACCGCCGCGTAGCCGAGCAGGGCCAGGTAGCCGCAGCCCAGATAGAAGAGGGCGAACCCGGCCACCCCCATCCGCTCCTCGGCCATCGCGCCGAAGACGTACAGGAAGAGCATGTTCCCCAGCAGGTGGAGCCAGCTGCCGTGGACGAAGAGGGCGGTGAGCGGGGTGAGCAGGGTGTGCGGCTCGCCGCTCATCAGCTCCGCCGGTACGACTCCCCAGCGGTGGAAGTACGCGCTCTGCGCCGCCAGGGCCGCGTCCCCGGTCCCGTACACCGGATTGAGGCCGGAGACCGGGCTGATCAGGAACGTGAAGCAGCACGCGGCGATCAGGCCGTACGTCACCGCCGGTCCGCTCCGCGCGCCCCGCCACGCACCCCGGGCCGACTTCCGCCAGTGGATCCGCCGCACGTCGATCATGGACATATCATGGCGTAACAGGGCTCAACTGGACAGAGTGCCTCGCCGTGACACCGGAGGCCCGTCCCGACCTCGGCTCCGCCCGAGCAGGGGGTGCCCCCGTGGCCGTAGGGTACGGGCAGTACTCCGCAGTTCGACGGCGCACCGCGGCACCCGCACTCGCATCACGCACATGAAAGAGGACGGCACGATGACGACGGTTCCCCTGCCGACCGCCGAGACCCGCTGGCGCTGCACGCTCTGCGGCAATCTGACCCGGTTCGACGTGACCCGCTCCTCCAAGGTCGTCGAGTACGTCCATCTGGACCTCGCGGGCGAACCGAAGGTCGAGGAGCGCGAGGTGGTCAGTGAGACCATCGAGTCGGTCCGCTGCCGCTGGTGCAACGCGGTGGACCAGATCGAACTGGTGGACAGGCCCGGCGCCGACTCCTGACGGAGCGGTGCGAATGACAATGGGGTGACGGATCGTGGAGCAGCCCGCGCACGGTGATGAACCGGCCGGCGCGGCAGGTGACGCTGCCGAGACGTTCGACCGCCCGCTGCCGGACGGTGTACGGCGGCGGGTCGTCGCGCTGGTCTCGGACGCCTTCGGCGGACTGACCGTCGCGGAGCTTCCGGCCCCCCTGCGGCAGTACGCGCGGTTCACCGCGAGCCGGCGGGCCAAGTTCGCGGGCAATGCCATGGCCGCCGCCCTGGAGAGCGATCCGCTCTTCCGGCAGCGGATCGGCGAACGGTTCAAGGAGGCCCAGCCCGTGCTGGCCGGGGCCGTGGAGTCCGGTGCCCCGCCCGCCGCGGCCGACCCCGTCGACGTGGCCGCCGCCGCCTACGTCCTGCGCCCCACCGGCTGGGTCAAGCTGGTCGCCGCCGCCGGCGAGGAGGCCCAGCGCGCGGACGCCGAGCGGGCCGACGAGGCCGGCCGGCGCGAGCTGGAGCGGCTGCGCGAGGAGATCGCCACCGCCAAGGAGCGCGGCCGCGCGGAGACCGAGCAGCTGCGCACCGATCTGGAGGCGGCCCGCAAGGAAGCCGAATCGCTTCACCGCAAGCTGCGCAGCGCCCAGAGCGATGTGAAGCGCGGTGAGGCCGCCCTGCGCCGCGCCCAGGCCGAGATCGACACCGTCAAGGCCGAGTCGGCCGCGCAGGTCTCGTCCGCCGAGAGCGAGACCCGGCGGCTCAGGGCCCGGCTCGCCGAGGCCGAGACGGCCCTGGAGGCAAGCCGCCGGGCCGCCCGCGAGGGGCGCTCCGTGGAGGACATGCGGCTGCGCCTGCTGCTCGACACCGTCCTGGACGCCGCGGCCGGGCTGCGCCGCGAACTGGCCCTGCCGCCCGTCTCCGTCCGTCCCGCCGACACCGTCGACGCGGTGGAGCCCGGCCGGATGTCGCCGAAGGACATCGCGGCCCGCGCGCTCTCCGAGACCGACCCCGCGCTCCTCGACCAGCTCCTGGCCCTGCCGCAGGCGCATCTCGTCGTGGACGGCTACAACGTCACCAAGACCGGCTATCCGACGATGCCCCTGGAGAAGCAGCGGCTGCGGCTGCTCGGCGGGCTCTCCGCGCTCGCCGCCCGCTCGGGCGCCGAGATCACCTGTGTCTTCGACGGGGCCGAGCTCGCGGCCCCGGTCCTGCTCGCCCCGCCGCGCGGGGTGCGCGTGCTGTTCTCCAAGGCGGGCGTCACCGCCGACGAGTTGATCCGTCAGCTGGTGCGCGCCGAGCCGCCGGGGCGGCCGGTCGTGGTGGTCTCCACCGACCGTGAGGTCGCCGACGGAGTGGCCAAGGCGGGGGCGCGCCCGGTTACGTCCGCCTTGTTGCTCAAGCGGCTTTCGCGTAGCTCGTAATGAGTCGTAACTCCTGCGCTTAATGCCCGAATTCTGGAGGGCGCACGGTCAAGTGGCCACTACTGCCCGTGTGGTGTGTGTAAATAAAGTGCCGCGTGGGCGAGATTTTCCTCATGAGGATTTGAACTGATCACAACCTGGTCACTAGGGTCAGGCCTCGAACCTTCGCGCGGTTGGTCATCCATCGGGGATGACAGCGGAGGAACCGCCTGCCGCAGCCTGGTTGGGCGGCTCGAGGAAGAAGGAGCTCGCCTTCGTGGCGTCCCACCGTCGTCCCAAGCAGCCGAGCCGCACCCGTGTGACCGTGCTCACCGCGACCGCCGCCGCGGCCGTCGCGCTCTCCACCCAGACCGGTGCCCAGGCGGCCCCGAAGCCGAAGATCGACGACGTGAAGTCGAAGGTCGACAAGCTGCACCACGAGGCCGAGGAGGCCACGGAGCAGTACAACCTGGCCGAGGAGCGCCGGGGCAAGCTGCAGAAGGAGATCGGCGCCCTCCAGGACAAGGTGGCCCGCGGTCAGCAGGAGCTCAACACCCTGCGCGACAACATCGGTTCGGTCGCCAGCGCGCAGTACCGCTCCGGTGGCATCGACCCGGCCATCCAGCTCTTCCTCTCCTCCGACCCGGACACCTACCTCGACAAGGCGTCCGCGATCGACCAGCTCGGCGCCAAGCAGGCCGACGTGCTCCAGTCGATCCAGGCCAAGCAGCGCACCCTCGCCCAGCAGCGCGCCGAGGCGACGACGAAGCTCGCCGACCTCGAGGACGTCCGCAAGACGCTCGGCGAGAAGAAGAAGGCATTCCAGGGCAAGCTCGCCGAGGCCCAGAAGCTGCTCAACACCCTCACCGCCGCCGAGCGCGCCAAGATGCAGGCCGAGGAGCAGCGCGCCAGCCGCGCCGCGGGCGACCGCGTCGACCTCGGCAACGAGGTGCCGGCGTCGCAGCGCGGCGCGGCCGCGCTCAGCGCGGCCGCCACCCAGATCGGCAAGCCGTACGTCTCCGGCGCCGAGGGCCCCAACTCGTACGACTGCTCCGGTCTGACACAGTGGGCCTACCGCCAGGCGGGCGTCGGCATCTCGCGCACCACCTACACCCAGCAGAACGACGGCGTGAAGATCGGCCGCAGCCAGCTCAAGCCGGGCGATCTGGTCTTCTTCAACAGCCTGTCGCACGTGGGCCTGTACGCGGGCAACGGCACGATCCTCCACGCCCCCAAGCCCGGTGCCTCGGTGCGCTACGAGTCGATGAGCTACATGGGCACCTTCCAGTTCGGTGTGCGCATCTGACGCAGCCGACGTGACGCCCAATCGGGTGGTTCGTCGCATCCTTCGCTGAGGTGACGCCCCGCCGGTGACCTGTGGTCTCCGGCGGGGCGTCACTTTGCGTGCCCATCGCCTTCGTTGGACCCACGGTGATCAACGGCTACTGTCTGCCGCGCCAGTCTGGGTAACAGCCGAACGGAGCGCGATACGTGGCGTCCCACCGACGACCTGCGAGGGTCACCGTCCTGACCGCCGCCGCGGCCACCGCCGCCACGGCCTTCGGCGCCGTCCCCGCCAACGCCGACCCCGGCGGCGCCCCCGCGGCCGCCACCAGGGCGACGGTCGACCGGCTCTTCGAAGAGGCCGAACGGGCCACCGAGGGCTACAACGAGGCCGACGAGCGGGCGGACGTCCTGCGCCGGTCGGTCTCCCAGGCACAGGACGGGCTGGCCCGCGGCCAGGAGCGCGTCAACCGCATGCGGGGCGCGCTCGGTTCGGTCGCCGGCGCCCAGTACCGCTCCGGCGGCATCGACCCCGCCCTCGCGCTGCTGCTCTCCTCCGACCCCGACTCCTACCTGGACCGGGCCTCCGTCCTCGACCGGGCGGCCGCCCGGCAGAGCGCGGCGCTCGGGCAGCTCCTGGGCGAGCAGCGCCGGCTGGACCAGAAGCGGACCGAGGCGGGCCGCCTCCTCGCCGAACTGGAGCGCAGCCGGACGCTGGTGGCCCGGCACAAGCGCACCGTCGAGCGGAAGCTCGCCGAGGCACGCCGCGTGCTGGAGTCCCTGAGCGCCCAGGACCGGGCGGAGTTCGACCGGGACGCCCGGGCCTCCCGCTCCGGCAGGAGCGGACTGGACGAGGAGGCGCCGCCGCCCGCCGACCTGGACCCGTCCTCCTCCCGCGCCGCCGCGGCGGTCGTCGCGGCGCGCAGCGCCATCGGCATGCCCTACGTGTGGGGTGCGACCGGCCCGCGCGCCTTCGACTGTTCCGGCCTGATGGTGTGGTCGTACCGGCAGGCCGGCATCAGCCTGCCGCGGACCTCCTCGGCGCAGCGGTACGCGGGACGGCAGGTGCCGCTCTCGCAGGCGCAGCCCGGCGACCTCGTGACGTACCGCAGCGACGCCAGCCACGTCGGGATCTACGCGGGCAACGGGCAGGTGATCCACGCCCCCTACCCGGGGGCCCGGGTGCGCTACGACCCGGTCGGGATGATGTCCCACGCGACGGTGACGCGGGTGTGACCGTACGGCCACCCGCACGTCTGCCCGTACGATCGGGAGCGTGGCAGGTCAGGGGTGGGGAGCGACGCGCGGGGCCGCGGCCTGTCTGCTCGCCGCCCTGCTGGCCTTCACCGGGTGCGCGGCCCCTGAGCCGCCCGACCCCGCGGCCCGCGAGATCCAGACGCTGCTCGACCGGCAGGCCCGGGCGATCCTGACGCGGGACGAGGCGGCCTTCGCGGTCGCGCTCGACCCCGCACTGGCCTCCACCGCCCTGAAGGAGTTCGACCAGCTGGCCGAGGTGCCGCTGGCCTCCTGGGGCTACCGCGTCACCTCCGTCGAGCGGCGGGGCGATGCCCGGGCGACCGTGCGCGCCGAGCTGACGTACCGGGTCGAGGGCTACGACCCCGGCCCCGTCACCACACGACGCGTGCTGGACGTGACCGAACGGGACGGCCGGTGGTACGTGACCGCCGACCGGCCCGGTGAGGACGCCGCCCAGCAGCTGTGGCAGCAGGGCCCGGTGGAGGCGGTACGGGGCCGGCGCAGTCTCGTCCTCGGCGTGGGGCAGTCGGAGCAGAGCCTCCGGGCGATCGCGGCGGCGGCCGACCGGGCGGTGCCCGCGGTCTCGGCGGCCTGGACCTCGCCCTGGGCCCGTCGGGTCGTCGTCCTCGTCCCGGCCTCGCTGGACGCCATGGGAGGGCTCCTCGGCTCCCCGGCGGCCTCGTACCGGGGCATCGCGGCCGTCACCACGGGCGAGGTCGGCGGCGGCCCGAAGGCCCCCGCGGACCGGGTGATCGTGAACCCCGAGGCGTACGGCGTCCTCGGCGACTTCGGCCGCCAGATCGTTCTCACCCACGAGGTGACGCACGTGGCCACCCGCGCCGCCACCTCGGCGGCCACGCCCGTGTGGCTGTCCGAGGGCTTCGCCGACTGGGTCGCGTACCGGGGGACCGGCCGCACGGCCGCCCAGGCGGCCCCCGAACTGCGCCGAGCGGTCCGCGCCGGCGACCTCCCGGCCGCCCTGCCGGACGACCGGGCCTTCACCTTCGGCGGCGACGCGGACGCCCTGGCGCGCGCGTACGAGAGCGGATGGCTGGCCTGCACGCTGATCGCCGAACGCTGGGGGGAGGCGAAGCTGACCGCCTTCTACCGCGCGGTCGGCGCCCACCCGGGCCGTGAGGGCGCGGTGGAGAAGGCCCTCCACGACGTGCTGGGCACGACCCCGGAGTCCTTCACGGCGGACTGGCGCGTCTTCCTGGGGGAGCGGCTGGGATGACACCGGGCCGGCCGCCACCACCCGTCACCGGCGCCCGCGCCCTCAGGCGACCGGCAGGCTCCTCGCCCGCTCCGGCTGCTGCACCGGGGTCACCACCGGAGCGAGCCCCGGCTCCGTCACCGTCTGCTGCCACAGGACGCGGCAGGCCGACACCGAGGCGGCGACCAGCAGGCCGTTCCGTACCAGCAGCAGTGCGATGCCCAGCGGATCGCTGTCGGTCACGTGCGAGAACCACACCGGGAACTCGAACTGCGTCACCGCCGTCGCCCACACCACCAGATGCGCGGGCCGGCGCATCCTGCTCGACCGGTAGACCATGCACACGGCGGCCAGACCGACCAGCCAGATCATGTACTGGGGGCTGATCACCCGACTCGTCGCGGTGAACAGCAGCACCGCCACGAACGCCGCGTCCGCCGGGGTCGAGGTCGAGAACACGCGGGCCTTGAACCGCCAGACCAGCAGCCAGCAGAAGGACGCGATCGTCAGGGCCATGGCCGCGCCCGCGACGGTGGAGACGTACGGGCCCAGGAACTCGATCGAGCCGTAGTTCATCCGCGCCTCGCCGTCCCAGCCGAGGTGCCGCGCCACATGGAAGAGCATCGCGCCCAGCGACTCGAGCTCCAGTCCCCGCTCGCGCTGGAACGTCAGGAACGCCAGCGCTCCCGGCGCGGCGAGCACGCACAGGAGCAGCAGCCCGGCCGCCGCGCCCGCCGCCGTCGACCACGAGCGGAAGGTGGCACGGCCGCGCGGGGTGCCGACGAGCAGCAGCGCCGGCCAGACCTTCAGCATCGCGCCGAGACCGGCCAGCGCGCCGAGCACCCGCGGGCGGGACAGCCCGGCGAGGAGCGCGGCCACGGCGACGGCGGTGACCATCAGGTCGTACCGGGCATAGGCGGTCGGACCGAGCAGGGGCACGCCCGCGAGCCAGATCCACGCGCCGTGCGGGCTGCGGCCCCGCCGCTTCCCCGCGTACATCAGCAGCCCGAAGACGAGCGCGTCGCACAGGAAGGCGAGCACGAAGAAGGCGGCGGAGTACTCCAGGAACGGCAGCAGCGCGGGGGAGAGGATGGCCACGGCGGCCAGCGGCGGGTACTGCCAGGTCACGTCGTCCAGCGGGTACGTGCCGGTCTTCAGGACCTCGAACCAGCCCTGGTAGATGTGCTCTATGTCGCTCGTGACGTCCGGACCGGGGACGGTGACGACCTTGAAGACACAGAGGAGCAGGACGACCCGGGTGAGTCCCCAGAGGAGGACGGGGTTTCTTCTCGCGCGCTCGGCAGCCGTACCCAGTACGCCCGTCATTCCTACCTCGTCCAATTCTGTCGGTCCGGTCCGCGCCTGCGGAGGGTGTGTTGCCGGGCGGGGGGTGAGGTCACGTACATTCGGCGTCGATGCACAAGACCCTGATCGTAACCAACGACTTCCCGCCTCGCCCCGGTGGAATCCAGGCGTTCCTGCACAACATGGCGCTGCGTCTCGATCCCGGACGGATCGTGGTCTACGCCTCCACCTGGAAGCGCAGCCGCGAGGGGATCGAGGCGACCGCCGCGTTCGACGCGGAGCAGCCTTTCACGGTGGTGCGGGACAGCACCACCATGCTGCTGCCCACTCCTCGGGTCACCGCGCGGGCGACCGCGCTGCTGCGTGAGCACGACTGCTCCTCGGTGTGGTTCGGGGCGGCGGCGCCGCTCGGCCTGATGGGCCCGGCGCTGCGCCGGGCGGGCGCGCGGCGGATCGTCGCGACGACGCACGGGCACGAGGCGGGCTGGGCACAGCTGCCGGCCGCCCGACAGCTCCTCCGCCGCATCGGCGAGGGCACCGACACCCTCACCTACCTCGGCGAGTACACCCGCTCCCGGATCGCGACGGCGCTGACACCGGCGGCGGCCGGGCGGATGGTGCAGCTCCCGCCGGGCGTGGACGAGAAGACCTTCCACCCGGGCTCGGGCGGCGAGGCCGTACGGGAACGGCTCGGGCTCAGCGACCGCCCCGTGGTCGTGTGCGTCTCGCGCCTCGTCCCGCGCAAGGGCCAGGACACCCTGATCAGGGCCATGCCGGAGATCCTGCGGCGGGTGCCGGACGCGGTGCTGCTGATCGTCGGGGGCGGCCCCTACGAGAAGGACCTGCGTGGCCTCGCGGCGACGACCGGCGTGGCCGATTCCGTACGGTTCACCGGCGCGGTGCCGTGGGAGGAACTGCCGGCCCACTACGGCGCCGGGGACGTCTTCGCCATGCCCTGCCGCACCCGGCGCGGCGGCCTCGACGTCGAGGGCCTCGGCATCGTCTACCTGGAGGCCTCGGCCACCGGCCTTCCGGTCGTCGCGGGCGACTCGGGCGGCGCGCCGGACGCGGTCCTGGACGGCGAGACCGGCTGGGTCGTGCGCGGCGACGCCCCGGGAGAGTCCGCCGACCGCATCGCGACCCTGCTGCTCGACCCGGAACTGCGCGCCCGCATGGGCGAGCGCGGCCGTGCCTGGGTCGAGGAGCGCTGGCGCTGGGACCTGCTCGCGGAACGCCTGAAGGACCTGCTGTAGCCCCACCCCGGCCGCCCCCGCCCTTCCCGGAAGCCGGGGAGGGGCAGGGCCGCCCCCCTCGGGGGGCCGTGGCATGTGATTCACGGGTGCGACGCGAGCCGGCCCCGCGGGCGGCGTGTGCGCCCGCGGGGCCGGCTCGGTGGTCGTGGGGATCGCGGCCCCCACCGCCCTACGGGCGGTAGATCGCCTCGATCTCGTCCGCGAAGTCCTTCGCCACCACGTTGCGCTTCAGCTTCAGCGACGGCGTGATGTGGCCCGCCTCCTCGGTGAACTGGGCCGGCAGGACGCGGAACTTCCGTACCGACTCCGCCTTGGACACCGCCGCGTTGCCGTCGTCCACCGCGCGCTGCACCTCGGCGAGCAGCTCCGCGTCCTCGCGCAGCGACGCCGCCGTCGAGCCCGCGGGCTTGCCGTGCTCGCTCGCCCAGCGGCCCAGGAACTCCTCGTCCAGGGTGACCAGCGCGCCCACGAACGGACGCCCGTCGCCCACCACCATGCACTCCGCGACCAGCGCGTGGGCGCGGATCCGGTCCTCGATGACCGCCGGGGCGACGTTCTTGCCGCCCGCCGTCACCAGGATCTCCTTCTTGCGGCCGGTGATGGCGAGGTAGCCGTCCTCGTCCAGCGTGCCGATGTCGCCGGTGTGGAACCAGCCGTCGGCCAGCGCCTCCGCGGTCGCCGTCTCGTTCTGCCAGTAACCCGTGAAGATGTGCTCGCCGTGCAGCAGCACCTCGCCGTCGTCGGCGATCCGCACCACCGAGCCCGGCAGCGGCTGCCCGACCGTGCCGATCTTCTGCCGGTCCCACGGGTTGAACGCGGTCGCCGCGCACGACTCCGTCAGGCCGTAGCCCTCCAGGACCGTGAAACCGATGCCCCGGAAGAAGTGACCGAGGCGCTCACCCAGCGGCGCGCCGCCCGAGATCGCGAACTCCCCGCGCCCGCCGAGCACCGCCCGCAGCTTGGAGAAGACCAGCTTGTCGAAGACCTTGTGCTTGAGCTTCAGGCCCAGGGACGGGCCCTGCGGCGTGCCGATCGCGCGGCTGTACGCGATCGCCGTGTGCGCCGCCTTGTCGAAGATCTTGCCCTTGCCGTCCGCCTGCGCCTTCGCGCGGGCCGAGTTGTAGACCTTCTCGAAGACCCTCGGCACACCGAGGATCAGCGTCGGCCGGAAGGCGGCGAGCTCGTCCGTGAGGTTCTTGATGTCCGGCACACAGCCCAGCTTGATCGGGGCCATCACCGAGGCGACCTCGACCAGACGCCCGAAGACGTGGGCGGCGGGCAGGAAGAGCAGGACCGAGCACTCGCCGGTCCGGAAGAGCGGCTTCAGGCGCTCCACCACGTTGCCGCACTCCGCGAAGAAGGCGCGGTGCGTCAGGACACAGCCCTTGGGGCGGCCGGTGGTGCCCGAGGTGTAGACGATCGTCGCCGGGTCGTCGGCGTGCGCGCTCGACATCCGCTCGTCGAGCAGGTCGTCGGAGACGTCCGCGCCCGTGGCGGTGAGCTGCGCGACCGCGTCGGCCTCGATCTGCCAGACGCCCTTCAGGGCCGGCAGGTTCGCCCGTACCGACTCCACCGACTCCTGGTGGGCCGCGGACTCGACGAGGACGAGCGAGGCGCCCGAGTCGCCGAGGATCCACTGGATCTGCTCCGGCGAACTCGTCTCGTACACCGGCACCGTCACGGCGCCCGCGCTCCAGATCGCGAAGTCGAGGAGCACCCACTCGTACCGCGTTCTGGACAGCAGCGCCACCCGGTCACCCGGCTCCACCCCGGCGGCGATCAGACCCTTCGCGGCCCCGCGGACCTCGGCGAGGAACTGCTGGGCGGTGACGTCCGTCCAGACGCCGGCCACCTTGCGCCCCATCACGGCGACATCTGGGTGCTGAGACGCGTTGCGACGGATGAGATCCGTCAGATTGCCGTCCGAGGGGACCTCGTACAGGGCCGGAAGGCTGAACTCGCGCAAGACTGCTGCTCCTCATCGGGCGCCGGCGCCACGGCTCTGTGTGAACGCACCGGTGCGGTCCAAGATCGGGCAGGTGCTCAGTGGGGGGTGAGCACAACTGGACTGCCCGGACGTTACCCATCAGTACTCGGTTCCCGATAGGGGGTCCTGGCCAGATGTTCGGTGCATCACACAGCTGTGGCGGTGCTTCGCGCACAGTAATCCACAGCTTTCCGGACTCGGAAGTAACCGCAGGTCCGACGCCCTAGGCTGAGCCGCATGAGGATCAACGTGGTCAGCGACGTGCACGGGAACGCCGGCGCCCTCGCCAAGGCGGGGGACGGCGCGGACGCCCTGGTCTGCCTCGGTGACCTGGTGCTCTTCCTCGACTACGCCGACCACAGCCGCGGCATCTTCCCCGACCTCTTCGGCGTCGAGAACGCCGACCTGATCGTCGAACTGCGCACCGCGCGCCGCTTCGACGAGGCCCGTGACCTGGGACGACGGCTCTGGTCCGAGCTGCCCGTCGACCGCGACACGGCCATCGAGACCGCCGTGCGCCGCCAGTACGAGGAGCTGTTCGCCGCCTTCCCGACCCCGACGTACGCGACGTACGGGAACGTCGACATCCCGGGACTGTGGGGCGAGTACGCGCGCCCGGGGACGACCGTCCTGGACGGTGAGCGGATCGAGATCGGCGGGCTGGTGTTCGGCTTCGTCGGCGGCGGCCTGCGCACCCCCATGCGCACGCCGTACGAGATCTCCGACGAGGAGTACGCGGCCAAGGTGGAGGCCGTCGGCGAGGTCGACGTGCTGTGCAGCCACATACCGCCCGACGTACCGGAACTCACCTACGACACGGTCGCGCGCCGCTTCGAGCGCGGCAGCCGCGCCCTGCTCGACGCCATCCGGCGCACCCGGCCGCGCTACGCCCTCTTCGGCCACGTCCACCAGCCGCTGGCCCGCCGGATGCGGGTCGGGGCGACCGAGTGCGTGAACGTGGGGCACTTCGCGGCGACGGGACGGCCCTGGGCGCTGGAGTGGTGACAGGGCCCCGGTGACGGCGCGATAGCCTTCGGTCGGCACGGTTCGTGCCTTTCGAGTTCTCGCCGGACCGCACAGTGGAGGAGCCACAGCGATGGCCGAACACACCAGCTCGAGCATCACCATCGAGGCAGCGCCGGCCGACGTCATGAGCGTGATCGCCGACTTCGCCCGCTACCCCGAGTGGACGGGCGAGGTGAAGGAGGCCGAGGTCCTGGAGAAGGACGAGGCCGGCCGCGCGGAGAAGGTGCGGCTGCTGCTCGACGCGGGCGCCATCAAGGACGACCACACCCTCGCGTACACCTGGACCGGCGACAACGAGGTCAGCTGGACGCTGGTCAAGTCGCAGATGCTCCGCGCCCTGGACGGCTCCTACCGGCTGGCCCCGGCGGGCGGCGGCGAGCGCACCGAGGTGACGTACCAGCTGACGGTCGACGTCAAGATCCCCATGCTGGGCATGATCAAGCGCAAGGCGGAGAAGGTCATCATCGACCGCGCGCTGGCGGGCCTGAAGAAGCGTGTGGAGTCGGGCCTGTAAGGGTCCCCGGCCTTCGGGGTGAGGGCCCGGGGCTCGGCCCCGGGGGGAGCGGTAACGTTCCCGCCCATGGGGATCATGCTCGTCACCGGGACCGGCGGCGCCGGCCGCACCACCGTCGCGGCCGCCACCGCGCTCGCCGAGGCGCAGGCCGGCCGACGCGTCCTCCTCGTGTCCGGCGAGGCCGACCGGCCACCCGGCGTGGACCTCCTCCGCCCCGCCCCCGCCGCCGACTTCCGCCGCGAGTTCCTCGCCCTCCAGGCCCGCTCCGGCGCCGCCCTCGACCTCCTCGGCGCCGCGCCCTTCGAGGACGCCGAGCTCACCGAACTCCCCGGCAGCCACCAGTTCGCCCTGCTCCGCGCGCTGCGCGACGCCGCCGCAGACGACCGGGACCTCGTCGTCGTCGACCTGCCCCCGCTGCCCGACGCCCTCGCCCTCCTCGCCCTGCCCGAGCAGCTGCGCCGCTACCTCCGCCGCCTCCTGCCGCCCGAACGCCAGGCGGCCCGCGCCCTGCGCCCCATGCTGGCCCAGCTCGCCGGCGTACCCATGCCCGCCCAGTGGCTGTACGCGACGACAGCCCGCTGGGAGGCCGAGCTCGCCGCCGTCCAGGCCGTCGTCGACGCCCCCACCACCACCGTCCGGCTCGTCGTCGAACCCGGCCCGGCCGCCACCGAGGCCCTGCGCACCGCCCGCCTCGGCCTCGCGCTCCACCGCCTCTCCCTCGACACCGTGGTCGCCAACAAGCTGCTCCCCGCCGACTCTCCCGACCCCTGGCTCGCCGGGCTCACCGCCCAGCAGCACGAGCACCTCGCCCGGCTCCGCGGCGCCTACGACGGGGCCGTGCACGCCCTCCCGCACCTCGGCCGGGACCCGCGCGGCCCCGAGGACCTCGCCCTGCTCGCGGTCGACGCGCGTCCCGCGCCGGTCCCCGAGTGGACCGTCGAGGACCGCAGGGACGACGACGGCATCCTCGTCTGGCACATCCCCCTGCCCGGCGCCGTCAAGGACGAGCTCTCCCTCGTCCGCCGCGGGGACGAACTTCTCCTCGCCGTCGGCCCGTTCCGCCGCAACGTCCCGCTGCCGCCCGCCCTGCGCCGCTGCACGGTCGCCGGCGCCGGGCTCGTCGACGGCGATCTGAGGGTCCGCTTCACCCCGGACGCCGGTCTCTGGCCGAAGACCCCGTGACGGCGTGTACCGTCGACGGTAGAAGCCGTGAGGAGTACGCCATGAGCGATTCGGACGCCTGGGCCAAGGCCTGCGCCGAGGACCTGGAGGCCGAGAAGGCCCGCCGTCGCGCCGCCGCCGGCGCGGAGCCCGGCTCGGCCGCCGAGGAGTTCCGCAAGCTCTTCGACGCCGTCGCCGACAAGGTCTCCACCCTGCGCAACCCGCTGATCGGCATGGCGGCGCAGAGCACCCTGCAGCAGTTCGTCAACCAGGCGAAGGCGGCCGTCGAGCCGGTCGTCGAACGCAACCCGCAGGTCTTCGACCACCTCGCCGCGGCCGGCAACGAGCTGCTGGCCGCCTACCGCTCGGCGGTCGAGGGCCACGAGACGCGCTGGACCCGGGACGAGCCCCAGGACCCCCGCCGCGAGGAACCGGGTCCGGAACCCAAGCGCGACGACGAAGGCCCCGGTACGGGGCAGCACATCGACCTGGACTGACCGGGAGGGGCGCCCCCCTCGGGTACGGTTGGGCCTAGCGGGGCTCGACCGAAAACTGAGGGACACATGGGACTCACCATCGGCGTCGACATCGGCGGCACGAAGATCGCGGCCGGCGTGGTCGACGAGGAGGGCAACATCCTCGACACGCACAAGGTGCCCACCCCGCCGACCCCCGAAGGCATCGTCGACGCGATCTGCGCCGCGGTGTCCGAGGCCGGCAAGGGTCACCAGATCGAGGCCGTGGGCATCGGTGCCGCGGGCTACGTCGACGACAAGCGCGCCACGGTCCTCTTCGCGCCGAACATCGACTGGCGGCACGAGCCGCTGAAGGACAAGGTCGAGCAGCGGGTCGGCCTGCCGGTCGTCGTCGAGAACGACGCCAACGCGGCGGCCTGGGGCGAGTACCGGTTCGGCGCCGGGCAGGGCCACGAGGACGTCATCTGCATCACGCTCGGCACCGGTCTCGGCGGCGGCATCATCATCGGCAACAAGCTGCGCCGCGGACGCTTCGGCGTCGCGGCCGAGTTCGGCCACATCCGGGTCGTCCCGGACGGCCTGCTGTGCGGCTGCGGCAGCCAGGGCTGCTGGGAGCAGTACGCCTCCGGGCGCGCCCTCGTCCGGTACGCCAAGCAGCGCGCCAACGCGGCCCCGGAGAACGCCAAGATCCTCCTCGCTCTCGGCGATGGTACCCCCGGGGGCATCGAGGGCAAGCACGTCAGCGCGGCGGCCCGCCAGGGCTGCCCGGTGGCCGTGGACTCCTTCCGC
Organism: Streptomyces sp. NPDC029139; assembly: GCF_055564335.1. NCBI lineage: Bacteria > Bacillati > Actinomycetota > Actinomycetes > Kitasatosporales > Streptomycetaceae > Streptomyces > Streptomyces sp. NPDC029139. The sequence continues at coordinate 390,331 of NZ_JBVHWN010000002.1, read as the reverse complement.
GAGCTGGCCCGCTGGGCGGGCGCCGGCCTCGCGGACCTGGCGTCGCTCTTCGACCCCTCGGCGTTCATCGTGGGCGGCGGCGTCTCGGACGAGGGCGAGCTGGTGCTCGACCCGATCCGGAAGTCTTTCCGCCGCTGGCTCATCGGCGGCCAGTACCGACCGCACGCCCAGGTCCTCGCGGCCCAGCTCGGCGGGAAGGCCGGTCTGGTCGGCGCGGCGGACCTGGCCCGCCAGGGCTGACGCCCGCGCCTCTTTCCGTACGACACGAACGCCGTCCCGCGCGCGGGACGGCGTTCCGTCCGTCCGGGCCGTCCCGAGCGGGGCTCACGGGGCCTTCGGCCGTACCGTTCTCCGTCCGCCCGTCGCGTCTCTGGGGCCCGGCGGGCGGTTTGTCGTATCTTGCTGGACATGGCGATCACCGCGCTGCCCAACTCACGCTCCGAGGCGGACGGTTCGGCCGTCGTCCGGGTGCTGTCCTACAACGTCCGCTCGATGCGGGACGACGAGGACGCCCTCGCCCGGGTCATCCGGGCCTGCGCCCCCGACATCGTCTTCGTCCAGGAAGCCCCGCGCTTCTTCCGCTGGCGCAAGCACGCCGCCCGGCTCGCCGCCAAGAGCGAGCTGGTCCTCCTCAGCGGCGGCGCCACGGCCGCCGGGCCCCTGCTGATGTGTTCGCTGAGGGCCACCGTGGAACGGACCGAGGACGTCCTCCTGCCGCTCACCCCCGGGCTGCACCGGCGCGGCTTCGCGACCGCCGTCGTACGGTTCGCGGGTGCCCGCGTGGGACTGGTCAGCTGCCATCTGAGCTTGCAAGCGGACGAACGGTACGCCCAGGCCGGGATGCTCCTCGACCGGGTCGCGGCCATGGACGCCCCGCACGCCATCGTGGCGGGGGACCTCAACGAACGGCCCGGCGGCCGGAGCTTCACCCGGCTGACCAAGGAGCTCCAGGACGGCTGGGCGGTCAGCCCCTGGGGCGGCGAGTACACCTCGACCCCCACCGACCCGCACCAGCGCATCGACGCCGTCCTGGCGACGAAGGGCGTCGAGTTCCTGGGCTGCGGGGTCCCCACGGACCTGGACCCGGCGGACCTCCGGGCGGCGACGGACCATCTGCCCGTGCTCGCGGCGGTACGGATCCCGGCGGCCTGACCGGCCCGGTCCGCCGACCGGCCCCACGGCTCGCCTCCCCGGCGAGCCCGGCAGGACGCCCCTGGGGCGTGTGGCGAAAGTCCCGCCTGGCCCGCGACGCCTGGTACGCCCCCTCGCTGCGTTGTCGGAGTCATCCGAGGACGTCCAGTACGAGGATGATCCTCCGCCTTGCGAGGGCACGCACCAGACGCCGCGGGCCCCGCCCTGCGGACGGACGGCGCTCCTTGCGCCACACGCCCTAGACCACCGCGCCGCGGCCCGGGTCGTCGAAACCGTCATCGTCGTCGTCGTGCTTCATCCGGCCCACGAGCGTCGCGAAGCCGCCGAGGAAGCCGCCCACGCACAGCGTCGTCATCCACCAGGTCATGTCCCACTGGAGCAGCACCGCGAGGAGCATCAGCACCGGGCCGCCCACGACGCCCAGCCACGCGAACTTCGTGGTCGCGTCGGCCTCCGGCAGCGGAGGCGGCTCCGGCGGGACGAAATGGCCCTCGTCGCCGTCCTCGGCCTTCTTGCCGGGCTTCTTCGCGCCCGCCTCCGTCGTCTCCGTCTCCGCGTCCGGGTCCGCCAGCTCGTAGTCACGCGGGCCACCGCCCACGCTCACCCCGGGCGCGAAGACGACCGAGCCGCCGAGGACGGGCTTCCGGGGAGCCTCGCCCTCGGCGTCCCCTTCGTCCTCGTCCTCCTCCTCTTCGTCACCCTCGTCGTCGTCACCGTCGTCGTCCCCCGCGTCGTCGCCGACGGGCTCCGGCAGCGCCAGGTCCTCCACCGACCGGAAGGGTCTCGCCCCCGGAGGATCCACCGGCTCCTCGCCGTACCCCGCGACGATCGCCGCCCACGCGGCCTCCTCGTCGATGGGCTGCGGCTCGCGCTCCCCGTCGTGCTGCTCAGCCACCGCTCGTACTCCCCTTCTCCCCGACGCCTTCCGGAGCGAGCCGGCCGATGAACGCCCAGCTCTCCTCGAAGATCCGCTCCGCGTCGTGGTCCAACGTCGCCACGTGGTAGCTCTGTTCCAGCAGGATCTCCCGCACGTCCGTGGAGGAGATCCGGCTCAGGATCCGTGCCGAGTCGGCCGGCGGGACGACGTGGTCCTGCGGGCTGTGCAGCAGGACCACCGGCTGCGTGACCTGGGGCAGCTGCGCGTCCACGACCCGGAAGAACTGCCGCAGCGAGTGCGCCGCGTGCAGCGGCACCTTGTCGTAGCCGATCTCCGCCACGCCCTCCTTGGCGATGTCGCTGGCGATGCCGTTCGTCGTGCGCACGAAATGGCGGACCACCGGCAGCGCGTGGGCGGCGACGCCGTGCACCTTGTTGCCCGGGTTCACCAGGACGAGGCCCTTCACCGCGTCCCCGTGCTGGGCCGCGAGCCGGAGCGACAGCGCCCCGCCCATCGACAGACCGAAGACGAAGACGTCCTCACAGGTGGCCAGCAGGTCCCGCAGAGCCCGGTCCACCTCCGCGTACCAGTCCTGCCAGCTCGTGAGCTGCATGTCCTCCCAGCGCGTGCCGTGCCCGGGCAGCAGTGGCAGCGACACCGTCAGTCCGCGCTCGGCCAGATACTCGGCCCAGGGGCGCAGCGACTGCGGGGAACCGGTGAATCCGTGACAGAGAAGGACGCCGACCTTTCCGCCCTCGTGGCGGTACGGCTCAGCTCCAGGAAGGACCGGCACCGGGGTCTCCTGTTCGTGGGTTCGACGAAGCGACGACAAGGGGAAGGACCTTCACCGTACGCGACCGGACCGACACCGACCAGGGCCGTTCGCACGAAGGTGCCTCACACACGGCCACACCCGCGACGGCGGGCGCGAAAAGGCGGGATAAGGTCTGTCCGACGGCACACGGAAGGCATTCGAGTTGATCTACGGCGCAATGAAGTTCTCCATCGGAGGGTCACTGAAGCTCGCCTTCAGGCCCTGGGTGGAGGGCCTCGAGAACATTCCCGCCGAGGGGCCGGCGATCCTCGCGAGCAACCACCTGTCCTTCTCGGACTCGTTCTTCCTGCCCGCCGTCCTCGACCGCAAGGTCACCTTCATCGCCAAGGCCGAGTACTTCACGTCGCCCGGCGTGAAGGGCAAGCTCACCGCCGCCTTCTTCAAGGGCGTCGGCCAGCTGCCGGTGGACCGCTCCGGTGCCCGTGGTGCCGGCGAGGCGGCGATCAAGGCCGGTATCGACGTCATCGAGAAGGGCGGGCTCTTCGGGATCTACCCCGAGGGCACGCGTTCGCCCGACGGCCGTCTCTACCGGGGCAAGCCCGGCGGCCTCGCGCGCGTGGCCCTGGCCACCGGCGCGCCCGTCATCCCCGTCGCCATGATCGACACCGAGAAGATCCAGCCGCCCGGCAAGGTCGTCCCCAAGCTGATGCGACCGGGGATCCGGATCGGCAAGCCGCTGGACTTCACCCGCTACCAGGGCATGGAGGGGGACCGCTTCATCCTGCGCTCGGTGACCGACGAGGTCATGTACGAGATCATGAAGCTGTCCGGCCAGGAGTACGTCGACATCTACGCGACGGCCGCCAAGCGTCAGATCGCGGAGGCCGAGAAGGCCGCCAAGGAGGCCGTCAAGGCCGAGATCGCGGCACGGGAAGAATCCGGCGCCTGACCCTCTCGCGGAGGAGGCGCCCAGGGGTGGGGGAGATGGCCAAGCGCGAGCGTGTCGTGCGGATGTCGGTCGAGCAGCCGCTGTGGCGCGCGCTCACCGCGTACCGCGTCGGAACGATGATCTACGCCGTCCTGATCTTCGTCTCCGGCCGGGAGCGCTACGAGCGGCCCTGGGTGGCCATCGTCTTCCTCGCCTTCATCTGCGTCTGGACCCTCGCCACGCTGCCCAAGGTGGCGAACGCGGCGAGCTGCACCAAGCGCTTCCTGATCGCCGACCTGACGATCGCGCTGACCGGCATCCTGCTCACCCCGCTCGCGGACGAGCAGGCCCAGTCGTTCGACGGGCCCACGCTGCCGACCATATGGACCGCCGGAGCAGTCCTCGCGTACGCGATCAAGGGCGGCTGGCGCTGGGCCGGCTTCGCCTCCTCGCTGGTCGCGGTGGCCAACATCATCGAGCGCGGCCATCCCACCCGGGACACCCTGCACAACGTCCTGCTGGTGTGGGTGGCCTCCATCGCCATCGGATACGTCGTCGAGGTCGCCCGTGCCTCCGAGCGGACCCTCGCCCGGGCCCTGGAGATCGAGGCCGCGACCCGCGAACGGGAGCGCCTCGCCCGGGACATCCACGACAGCGTGCTGCAGGTCCTGGCGATGGTGCAGCGGCGCGGCACGGCGCTCGGCGGCGAGGCCGCCGAACTGGGCCGGATGGCCGGGGAACAGGAGGTCGCCCTCCGCACCCTGGTCGCCGGCGGGATGACCCGGCCCTCGCTGGTCTCCGAGGACGAGTCGGAAGGGGCCGTGGTCCGCTTCGTCGAGGAGCCGGACGACGACTGCCCGGTCGACCTGCGGGCCCTGCTCGCCCCGCGCGCCGGGGCGAAGGTCACGCTCGCGGACCCGGGCGCCCCGGTCCTGCTGGCACCCGCCGCCGCCCGCGAGCTGGCGGCCGCCGTCGGCGCGGCCCTGGACAACGTCCGGGTGCACGCGGGCGGGGACGCCCAGGCGTGGATCCTCGTCGAGGACTGGCCGGACGAGGTCGTCGTGACGGTACGGGACGACGGCCCGGGCATCCCGGAGGGGCGGCTCGCCCAGGCGGAGGGCGAGGGCCGGATGGGCGTCGCCCTGTCCATCCGGGGGAGACTGCGGGATCTGGGGGGCACGGCCGAGCTGATCTCGGTCCCGGGCCAGGGCACGGAAGTCGAACTGAAAGTCCCGCGGGACGCACGGGGGAAGGCAGGAACGAGATGAGCGAGCAGCAGCGGACCGACCAGCAGATCAAGGTGATGGTCGTCGACGACCATCCGATGTGGCGGGACGCGGTCGCCCGCGACCTCGCCGAGGCGGGCTTCGACGTGGTGGCCACGGCGGGCGACGGCGAACAGGCCGTGCGCCGTGCCGGGGCCGCCGGCCCGGACGTCCTCGTCCTGGACCTCAACCTGCCCGCCAAGCCGGGCGTCCAGGTCTGCAAGGAGCTGGTCGGCGCCAACCCCCGGCTGCGGGTCCTGGTGCTCTCCGCGAGCGGCGAGCACGCCGACGTCCTGGAGGCGGTCAAGTCCGGCGCCACCGGCTATCTGCTGAAGTCCGCCAGCACGGCCGAGCTGATCGACGCGGTGCGCCGCACGGCCGTCGGCGACGCCGTCTTCACGCCCGGCCTCGCCGGCCTGGTCCTCGGCGAGTACCGCCGGCTCGCCTCCGAGCCCGCCCCGGCGGCCGGCGCCGACGAGCCCAAGGCCCCGCAGCTGACCGAGCGCGAGACCGAGGTCCTGCGGCTGGTCGCCAAGGGCCTGAGCTACAAGCAGATCGCCGAGCGCCTGGTCATCTCCCACCGCACGGTGCAGAACCACGTCCAGAACACCCTCGGCAAGCTCCAGCTGCACAACCGCGTGGAGCTCGTCCGGTACGCCATCGAGCGCGGCCTCGACGACGCCTGACGGCTCCTCACGTACCGTGCAACACCCGGCGATTCACTCTCCTTGACGTGTCGGAGTGGCCCACGCCCCCACTAGCGTGGGTCACGCATCCCGGCCACGGCGAAGGAGAGCTCCATGCGCGTCGGCGTACTGACCGGGGGCGGTGACTGCCCCGGTCTCAACGCGGTCATCCGCGCCCTCGTCCGCAAGGGCGTCCAGGAGTACGGCTACGAGTTCACCGGCTTCCGCGACGGCTGGCGCGGCCCGCTGGACGGTGACGCGATGACCCTCGACATCCCCGCCGTCCGCGGCATCCTGCCGCGCGGCGGCACCATCCTCGGCTCCTCCCGCACCGACCCGTTCGCGGCGCCCGACGGGGTCCGCCGGATCAGGGAGAGCCTCGCCAAGTACGAACTCGACGCGCTGATCGTCATCGGCGGCGCGGACACGCTGCGGACGGCGGCCAGGCTCGTCGAGGAGTACGGCGTGCCCTGTGTCGGCGTACCCAAGACCATCGACAACGACCTCTCCGCCACCGACTGGACCTTCGGCTTCGACACCGCCGTCGGGATCGCGACCGAGGCCATCGACCGGCTCCACACGACGGCCGAGTCGCACCGGCGGGTCCTGGTGGTGGAGGTGATGGGCCGCCACACCGGCTGGGTCGCCCTGCACTCGGGCCTCGCGGGCGGTGCCAACGTCATCCTCGTCCCCGAGCAGCGCTTCGACCTCGACCAGGTCTGCGCCTGGGTCACCTCCCGCTTCCGGTCCACGTACGCCCCGATAGTGGTGGTCGCCGAGGGGGCGAGGCCCCGGGACGGCGCCGCGGTGAGCGGCGTGGGGGAGTGGCTCGCCCAGGAGATCGAGCGGCGGACCGGCAAGGAGGCCAGGACCACCGTCCTCGGCCATGTGCAGCGCGGCGGCACCCCCAGCGCCTTCGACCGCTGGCTCGCCACCCGCTTCGGGCTGCACGCCATCGACGCCGTCCGCGACGGCGACCACGGCAAGATGGTCGCCCTGCGCGGCACCGACATCGTCCGTGTCCCGATCTCCGAGGCCACGGCCCGGCTCAAGACGGTCGATCCGGCGCTGTACGCGGAGGCGGGCGTCTTCTTCGGCTGAGCACGCCGACGGCGTGAGTCGTATATTCGCGCGTATCGGGGCGCATCGCTCTTCCGAGCCTTTTCGAGAGGAACGTCGTGGAGATCCTGGCATTCGGTGTGCAGGCCGACGAGAAGCCGCTGATCGAGAAGGCCTTCGCAGGACACCACGACGTCCGCTGCCTGGACGTGTTCCTCACCGAGGACACCGCCCCCATCGCGGCCGGCTACGAGATCGTCTCCACGAGCGTCAACGCCGACCTCGGCGGAGAGGTCCTGGGAAGCCTCGCCGCCGGCGGCACGAAGCTGATCGCCCAGCGTTCCACCGGCTTCAACAACATCGACCTCGATGTCGCCGCACGGCTCGGCCTCACCGTCGCCAGGGTCTCGTCCTACTCCCCGTACTCCGTCGCCGAGTTCGCCTGGACCCTGGCGACGGCGGTCAACCGGCGGATCGTCCGCGCCTCCAACCGGACCCGGGACTTCGACTTCCGGCTCGACGGGCTGATGGGACGCGACCTGCGCGGCCGCACCGTCGGCGTCCTGGGCACCGGCAAGATCGGCGAGGCCTTCACCCGGATCGCCCACGGCTTCGGCATGAACCTTCTCGGCTGGGACATCGCCGAGAACCCCGTCTGCGTCGGACTCGGCATGAAGTACGTCGAGAAGGAGCAGCTTCTCGCCGAGTCCGACCTGGTCACCCTGCACGTACCGCTGCTGCCCACCACCCGGCACCTCATCGACGCCGCCGCCCTCAGGGCGATGAAGGACGACGCGATCCTGGTGAACACCAGCCGCGGCGGCCTCGTCGACACCGAGGCGCTGGTCGTCGAGCTCCGCTCCGGCCGTTTCACCGGTGTCGGCCTCGACGTGTACGAGGCGGAGGCCGGGCTCTTCTTCCTCGACAAGTCCCTGGAGGTCGTCGAGGACGACACCCTGGCCCGCCTGGTGACCTTCCCCAACGTGGTGGTCACCTCCCACCAGGCGTACTACACGGTCGACGCGGTCGGCCAGATCATCGACACCACCGTCCGGAACGTTCTCGACTACACCGCCGGGCGGCGCAGCGAGAACGTCCTGGTGCCGGCCGTCCCCTAGGCCATGTCCGGAAAGTCCCGCCTGGCCCTGCGGGCGGACGGCGCTCCTTTCGCCACACGCCCTAGACCAGCACCCCCGCGAGCAGGGCCGCCGTCAGGGCCGCGCCGTCCATCGTCAGGACCGACTCCGGGTGGAACTGGACCCCCGCGAAACCCGGCCCGCGCAGGGCGTGGACCTCGTCCGTCTCCTCGTCGCGGCTCACCTCGATCCGGTGCAGCGCCAGTTCGGTGGCGGTCCGCTCGTCGCAGCGGGCCGTGAAGCTGTTGTAGAAGCCGACCGTCCGCCGCTGCCCGAAGAGGTCGATCCGCACCTGCGCCCCCTGGAAGGGCGTGCGCTTGCGGACGATCTCCAGGCCCAGCTCGGCCGCGATGAGCTCATGGCCGAGGCAGACGCCGAGAAGACCGTGCCGGTGATCCCGTACGAGCTCCGCCGTGAGGCCGCGCAGGAAGCGCATCTTGGGATCGGCCGCGTCCCCCGGATCACCCGGCCCGGGGCCGAGCACCACCGGGCCGTCGTGGCCGAGCGCGCGTTCCCGCAGACCCGGCTCGTCGTAGCGGACGACCGACACCTCCAGGCCGGAGGAGCGCAGCAGGTGCGCGAGCATCGCGGTGAAGGTGTCCTCCGCGTCGATCACCAGCGCGTGGCCGGTCAGCTCGGCCGACCGTACCTGCATCTTCAGCCAGAACGGCGCCAGGTCCGCCCGGCGTGCGTCCAGCGCCGCCCGTACCCGCGGGTCGTCCGCGAGCCGGGCCGCCCGCGGGGACGCCTCGCGCGGCCGCCCCTCCCGTACGCCCAGGGCCGTCAGCACCCCCGCCGCCTTGGCATGGGTCTCGGCGACCTCGCCCGCGGGGTCGGAGTGACGCACCAGGGTCGCGCCCACCGGAACGCGCAGCCCGCCGTCGGCGGAGATGTCGGCCGTCCGGATCAGGATCGGGGAGTCCAGTGTCTGGACCCCGCCCTCGTCCGCGCCGAGCAGGGCCAGCGCGCCCGCGTAGTACCCGCGGCCGCCCGTCTCATGGCGTTCGATGACCCGGCAGGCGTTCTGCACGGGGGAGCCGGTGACCGTGGCCGCGAACATCGTCTCGCGCAGCACCTCCCGTACGTCGAGGGACGAACGGCCGCGCAACTCGTACTCGGTGTGGGCGAGATGCGCCATCTCCTTGAGCCGCGGACCGATCACCACCCCGCCCATGTCGCCGACCGTGCACATCATCTTCAGCTCCTCGTCGACCACCATGGAGAGCTCCTCGGTCTCCTTGCGGTCGGCGAGGAAGGTCAGCAGGTCCTCGGGGGTCGGCGCCGCGCCGGAGGGGTAACGGTACGTGCCGCTGATCGGGTTCATCACGACCGTCCCCGCGGACATCCGCACATGCACCTCGGGGCTCGCCCCGACCAGCGTGCGGTTCCCGGTGTGGACGACGAAGGTCCAGTACGCGCCCCGCTCGCCCGCGAGGAGACGGCGGAACAGAGCGAGGGCGTCGGCGCGTCCGAAGCCCGGGATCCGGCCGGTGTAGGTGCGGCGGATGACGAAGTTGGCGCCCTCGCCGGAGCCGATCTCCTCGTCGATGACCCGCCGCACGGTCTCGGCGTACGCCTCGTCCGGCACGTCGAAGCCACCGTCCTCGACCCGGACGGCGTGCGTCGGAAGCTGCGCGAGCGCGTCCGCGAGCGGCAGTTCGTACGCCTCCTCGGCGACGAGCACGGAGAGCGGGGTGCCGTCGTCGCGGACGTCGAAACCGCGCTCGCGGATCTGCCGGAACGGCACGAGGGCGAGCGTCGGCAGCGGGCCGACGGGCAGATCGGCGAGGTGTTCGGCCTCGTGGACCGCCCCGATCAGCACCTCGACGGTGTCGTGATCGCGGCCCGGCGTGCGCCTGCGGAGCAGGGCGAAGGGCGGGCAGGAGGGGTCCAGGAGTCGGGAGAGGTCCATGGTGCGTGTTCCTTCCGGGTGAGGGAGAGGAACGGCCCGTGAAACGAAGGAGGCCGCCCCTCGGGGCGGCCTTCGCGTTCGACTAGTCGCGCGAACTGGGGTGTCCCCCAGCTCGAAGAGCTTCGGGACGGGCCGCCGGATGAGCGGTCCACCACCAGTTCTGGATCGTCTGCGCGAACATGGCTGCACTCTAGCCCAGCCGGACACGGAAACGGGGCCCGGTCCGCACCGTGGACGGTGCGAGCCGGGCCCCTTCTCACGATCGATCCGATCCGATGGATCAGAAGATCATGTTGTATATCTGCCAGCCGGGGCCCATCTTGACGCGCGTGCCGATCGGGGACGTGGGGTCGCCCGTGCCCAGGTACAGATACGCGACGCCCGTGGTGTCCCGGGCCATCAGGTCGACCTTGCCGTCACTGTTCAGGTCGCTCGGACCCAGGATGACGTTGTGCATGTTCCAGCCGGTGCCGACCTTGACGCGGGCGGCGTACGGCCCGGAGGCGATGCCGGTGCCCTTGTGCATCCACAGGACGCCGGAGCTGTCGCGGCCCAGGAGGTCGGCCTTGCCGTCACCGGTCAGATCGCCGGCTCCGACGATCATGGTGTAGACGTGCCAGCCGCTGCCGACGCGGACGGGGGCGCTGAACGCCGCGGACGGGTTGCCGGTGCCCCAGGAGAAGTACAGCGCGCCGGACTTCTCGCGGGCGAGGAGGTCGGCCTTGCCGTCACCGTTCATGTCGCGGACACCGACGATCTTGTCGTAACCGCCCCAGCCGGATCCGACCTTGAGCCGTCCCTTGAACGCCGCGTTCGGGTTGCCGCTGCCCTGGTGGTACCAGAGAACCCCGGAGGAGTCGCGGCCCACCACGTCCCCGGTGCCGTCGGCACGCAGCGCGGTCGTCGGGGCGACGAGGTTGTAGACCTGCCACCCGGTGGCCATCTTGTAGCGGCGCAGGAACTGCCAGTTGGCGTTGCCGGTGCCCTGGTACTGCCAGAGGGCGCCGGAGCTGTCACGGGCGATGACGTTGTAGCGGTTGGTGGCGGAGACCGGGGCCGCGCCGGGCGCCTCGACGATGTCGGACTGCTTCACCCAGGCCATGCGGTGGTGGAAGCGGATCGGGACGTAGAGGTCGGTGCCGATGACGTTCTTCTGGGCGCTGCCGAACCAGTCGTCGCCCTTCACCGCCTGGCCGGCCTTCACATAGGCCTGGCCCGGCACGAGGGAGAACTTCGTCAGGTGGGCGCCGTCGTCGGAGGGCGGGGTCAGTCCGGCCGCGGTGTAGGCGGCGGTCTCCGGGAAGGAGCGCCCGTAGATCCTGGCCGAGGTCAGCCCCGTCTTGAGCTTCACGGTCGTGGGGGAGTTGCCGACCACCGCGGTGTACTGGCCGCCAGGGTTGAAGAACCACGCCTTCTTGCCCGCGTACCAGATGGCGGTCCAGTCGTACTGGGCCTCGGCGACGACGTACGTACCGCCGGCGCGCACCTTGTTCGCGTAGTTCGAGCCCTGGGACCAGAGGGCGGAGAAGTACGGGTCGGTCAGCGTCGGCGCCGTGGTCGACGGCGAGGTGTAGAGGTAACCGAAGTTCGCCGGCCGGGCCGCGGCGGTCTTGTTGGTCTTGGTGGCGCTGTCGTAGTAGGTCAGCGTCGGCTGGTTCGCCGTGGTGAACGGCGGCACCACGCGGACCACCTGGCCGGCCCGGAGCAGGCCGCCGGCGCCCTTGTCGCCCTGTGGAGCGCCCAGCATGGCCATGTAGCGGTTCCAGTCCCAGTACGGGCCCGCGTCCCAGTGGAGCTTGGAGACACCGGCGTCCGTCTGCAGCGGCACCTCGTCGTGGCCGATGATGTGGTCACGGTCCAGCGGGACGCCGTACTTGGCCGCCAGGAACTTCACCAGGGCCGCGGAGGACTCGTACTGCGGCTCGGTGTACCAGCTGCCCTCCTTGATGGCGTAGCCCTCGTGCTCCACGCCGATGGAGTGCATGTTCTGGGTCCAGTTGCCCGCGTGCCACGCCAGGTGCTTGTTCTCGACCATCTGGGTGACCAGACCGTCCGAGGCGCGGATCAGATAGTGGGCGCTTCCCGGGACCGCGGGGTTGGTGAGCGCGGCCAGAGAGCCGTCGTAGCCGCCCTCGGTGTCGTGGATGACGATCTGGCGGATGTCGACGCCCTGGTTTGGCCGGTCGCCGAGGGTGTAGTTGCGCTTGCCGTCGCTCGACGTCCTGGACGGGACGAAGTTGCAGTTCAGGCCGGAGGGGCACTCGGCCACCGGGGTGTTCGTCGTGCTCGCGAAGCTGGCCGCCAGCGGCACGTTCGCGGGCTTGACCGGCTCGACCGACGGGTCGGCGGGCAGGACGACCTGCTCGCCGTCCTGGGTGAGCTCCCGCTCACCGGTCTTGATCGACTCGAAGACGCGCTTCGCGAAGAGGTCGGCGCCCTTCTTGTCGGGCGACTGGCTGTAGCGCGCGACGGCCGGGTACCACTGGCCCGGGTCGTCCGGCAGGTCGCCGGTCGCCTGCTTCTGGTACTCGGCGAGCAGGGCGGCACCGGCGCGGATGCTCTCCGCGGTGTCGTTCTTCAGGGACTCGGCGGAGCTGTCGACCAGCTCGGCGGCCTTGTCCAGGGTGTGCAGCCGCGGGTCGTCGGTGTCGACGGTCTCCTTCTCGAGGATGCTCCGCACCTTGGCGGCGTCGAAGTCCTTCTCGATCTCCGGCTTGCCGCTCCCGTTGAAATGGGAGAGCTGCTCCTCGTCGACGTGCGTCTTCACGTCCTCCGCGTCGACGTCCGTCAGCCCCATGACGTTGTACGCGCCGGTCACGCTCGGCTCGCCGTCGTGCGACTCCCACCGTGTCTGACGGTACGAGACCGCCATCAGCACGCTCTGCGGCACGTCGAACTCGTCCGCCGCCTCCGCGAACTGCGACTGCAGCGACACGTCCGCGGCGCCCTTGCCGTCCGAGGCGCCCAGGAGGCCGGGCGAGGCCACGGCGATGGTGCCGATCGTCGCGGTGGCCACGACGGCCGCCGCCGCACCGTACAGCAGCCGTTTCTTCTTACGATCCCTGCGGTGCCCTTGGGTCACACCCACCCCTGTGATGTTGAGCCTCAGATGGTTGAGGATTCAGATGTTTGAAACGCGCGTGAGGGTAACACCGCTGCGGCGCGTGAATCTCACCCGCAGACATTTCGGGCACCCGTCTCAGCACCTGGTCGTCGCGCTGGACAGTTCGCCGGACCCCGTAATGTGGTGGTTGTGACCGTGAACGCTAAGACCACCGCTACCGGTGGCAACACCTGGCGAGACCTTCCCGCGGCGCAGCAGCCCGAGTACCCCGATGCCGAGGCTCTGCGCGATGTGATCGCGGACCTCGAGTCGTATCCGCCGCTCGTCTTCGCGGGCGAGTGCGATCAGCTGCGCGCCCGCATGGGAGCCGTCGCCCGGGGCGAGGCGTTCCTGCTCCAGGGCGGCGACTGCGCCGAGGCCTTCGACGCCGTGTCCGCCGACCACATCCGTGCCAAGCTCAAGACGCTGCTCCAGATGAGCGCCGTCCTGACGTACGCGGCCTCCGTGCCCGTCGTCAAGGTCGGCCGCATCGCGGGGCAGTACTCCAAGCCCCGCTCCAAGGGGACCGAGACCCGCGACGGCGTGACCCTGCCGACGTACCGCGGCGACTCGGTCAACGGCTTCGACTTCAACGAGAAGGCCCGTATCCCGGACCCCGAGCGCCTGAAGCGGATGTACAACGCGTCCGCCTCCACGCTCAACCTGGTGCGCGCCTTCACCACCGGCGGCTACGCCGACCTGCGCCAGGTGCACGCCTGGAACCAGGACTTCGTGAAGTCGTCCCCCTCCGGGCAGCGCTACGAGCAGCTGGCGCGCGAGATCGACAACGCGCTGAACTTCATGAAGGCCTGTGGCACCGACCCGGCCGAGTTCCGCGCCGTCGAGTTCTACGCCTCCCACGAGGCGCTGCTCCTCGACTACGAGGGCGCCCTGACCCGTACGGACTCGCGCACCGGCAAGCTGTACGACACCTCCGGCCACATGGTCTGGATCGGTGAGCGCACCCGCCAGCTCGACCACGCGCACATCGAGTTCGCGTCGCGGATCGCCAACCCGATCGGCATCAAGCTGGGCCCGACGACCTCGGTCGACGAGGCGCTGACGTACATCGACCGCCTGGACCCGGACCGCGAGCCGGGCCGGCTGACCTTCATCGTCCGCATGGGCGCCGACAAGGTCCGGGACAAGCTCCCGGAGCTGGTCGAGAAGGTCACCGCCTCCGGCGCGACCGTGGCCTGGGTGACGGACCCGATGCACGGCAACACCTTCGAGGCGGCCTCCGGTCACAAGACCCGGCGCTTCGACGACGTGCTCGACGAGGTCAAGGGCTTCTTCGAGGTCCACAAGAGCCTCGGCACGCACCCGGGCGGCATCCACGTCGAGCTCACCGGTGACGACGTCACCGAGTGCGTGGGCGGCGGCGACGAGATCTTCGTCGACGACCTGCACCAGCGCTACGAGACGGCCTGCGATCCGCGGCTCAACCGCAGCCAGTCGCTGGACCTGGCGTTCCTGGTGGCGGAGCTCTACCGCGACTAGCGGACGCGATCAGTACGTAGCTTCGTACGGCTGTGGGGCGCGGATCCATGTGATCCGCGCCCCACAGTCATTTCCAGGGCTTTACACCTGGTAGGCGCCGGGTAAGGTTAGGTTAGCCTTATCGATCTCGGCGGGAGGTGAACCGCGTGTACGTCTGCTCGTGCTTCGGCGTTACGGAGAAGCAGGTCAAGGAGCATGCCGACGCGGGCGCCTGCACGCCTCGCCAGATCGCCTCGGCCTGCAAGGCCGGAACCGACTGCGGATCGTGCGTACGACGCATCCAGGCCATCCTCGGGCGCGGCAACTGCCCGCGACGGGAGCTGCTCGACCAGGGGATGCCCGCGCTGGCGTCGGCCCCCGATGAGCTCTCCGAGGCCGCGTAACCGGCGGACTAGCTCGGCTGCTCGATCAGCGTCGAGAGGTACAGCGCCTCGCCGAGGTTCTCGATCAGGTCCAGCTGCGTGTCGAGGTAGTCGATGTGGTGCTCCTCGTCGGCCAGGATCTCCTCGAAGAGGTTCGCCGAGGTGATGTCGCCCTTGGCGCGCATGACCTCGATGCCGCGCTTGAGGCGGTCGATCGCCTCCACCTCCACCTGGCGGTCCGCCTCGAACATCTCCTTGACCGTCTGGCCGACCCGCACGTGGAAGAGCCGCTGGTAGTTGGGCAGACCGTCCAGCATCAGGATGCGTTCGGTGAGCTTGTCCGCGTGCTTCATCTCATCGATGGACTCTTCGCGGGTGTACTTGGCGAGCTTGGTCCAACCCTTGTTGTCCTGGATGCGGTAGTGCAGCCAGTACTGGTTGATGGCCGTGAGCTCGCCGGTCAGCTGCTCGTTGAGGAACTCGAGGACCTCGGGGTCGCCCTGCATCGCAGAGGCTCCTTCCACGCATGTCTATGTCGTGACTGGGCAGGATGGCCGCATCCTTGCACCACGGATGGGGGGCGTCCAGTAAGTGCAGGCTTAGTGGGAGTTGCCCCGATCCGCGCCGGGTGCGAGGTTGGCTGGTCATGACCACCCCTCGCGGTCTGTCACCATGGATGACATGGGTCAGCCGGAGAGCGGGGTACACCGGGAAGCAGGGCAGTCGGATCTTCCGCCGGGGCAGCGGCTGCAGCGCGGCTGGCCGGTCACCCACTACGGCCCCGTCCCCAAGTTCAAGCCCGACCGCTGGGAGTTCCGGGTCTTCGGGGCGACGGCGGACGGCGACAAGCGGTGCTGGAACCACGAGGAGTTCTCGGCGCTCCCGTTCTCGACGGTCGTGGCCGATCTGCACTGCGTCACGAAATTCAGCATGCTCGGGGCCGAATGGGGTGGGGTGCCCGCCCGGACGATCCTGGAGCTGGCCCCGCCGGCCGCCGGTGTCACGCATGTGATGGTCTGGGCCGAGTACGGCTTCAGCGCCAACATGCGGCTCGCGGATTTCGCCTCCGAGCACACGATCTTCGCCACCCACAAGGACGGTGAGCTGCTCACCGCCGAGCACGGCTTCCCGCTGCGGCTCGTGGTGCCGCATCTGTACGCCTGGAAGGGGCCCAAGTGGGTCCGGGGCGTGGAGTACATGACCGCCGATCGCCGCGGCTTCTGGGAGGAGCGCGGCTATCACAACATCGGCGATCCCTGGACGGAGCAGC
Source organism: Streptomyces sp. NPDC029139 (assembly GCF_055564335.1). Lineage (NCBI taxonomy): Bacteria > Bacillati > Actinomycetota > Actinomycetes > Kitasatosporales > Streptomycetaceae > Streptomyces > Streptomyces sp. NPDC029139. Next base: position 374,306 of record NZ_JBVHWN010000002.1, on the reverse strand, counting down.
GGTACTCGTACCAGGAGGAGCCGGGGGACGGCCCGGAGCTCTGACTCCCGGTCGGTCGGTGCTCCGACCGCCCGTCCCGGCTCAGTGGTGGAACTGGTGGACCACCGCGTGGCCCTTGCCGCGGCCGATCATCCACTTGTTGACGGGTGTGGTGACCAGGAAGGCGACGAGGAAGGCGAAGGCCAGGGCGCCCCAGAAGAGCGCGTCCGACAGGTGCGCGTCCATGGCGCCCGGCACCAGCAGCAGGACCCCGTTGTCGACGACCTCCATCACGGTGATGGAGAGGGTGTCGGCGGCGAGCGCCACGCCGATGGCCGCCTTCAGGGTGAGGCCGGCGCGGACGACCGCCCACAGGGTCAGCGAGTAGCCGAAGAAGAAGGCCAGGACGATGGCGAGCACCATCGTGGGGGCGTTGCCCCAGCCCAGCGACGTACCGATGATCATGCCGAGGACCTCGCCGATGGCGCATCCGGTGAGGCAGTGCAGTGTCGCCTTCATCGCCATGGACCAGCTGACCTTGCCGGCGGTGTGCCCTTCGTGGGCGTGCTGGTCGTGGTGGGCGTGCTGGTCGTGGTGGTCGGCGGAGTGCTCGGCGTGGTTGTGGTGATGGGTGTGCGCTTCGTGCTGCATGGGAGCCCCCAACGTCAGGTAGCGGTTCCTGCTACACAGGAACCGTATACCCCCCAGGGGTATTCCTCAACGGGAATCTCACCCCCGGAGCTTCTTCAGCCGCTCCACGTCCGCGACGTGGCCCTCCTTCCCGCCCGGGGTCTCGATGATCAGTGGTACGCCGTCGGTGGCGTGGTGCCTCATGAGCTCCCGGAAGGGGTCCTCACCGATGTGGCCCGCCCCGATGTTGGCGTGCCGGTCCTTGTGCGCGCCGACGACGTCCTTGGAGTCGTTGGCGTGGATCAGCCTCAGCCGCCCCTCGCCGACGACCTCCACCAGCCGGTCCAGGGTCTGTGCCATGCCGTGCGGGCCGGTCAGGTCGTGACCCGCCGCGAAGATGTGGCAGGTGTCCAGACAGATGCCCAGCTTGGGATGGCGGTCCAGCGCGTCGAAGTACGGGCCGAAGTCCTCGGCGCGCGAGCAGAGCGAGAACCCCTGCCCGGCCGTCGACTCCAGCAGCAGGAACGGGTCGTCCGGGTGCGTCAGCTCGTCGAGCAGCGGCCGCATCCGCTCCCGTACCTGCGCCAGCGCCTCCGCCCGCGGGCGGCCACCCGTCGCCGAGCCGGTGTGGACGACCACGCCCTTCGCCCCGATCTCCCGGCCGCGGCGCAGTGAGTGCCGCAGCGAATCGACCGACCGGTCGACGGTCGCCTCGGTGTGGGAACCGAAGTTGATCAGGTACGGGGCGTGGACCCAGGCCGACAGGGATTCGGCCTCGCACGCGGCGCGGAACAGCTCGTCCTGCGCCGGGTTGCCGAGGGGGGTGGCCCAGCCGCGCGGGTTGGCGACGAAGACCTGCATGGTCTCCGCGCCCAGCTCGCGGGCGTAGGCGAGACCGGTCGTGGCGAGGCCGCCGGCCACGGGGACATGGCCGCCGACGGGGTTGCGCATGAGTTCTTACAGTCCCTTGATCGTGATGGTGACGGTCGAGCCCTCGGGGGCGGTGGAGCCGCCGTCGACGGACTGGCCCGAGACGGTGTCGCCGAGGAAGGGGAAGGTCTTCTCGACCTTCACCTCGAAGCCCGCTCCCTCCAGTGTGGCGCGCGCGGCCGCCGTGGACTCGCCCACGACGTCGGGAACCTCGATCATCCGCGGGCCCTTGGAGACGGTGAGGACGATCCGGTCGCCCTTCGCGGCGCGGCTGCCCTCCGCGAGGGACTGGGCCGCGACCGTGCCGGCCGCCTGGGGGGAGTGGATCCGCTCGGTCGCGATCTCCACGGTGAGCCCCGCCTCCCGCAGGGTGCTCGTCGCCTCGGTCACGGACGTGCCGGCCACGTCCGGGACGTCGATCGGGGCGCCCTTGCTCACCACGAGGGCCACGGCCGAGTCCGGGCTGCGCTCGGTGCCGGGCTCCGGGTCGGAACCGATCACGGCGCCCTGCGCGACGTCCTCGCTGAACGCGGTGGTGATCACGCCCGGGGCCAGGCCCTCCTTCGCCAGGAGCCGCTTGGCCTCCGCCAGCGGCTTCCCCTCGAGCTTCGGGACCTTCACGATCTCGGGACCGCGGGAGATCGTGAGCGTGACCGTGCCGTTCCCCCGGATCCGCTCGCCGGAGGCGGGGTCCGTGGCCATGACCGTGCCCCGCTCGTACACATCGCTGAAGGCGCGCTTCGTCGTGCCGACGTCGAGGCCCGCGTCGCCGAGCCGCTTCGTCGCCTTCGCCTCGGTCTGCCCGAGGACGGCCGGCACCCGCGTGAACTGGCCGGAGTTGATGTACCAGACACCCGCGCCGAGCCCGAGGGCGACCAGGACGGCGGCGAGGACGAGCAGGGGGCCGCGGGGGCGGCGGCGCGGGGCGCGCCGGGACTCCGGCGTGGGTGCGGGCGGCGGCACGGTCAGCCGGCTCGTGTGCTGCACCGGCTGCGCCCGGTCCTGTCCCGCCCCGGCGGGCAGAACCCTGGGGATGACGCTGGTCAGGTCCTCGGAGCCCGTACGGTCCTCCGAGCGGGCCTGCGGCGGTACGGCGTCCAGCTGCTCGTCCCCGAGCGCCGCGCGGGCCTCCCGGGTCAGGGCCAGGAGCGCGACGGCGTCGTGCGGCCGGACGTCGGGGTTGCGGGCCGTCGCGCTCGCCACCAGCTCGTCCAGTTCGAGGGCGAGGCCGGGGACGGCGGCGGACGGGGCCGGGACGTCGGTGTTCAGGTGCCGGTAGAGGACCTGCGCCGGGGTGTCCCCGCCGTGCGGCTTGCCGCCGGTCAGCATCTCGTACAGCACCACCCCGCAGGCGTACACGTCGGCGCGGGTGTCCGCGGTGCCGTGCTCGATCTGCTCGGGGGCGAGGTACGACACGGTGCCGAGGACGGAGCCGGTGGTGTTCGTCGCCGAGCCGACGGCCCGTACGAGCCCGAAGTCGGCGACCTTGACCCGGCCGTCGTCCCCTATCAGGACGTTCTCCGGCTTCATGTCCCGGTGCACGAACCCGGCCCTGTGCGCGGCGCCCAGCGCGGCGAGGACCGGCTCCAGGATGTCGAGCGCCGCCCGGGGCTGGAGCGCCCCGCGTTCGCGCAGTACGTCGCGCAGGGTGCACCCGGCGACGTACTCCATGGCGAGGTAGACGTACGCGCCGTCCGCGCCCTGGTCGAAGACCCCCACGACATTGGGGTGGGAGAGCCGGGCCACGGACTTGGCCTCGCGGATGAACCGCTCCACGAAGGTGACGTCGCCGGCGAGCGCCGGGTGCATCACCTTCAGGGCGAGCACCCGGTCGAGGCGGATGTCGACGGCCCGGTAGACCGTGGCCATCCCGCCGACGGCGATGCGCGCGTCGACGCGGTAGCGGTCGTCGAGCAGCTGCCCGACGAGGGGGTCCTGGAGGGTCGTGTCCACGGGCCCGAGTTTACGAGCCCGGTCACCCCTCCTCTGCCGGGTCGCCCCGGACTGCAGCCCACCTGTGACGCGAGGCACCGCAGCCCGGGGAAGGGGCGGTGGCGGAGATCACCCCGTCAGAACGCCGGGCGCTCCGGATCCAGGGCCGCGCGGCCCTCCGTCGGCGAGGACGCCTCGGCGAAGTGGCGGCGCGGGATGCGGCCCGCCCGCCACGCCAGGCGGCCCGCCTCCACCGCGTGCCGCATGCCCTCCGCCATCAGCACCGGCTCCTGCGCCCGGGTCACCGCCGACGCCAGCATCACCGCCGCGCACCCCAGCTCCATCGCCAGCGCCGCGTCCGACGCCGTGCCCGCCCCCGCGTCCAGGATCACCGGCACCCCGGCCCGCTCGACGATCAGCTGAAAGTTGTGCGGGTTGCGGATCCCGAGCCCCGAGCCGATCGGGGAGCCGAGCGGCATGATCGCCGCGCATCCCACGTCCTCCAGCTTCCTCGCCAGGACCGGATCGTCGTTGGTGTAGGGCAGGACCGTGAAACCGTCGTCCACCAGTGTCTCCGCCGCGTCGAGCAGCTCGATCGGGTCCGGCAGCAGGGTCCGCTCGTCGGCGACCACCTCCAGCTTGATCCACTCGGTGCCCAGCGCCTCCCGGGCGAGGCGCGCCGTCAGTACGGCCTCGCCCGCCGTGAAACAGCCCGCCGTGTTCGGCAGCACCCGGATGGAGAGCCGGTTCAGGACGGAGAGGACCGAACCCTGCACCGTCGGGTCCAGACGCCGCATCGCCACGGTCGTCAGCTCCGTACCGCTGGCGATCAGCGAGCGCTCGAGCACGTCCAGGCTGGGAGCCCCGCCCGTCCCCATGATCAGGCGCGAGGAGAACTCCGTACCGCCGAGAAGAAACGTGTCGTCGGACATCGCGCTCAACCTCCCTGCACCGCGGTGAGGACCTCGACCCGGTCGCCCTCGCCGAGGACGGTCGCGGACCACTGGCCGCGCGGCACGACGGTCTCGTTCACGGCCGCGGCCACACCCGACGGCGCGGCGGAGAGCGTGGCGACGAGGGCGTCGAGGGTCATGGGGGCGGTGAGGACGCGCGCCTCGCCGTTGACGGAGACGTTCATGCGGGCTGCTCCTGACGTACGGGAACGGGGGAGAAGCGGCGGGGGGTGAAGGGGCGGGCCTCGTCCGGCAGCGCGCCGGTGGTGAGGAGCTCGGCCATCACATCGCCGGTGACGGGGGTGAGCAGGACCCCGTTGCGGTAGTGGCCGGTGGCCAGCCGGAGGCCGGGCAGCGCGGTCGGGCCGAGCAGCGGGGCGTTGTCGGGCGAAGCCGGCCGCAGACCCGCGAGCGTCTCGGTGAGCGGCAGCTCCGTGATGCCCGGCACGAGCTCGTGGGCGTCGCGCAGCAGCTCGTAGACCCCGCCCGCCGTGACGGTGGTGTCCCAGCCCAGCTCCTCGCTGGTCGCGCCGACCACCAGCTCGCCGTTCTCGCGCGGCACCAGATAGACGTGGCTGCCGCGCACGACGGCCCGGACGGTCCTGGACAGGAACGGCGCGTACGCCCGCGGCACGGTCAGCCGCAGCACCTGCCCCTTGACGGGGCGTACGGGCGGCAGGACGTCCGCCGGTACACCGGCGAGCCGGCCGCTGAGGCTGCCCGCGGCCAGGACGACCTGGTCCGCGGCCGCCTCGCGGCCGTCGGCCAGCACCGCGCCCGCCGCCCGGTCCCGTACCACCGTCAGCCGCTCGGCCGAGGCCCGGTGGAAGACCACCCCGGCCCGCTCGCAGGCGGTGACCAGCGCGGCCGCGAGCCGGCGCGGGTCCACCTGGTGGTCGCCGTCGACCCGCAGCCCGCCGCGCACCCCCGGCGCCAGCATCGGCTCCAGCCGGCGGCACTCGCGCCCGCTCAGCCACTCCGACTCCAGGCCGCAGCGGGTCTGCAGGGCGTGCAGCTCACGCAGGTGCGCCCGGTCGTCGGCGTCGAGCGCGACGGCGAGCGTGCCGCAGGCGCGGTAGCCCACGTCCTGTCCCGTGGTGTCCCGGAGCTCCGCGACGAAGTCCGGATAGCGGCGCGCGGAGGCGAGGTTGAGGGCGAGCAGGGTCTCCTCGCCGTAGTGGAGCTCGGTGACGGCGGCCAGCATCCCGGCCGCCACGCGGGCGGCCCCGCCGCCCGGGTCGGGGTCCACGACGGCGGTGCGCAGTCCGCGCTGCGCGGCCCGCCAGGCCGTGACCAGACCGATGATGCCGCCCCCGATGACGAGGACGTCAGAAGTGCTGCATGTACGCGACATGGGCGTCCAGCCCCTCCCTTCGCCGGCATGACCCGGATCAGGTTCGTACGGTCGGAGGCCGGCCAGCCTCCCTCTCAGCCCGGTGCGTCCGGGCTCCCGCGAGTGCTCTACGTTGACGGTCAGACTAACCCCCGCCCCCGACGCCCAGTAAGGGAGCCTCCGCAGTGGCCGTCCCTCCCGCCTCCCGGGACCACGCTCGACCGCCGGGCTCCACCCCGTCCTGTCGATCCCTCGACGGACTGGTCCTCGCCCCCGTCGCCGACCAGGCCCCCGGCCAGGTCGGCACACGCACCCGGTTCACGTACCACGAGGAGGACGGCCGGATCTGGGCCGAGTACGCCGGCGGGGACGTGGTCCGGGGGAACCTCGTCGGCACGCGCGCGGGGGACCGGCTCGACTTCCGGTACGTCCAGTTGAAGCAGGACGGAACCACTTCTTCCGGGCATTGTGTCTCGACCGTGGTGGAGCTTGCGGACGGGCGCGTTCGGCTGGAGGAGAGCTGGGCATGGGAGTCCCAGGAAGGCGCCGGCACCAGTGTGGTCGAGCAGCTGCCTTTCTGATGGAGCGTCAGTAAGGTGATCGGGTGAGCGAGCAGAAGCAGGCACAGCAGCGGGTCGTGATCGTGGGCGCCGGCATGGCAGGGGTGCAGACCGCCGTCGCCCTGCGCGAACAGGGCTTCGGCGGGCCGGTCACCCTCATCGGGGCCGAGCCGCACCAGCCCTACGACCGGCCGCCCCTCTCCAAGGCGGTCCTCCTCGGCAAGGCCGAGGACTCCGCCTTCGACGTCGACTTCGAGGCGCTCGCCATCGAGCTGCGCCTCGGTCTCGACGTCACCGGCCTGCGCGCCGGGGACCACGCGCTCGACACCGAGGCCGGACCCGTCCCGTACGACGTCCTGGTCCTCGCCACCGGCGCCGAGCCGGTCACCCTGCCCGGCACCGAGGGCGTGCCCGGCGTCCATCTGCTGCGCACCCTCGACGACGCCGCCCGCCTCAAGCCCGTCCTGGAGCTGCGCCACGACATCGTCGTGGTCGGCGCCGGCTGGATCGGCGCCGAATTCGCCACCGCCGCGCGCGAGGCCGGGTGCGCCGTCACCGTCGTCGAGGCCGCCGACCGGCCGCTCGCCGGCGCGCTCCCCGCCGAGGTCACCGCCCCCATGGCGCAGTGGTACGAGGAGAGCGGCGCCGAACTCCTCACCCACGCGCGCGTGGCCGCCGTCGAACCCGGCACCGTCGTCCTCACCGACGGCCGGCGGCTCCCGGCCGACGCGGTCGTCGTCGGCATCGGCGCCCGGCCCGCCACCGGCTGGCTCGCCGGCTCCGGCATCGCCCTCGACGCCGACGGCTCCGTCACCGCCGACGACCGGCTGCGCACCTCCCTGCCCGACGTGTACGCCGTCGGAGACTGCGCCTCGTTCCCCTCCGCCCGCTACGGCCGGCGGCTCCTCGTCCACCACTGGGACAACGCGCTGCAGGGCCCGCGCACCGTCGCCGCCGAGATCATCGGCGAGGTCCCCCGGCCGTACGACCCGGTGCCGTACTTCTGGTCCGAGCAGTTCGGCCGCTTCGTGCAGTACGCGGGCCACCACGCGGGCGACACGGAGCTGCTCCGGCGCGGCGACCCGACCGGACCCTCCTGGTCCGCGCTCTGGCTCCGCGACGGCGTCCTGGTGGCCCTGCTCGCGGTCGGGCGCCCCCGCGACCTGGCCCAGGGCCGCAAGCTGATCGAGGCCGGTGCCCGCGTCGACGCGGCGCGGGCCGCCGACCCCTCCGTCCCCCTGAAGGCGGCGGTCGGCTAGGTCGTGCCGGGCGTCGCGGGCCAGGCGGCTTTCGCCCCGCCCCCCCCAGCCGGTTCCCGCGGGCCGGGGCGGGCTCGACTACCGACTGTCGGTCCGGGATGGCAGGCTTGGCCATGTGACCGAGATTGACGCAAGAATCGATGCTCTCGTCCCCGCCTGGCTCTACCTCCCCGACATCGCGGAAATGCTCGATGTCGAGGTGACGCGCGTGCGGCAGCTGGTCAAGGAGGGCCAGCTCATCGCCGTACGCCGTGGTGAGAACAAGGCGCTTCAGGTGCCGGCCGCCTTCATCGACGGCGACAAGGTGGTCAAGGGCCTCTCCGGGACCCTGACCCTCCTGAAGGACGACGGCTTCAGCGACGAAGAGATGCTGGAGTGGCTCTTCACTCCCGACCCGACCCTGCCGGGCACGCCCGCGCAGGCCCTCAGCGAGAATCGCGGCACGGAGGTGAAGCGCCGCGCCCAGGCGCTCGCCGTCTGACGTACCGAAGACACCACTCACGTGGCTCCGTGGGGACCGGTCCGCCCGGCCCCACGAAGCCACGGCACCCAACGGGGGGAAGCACCATGTCCACGCCTCGGGAGCAGCTCGCCGACGCCCGGCTCTACCTGTGCACGGACGCCCGCAGGCGCCAGGGAGACCTGCCCGCCTTCCTCGACGCCGTGCTCTCCTCCGGCGTGGACATCGTGCAGCTCCGCGACAAGGGCATGGAGGCCGGCGAGGAGCTGGAGCACCTCGCCGTGTTCGCCGACGCCTGCCGCCGGCACGGCACGCTGCTCGCCGTGAACGACCGGGCCGACGTCGCCCACGCCATCGGCTCCGACGTGCTGCACCTGGGCCAGGGCGACCTGCCCGTGCCCGCCGCCCGCGCGATCCTCGGCGACGAGGTGCTGATCGGCCGTTCCTGCCACGCCGAGTCCGAGGTGGACGCGGCGGTCGCCGAGCCGGGCGTGGACTACTTCTGCACGGGCCCCTGCTGGCCCACCCCGACCAAGCCGGGCCGGTACGCGCCCGGACTGGACCTCGTCCGGTACACGGCCGCCCTGGAGCAGGACCGGCCGTGGTTCGCCATCGGCGGGATCGACGAGACCACCCTCGACGAGGTCCTGGACGCGGGCGCGCGCCGGATCGTGGTCGTCCGGGCGATCACCGAGGCCGACGACCCGGCCGCGGCGGCCGCCCGCCTCGCGAAGCGGGTCCGCGAGCGCTCGGCGTGATCTTCCAGGACATCGCCCGGATCGGGCCCTCTTCGGCGCAACCTCCGAAGGCCGCGGCGGCCCGTTGGACGTTGTCCAAAAACATGTCCATTCCTCGGACGCCGCTTCGTCGGCCGAAGACCCGCGTCTAACCTGCCCGTATGGCACTCGGCACCGCTTCCACCCGCTCGGACCGTGCACGCACGGTCCGCGACATCCTCGCCTCCGGCAAGCCCTCGTACTCCTTCGAGTTCTTCGCGCCCCGGACCGAGAAGGGCGAGCGGAGCCTGTGGAACGCCCTGCGCAGAGTCGAGGCGGTCGGGCCGAGCTTCGTCTCGGTGACCTACGGCGCCGGCGGCTCGACCCGTGGCGGGACGGTCAAGGCGACCCAGAAGATCGCCGGCGACACCACGCTCACCCCCGTGGCGCACCTCACCGCGGTCGACCACTCCATCGCCGAGCTGCGCAACGTCCTCGGCCAGTACGCCGACGCGGGCATCCGGAACATGCTGGCCCTGCGCGGCGACCCGCCGGGCGACCCGCTGGGCGAGTGGATCGAGCACCCCGAGGGAGTGCGGTACGCCGCCGACCTGGTCCGGCTGATCAAGGAGTCCGGCGACTTCTGCGTGGGCGTCGCGGCCTTCCCCGAGATGCACCCCCGCTCCACCGACTGGGACACGGACATCCGTCACTTCGTGGACAAGTGCCGGGCCGGCGCCGACTACGCCATCACCCAGATGTTCTTCGATCCGGACAACTACCTCCGGATGCGCGACAGCGTGGCGAAGGCCGGCTGCGAGACGCCGATCATCCCCGAAGTCATGCCCGTTGTGAACGTGCGGACCCTCGACCGGCTGCCCCAGCTGAGCAACGCGCTCTTCCCGGCGGACGTGAAAGAACGGATCCTCGCCGTCAAGGACGACGCGGCCGCTGTACGCTCCATTGGCATCGAGTTCGCGACGGAGTTCTGCGCGCGTCTGCTCTCCGAGGGTGTCCCCGGACTGCACTTCATCACGCTGAACAACTCCACCGCGACGCTGGAGATCTACGAGAATCTCGGACTGCACGTGCAGTCGTGACCGGCGTACCCGCCCCAGACCCGCGGCGGTGGCCGTAGGAGAGGGGCGGGCATGGGGTGGACGGTCCTCTACATCGCGTTCGGTGTGGTGGCGTTGTGGCTGCTGGGTGAGGTGCTCCTGCAGTACAAGGCGCGCCTCCGCTGGCGGCTGCTGGCCTTCGGCGGTTTCCTCGGCGTGGTCCTGGGTGTCCTGATGCCCTCGGTCGCGGTGATCATCGCGGGGGCGGTCGCCTTCGCGGTCGGCCAGACCTATGTGACCCTGTCCTTCCGCCGTGGCTTCTCCACCGGCTGGGCCATCGGCGGCAGCCCGGGCGCGAGCCGTCGCCGCAGGTCCGCCGCGCCGGCCGAGACCGGTCCGACGCTGGAGGTCAGCGAGCTCTCCTACGAGCACGCGGAGCCCCCGGCGGCCGAGACCACCGCGGTCTACGAGCCGCAGCCGATGCCGGACGAGACCGGCCAGTACGCCGTCTACGACTCCTCGTACGCGCACTCCCACGCCCAGCCCGAACCGCAGCCGGCGTACGGCGGCTACGACGGCTACGCGCAGGGGTACGAGCAGCAGCCCGCCTACGACTACGACCCGGGGCAGCAGCAGTACGCCGCGTACTCCGACCCGTACATCGGCCCGAGCACCGACGGGCAGCAGTACACGTACGACTACAGCACGGTCGGCCAGCAGCCCTATGCCGACCCCTACGCGCCCGCGTACAGCTACGACACCCCGCCCGGCGGCGTGTGGGTCCCCCAGCAGCGGGACGGCGAGCAGCCGGGCCAGGACCAGTACGGCCACGGCGGGAACGACCAGCAGTACCGCTACTAGGACGTGTCGCGAAGGCCTCACCCGGCCCGCGACGCCTGGCACGCGCCCGCCCCACCCGGCCCGCCGCCGGTCCGGCTAGCGTGAGCCGCGGAAGTCCGGGCCCTCCACGATCAGGCCGGCGACCAGCGCGCCCGACATCCCGGCGTGGGCGAGCCCGCCACCCGGGTGGGACCAACCGCCGACGAAGTGGAGGCCGGTGAGGGGGGAGAGGTTGGCGGCCGGAAGGAACCGGCCGCGGGCGCCCGCGAGGGCGGGCCCGGGCACCTCCGCCGCGCCGGTCTCCCGCAGCGTGTCGTCCGGGGTGCGGACCTCCTGCCAGAGCAGGCGCTCGCGCAGCCCGGGGACGGCGGTCTCCGCCTGGGCGATCATCCGCTCGGCGGTCTTCTCCCAGTCCTCCGTGCCCGTCGTCGCCACGGTCGAGGTGACGGTCACCGACTCGTGCGCGCCGTCGGGCCGCAGGGCCGGATCGTCCGGCCGCAGCACCGTCACCGTCGGCCGGTCGCCCGAGCCGTGCACCACGGTGCGGTGTGCCGCGTCCGCCTCCCGCGCCCCGCGCAGGGCCAGACAGACCGTCACCCGGCCGGTCCCCGCCGGCTGATGGCGCGGCCACTCGTCCTGATCGTCCCAGCCGACGATGTGCTCGCGGTAGAGCGAGGGCACGGGGGCCCCCGCCACCACGTGGTCCGCCTCGACGTCCTCGCCACCCTCCAGCGCGATCCCGCTCGCCCTGCCGTCCTTCTCGAGGACGTCGGTGACCGCGGAGTCGAAGACGAACTCCACCCGCCGCTTCAGGCACCGCTCGTACACCGCGTCCGCCAGCGCCCGGATGCCGCCGCTCACGTACCAGGTGCCGAAGGTCTGCTCCATGTACGGCAGGACGGCGGCCGCCGCCGGAGCCGTGGCGGGGTCGAAGCCGTACGCCCAGGCGTACGAGTCGAGGAGCGCGACGAGGCGGGGGTCGCGCAGTTCCCGCGCGCCGACCCGGGAGAGGGTCGTCGAGGGCCGCCGCAGGAGACCCGCCTTCAGGGCCGGGTAGGGCTCGCGGCCCAGAGCGGACGGGTCCGCCGGCTGCGGCTCCTCCAGGAGGGGGCGACGCGTGCGGTCCCAGGCATCCCGGGCCCGGACCATGAAGTCGCCCCAGCGTTCACCCGCGCCCCCGCCGAGGGCCGCGTCCAGGGCGGAGACCGTGCCGGCGCGCGAGGCGTTCGGCAGGTCGACCCGCGCACCGTCGGCGAAGACGTGCCGGCTCGCCGGGTCGACCTGCGTCAGCTCGACGCGGTCCTCCAACGGCTCCTTGCCGGTCTTGACGAACAGATCCCGGTAGACCGCGGGCAGGTGCAGCAGGCCCGGACCGGTGTCGAAGGCGAACCCGTCCCGCTCGAAGCGGCGCACCGCACCGCCGTGCGTCCCACCGCGCTCGTACACCGTCACCCGGTGGCCCGCCACGGCCAGCCGGGCGGCCGCCGCCATGGCGCCCATGCCCGCGCCGATCACCACAATCCGTGCCATGTCAGCGACCCTATCCGCCGTCACCGACAGCCCGGTCCGGTGGCCCGGTCCGGTGGCCCGGTCCGGTGGCCCGGTCAGTCGGGCCGGACCCGCGTCCGGGCCTCCGAGGTGGCCAGCCGCTTCTCCTCCCGGCGCTGCGCCCTGCGGCGCAGGAAGCGGCGGATGCGATGGGCGAGGAAGCCCAGTATCACCAGGCCCAGCACGAGGAGCACGGCCGCGATGACCGCCGCCGCCACCGGGTTGAAGACGGCGAACGTGATGATCCCGGCGACCGCGAGATCCTCGGCGACGCTCATGGCGACGTTCGAGAACGGCTCCGGCGAGGTGTTGATCGCCATCCTCGTCCCGGCCTTCACGAAGTGGCTCATCAGGGCGGTCGAGCCGCCCACCGCGCCCGCCGCGAGCTCCGGCAGGGAACCGGACTGCCCGGCGAGCAGGGCGGCCACGACGGCGCCCGACACCGGCCGGATCACCGTGTGGACGGAGTCCCAGACGGAGTCGACATAGGGGATCTTGTCCGCCACCGCCTCGCACAGGAACAGCACCCCGGCGACGATCAGGACATCGGTGCGCTGCAGCGACTCGGGGACCTCGTCGGTCAGGCCGGTCGCGCCGAAGACGCCGAACAGCAGGATCACCGCGTACGCGTTGATCCCGCTCGCCCAGCCGCTGGTGAAGACCAGGGGGAGTACGGACACGCCCGCGATCGTATCCACGTCTGAGTACCCGTACCTAGACCATGAGATGAGTAGAGATGCGGATGGGCTTCGACCTGCGGAGACGGAAGAGTAGGGGCAACGGAAGGGGCGCGGCTCCGGACCGCCGGCACGGGGCGGCGGAACGGGGTCGTGCGCCGGCCGGCACGGGGGTGCACGGGGGACGGGGGACCACGGGGGAACGGGGGACCACGGGGGATGCAGAAACGCCGGACGGCGAGGCTCGGGGGGATCGAGCCTCGCCGTCCGGCGCATTTCCACGCGGTCGGTCAGCAGCCGCCCACGCGGCCGTGCAGCAGCCGCGAGAGCGCGCTGTGCACGTCGTCGATCGAGCGCTCCCGCTGGAAGGCCTGCCAGTCCAGAGCGGCCACCAGCACCATGCCGACCAGCGCGGCCGCGGTGAGCTGGATGTCGATCTCCTCGCTCAGCTCGCCCGCCTCGACGCCCTCCCGCAGCACGCCCTCCACCACGGCGACCGCCTGCTGACGGACGACCAGGAGGGTCTCGTTCCAGGCCCTGTTCGTGCGCCAGAGCTCGGCCACGTACAGCTGTGTGAAGGCCGGATAGCGGTCGATGAAGACCAGACCCGCCCGGATCATCGCGTCCAGCGCGTCGACCCGGCTCCCGCCCCGCTCCGCCGTCTCCTCGGCGGCCGTCCTCAGGGAGGCGGTCAGCAGGGCGACTCCGTGCCGCAGCAGCTCCTCGAAGAGCTCGGTCTTGCTCTTGAAGTTGTAGTAGACCGTCCCCTTGGCGACGCCCGCGCGCTCGGCGATCTCGTCCACCGTCGTCGCCGAGAAGCCCTGCTCGGCGATGAGAGTGACGGCGGCCTCGTAGAGCTTCGCGCGCGTGGCCTGGCGTCTGGTGCTGCTGCTGTCCATGGACTCGATTCTCACAGGTCTCAGAGACTCAGTTCCGGGTGGAGCCGGTCCAGGGTCCACACCTGCTTGCGCCGGGCCGAGACGGCCGTCAGCGCCAGCGCGCCCACGGTGAACGCCGTCAGCACCGCGACCGCCTGCCAGACCGGCCCGATCCCGCCGCCCGTGATCAGCCGGCGCAGCGACTCGACCACGTAGCTCATCGGCAGGAAGGGGTGGATCGCGTTGAAGAAACCGGGACTGGTCTGAACGGGGTAGGTGCCGCCCGCCGACGTCAGCTGGAGCATGAGCACGGCGAGCACCAGGATCCGGCCGGCCGCGCCGAAGCGGGCGTTCAGCCACTGGATGATCGCGGCGAAGCAACAGGTCACCAGGGCGAGGAAGCCGACCGTCCCGGCCGCCCTGGTCATCTGCAGCCCGAGACCCCAGTGCAGGACGGACATCAGCGCGGCGACCTGCAGCAGCCCGATGGCCGCGACCGGAAGCCAGCCGGCCAGCGCGATCCGCCAGGCGGAGGCGCCGGCGGCGAGGGCGCGCCGGTTGAGCGGCTGGATCAGCATGTACGCCACCATCGCGCCGACCCAGAGGGAGAGCGGGATGAAGTACGGGGCGAAACCGGTGCCGTAGTTGGGCGCCTTGTGGAGCGACTGGGAGGCCAGCTCGACCGGGTCGGCCATGACCTCCGTACGCCGGTCGCGCTCCCGCTCGTCGTAGTCGGGGATCTTGGCGACACCGTCGTGCAGTCCGGTGGCCAGGTCGCCGGAGCCGTCGGCCAGCCTGAACAGACCGCCGTCGAGCTCCCCGGCGCCCTTCTTCAGCTTGCCGACACCCGTGTCCAGGCTGGTGGACCCGGTCCTGGCGCTGGTGAGGCCGGTGTGCAGCGCGTCGGCGCCCTTGGCGACCTTCTGGGCACCCGTGTTGAGCTTGTTGATCTTCTTGACGGCGGAGTCGAGGTCCTCGTCGAGGTGCGGGGCGGCCTTCGCCAGGTCCTCGGCCTGCTTCTGCAGGGTGGCGAGCTGCCCGTCGAGCTTCTTCAGGTCGCCGTCGCTGCCCTTGGCCAGCTCGTGCAGATCGTCGGCGATCTTCGCGACGTCGTCCGCCGTGACCTTGGCCTCCTTGAGGGCCGGGCAGGTCTGGGGGTCGGGCAGCGGATCGTCCACGCACTGCTTCTTGTGGAGCGCGTCCAGCTTGTCGTCGGCCAGGTGCGCGGCGGTCCGGGCGAGGGGGGCGCGCCGGACGACGTCCTCGAGATCGTGCCGCACGGCGGCGGCGGAGTGGGCGACGAGCCGGGCGGTGTCCCCGATCGTCTTGCCGTTGTTCTTCAGGTACGGACGGATCTTGGAGGCCGTTCCGTTGACCTTGTCGGCCAGTTCCTGGGTGCCGTTCGCGACCTGCCGGGAGCCGGACTCCAGATCGCCCGCGCCCTTGTCGAGCTTCTTGAGACCGGTGGCGAGGTCGCCGCTGCCCTTCTTGGCGTCCTTCAGGCCGTCGGCGAGGTTCTTGGAGCCCTTCTTCGCCTTGTCCACGCCGTCCTTGAGCTCCCCGGCGCCCTTGGCGGCCTCGGCGGTCGCGTCGTGGATGTCGGAGAAGGAGATGAAGATCTTGTCCAGGAAACCGCGCGAGGACTTGGTGGAGGCGGCGGTGCGGACCTCGGAGAAGACCGTCCGGGAGATCTGTCCGACGATGTAGTTGTTGGCGTCGTTCGTGCGGACCCGGAGAGCGCCCGTCTCGGGGGCGTCGCCGGAGCTGGAGGCGATGCGCGCGCTGAAGTCGCCCGGCATGGTCAGCGAGAGGTAGTAGGTCCCGTCCTCCACGCCCTTGCGCGCCTCGGCGTCGCTCACCTGGTGCCACTGGAAGACCTTGCTGTCCAGCAGACCCTCGGTGATCTCGTCACCGGCGTTGATCTTCTTGCCGTCGGCGGTGGCGCCCCTGTCCTCGTTGACCAGGGCGACGGGTATCCGGTCGAGCCTGCTGTACGGGTCCCAGAAGGACCACAGGTACAGCGCGCCGTACAGCAGCGGCAGCAGCAGGATCGCGACGAGCGCGGCCCGCGGCAGCTTCCCCCTGCCGAACCGCTTCAGCTCAAGCGCGGCCAGTTTCGGCGAGCGCATCGGCTGCCCCCTCCTCGGTGGTGTCCTCGGTGTCGATCTCGGCGTCGACCTCGGTGTCGGTCTCGTGCCGGGCGTCGGGCTGGGTCTCGGCCTGGGTCTCGGGCTGGGTCTCGTCCCGGGTCTCGTCCTGGACGTCGTCCTCGGGCCCGTCCGTGGCGCCCTCGGTCGCGTCCGTACGGTCCGTGGCGCCCTCGGTCGCGTCCGTACGGTCCGTCCCGCCCTCGGTCCCGTCCCCGGTCCCGTCCCCGGGCTCGCGGGGTTCCGTGGTGACCTTCAGGACGTCCGCCGGGGCCTCGGCGCAGACGGCGAGCACGGTGGTACCCGCGTCGGCGATCGAGCGCAGCAGTGCCCAGGCCTCGGTCCGGTCGGCGTCCGAGAGCTTGAGGTCGGTGTCGTCGAGCGCCAGCAGCCGGGGCCGGCCGATCAGGGCGAGGGCGATCGACAGGCGCAGGGCCTCGAGCCGCTCCAGGTCCCGTACGGAGGTCCGCCCCGCCTTCGGCAGGGTGCCCAGGTCGAGCCCGGATGCCTTCAGGGCCGCCTCGATCCGGGCCTCCGTGGCGGCGGCCCGCTCGGCGGGCGGGCGCAGGAGGGCGCGGATCGTTCCGTCGTAGCGGCGCTGGAGCAGGGCGCGCTCCCGCAGATGTTCGGCGACCGTGAACGCCGGGTCGAGATCGCTGACGCCGGGAACCGGGCCGAGCGCGCTGATGCGGCGCACGGCGGCCATCTTGCGGGGCAGCCGGAGGCCGGCGACCTCGGCATGGCCCTCCCGGGGTTTCATCCGACCGGTCAGGGCGAGCAGCAGACAGGTACGGCCCGAGCCGGAGGGCCCCTCGATCGCGACGAGCGAGCCGGGCTCGGCCCGGAAGCCGACCCCGCGGAAGGCCCAACCGCGCGGCCCCTTCAGCCCGAATCCGTCCGCGACGACTGCTGCGCCGTGCGGCTCCACCGGATTCGCTTCCACCGGTCCACCCCCACTTTCCCCAGTTTTTGAACTGACCAGTCAGTGCAAAAACTTACCTCTGGGTGGCGATGAGGGCAAAGACGCAGGTCAGCGCGATTGTCAGTGGTGCCCTTCACGATGGACACATACGGACACAGAGCCGTCACACGACGACAGGAGGCTCGTCATGACCAGCTCCTCCGCAGCAGCCGCATCCCGGCGCCGCGCCGCCGGCCGCCCTGCCCCCGCACTGTCCGGACCCCCGTCCGACGTCCATCCGGTGCTGCGCCGCTCCTCAGCGCCGCCCGCCGCACTCGACCTGCTCGCCCAGGCCCGCGCCGGCCTCGACGAGGCCGCCGGACACGACGTCCCCAACGAGCGGTACGCCACCGCCCACCTCGCCGCCCTGCGCACGGCCGCCGCGGTGCTCGCCGCCCGGGGCCGCCCGGAGACCAATCCGCGCAAACGCGCACGCATCCGGAGCGCCTGGGAGGTACTCCCCGAGATAGCGCCCGAGCTGACCGAGTGGAGCGCCCTGTTCGCCTCGGGTGCGCCCCGCCGGGCCAGGGCGGAGGCGGGCATACCCGGCGCCGCGAGCCGCCGGGACGCCGACGACCTGATCCGGGACGCCGCCATGTTCCTTCGCCTGGTCGAGCGGCTCCTCGTCCTGCAGCCCGTGTTGCCCCGTCAGACCGGCGCCGAGGAGGCCGCGGGGTGAGCGCCGTGTGAGCCGGGGAACACGCCCGAGGCCATAGGGTGGAGGCGTTCGTGCACCGTCACCGAGGAGTCAACAGCCGTGTCGGACCCTTCCCCTGTCTTCGGTCGAGAGGCGTCGTCGCGTCCCTCGCGCGCCTCCCTTCGTACGGCCGTCGTGTGGGACGTCCTCAAGGACGCCCTCGACCGCCGGGTCAAGGCCACCGGGCAGGACAGCCTCGATGTCCTCGACACGGGCGGCGGCTCCGGCAACTTCGCGGTGCCGGTGGCCCGTCTCGGCCACCGGGTCACCGTCGTCGACCCCAGCCCGAACGCGCTGTTCGCGCTGGAGCGCCGGGCCGCCGAGGCCGACGTCGCAGGCCGGGTCAGCGGGGTCCAGGGCGACATCCACGGCCTGTTCGACGTCGTCGGGCGGGAGGGGTACGACGTGGTGCTCTGCCATGGCGTCCTGGAGTACGTGGAGGACCCCGCCGAGGGCGTACGGAACGCGGTGGCGGCACTGCGGTCCGGAGGCGCGCTCAGCCTGCTCGCCGCGGGTGTCGGCGGGGCGATCCTGGCCCGTGCGCTGGCCGGGCACTTCACCGAGGCCCGCACGGCCCTGAGCGACCCGTCCGGCCGCTGGGGCGACGGCGACCCGGTGCCCCGCCGCTTCACCGCCGACCAGCTGACCGAGCTGGCCGGAGCGGCCGGCCTCGACGTCGGCGCGGTGCACGGCGTGCGGGTCTTCGCCGACCTCGTTCCCGGTGTCCTGGTCGACACGGAGCCCGGCGCGGCGGAAGCTCTGCTCAAGCTGGAGGCCGCCGCGGCGGAGCTGCCGTCCTTCCACGCCATCGCCACCCAGCTGCACGTCCTGGGCGAGAAGCGCGCCTGACACCCGCCCGGCCGCAGGCCCGGGGCCCGGCCCCGGACCTGCCCGCACCGTGCTGATCAGCGACGCAGCCGCACATGGAGTACGCCACAGGCCCCCCGAACGGGCAGTTGGCCCCGTATGATCGGGGGACACCATCCGGCATGACAGGGAAGGCGCTGGGGAATCAACGCCTCAGCAACCGAACCGCATGGCGGCCCGGATTGGCGATTTGGCGTTGAGGGCGGGTTTCACGGGGGCGATTCCCTGCCTATCCTGAAAGGGCCGCATCCCGGTCGCCCCCGCGACCGACGACTAGGAGGACTCCGTGCCGCTCTCGGAGCACGAGCAGCGAATGCTCGAGCAGATGGAGCGAGCGCTGTACGCCGAAGATCCCAAGTTCGCGACAGCGCTCGAGGGAAGCGGACTGCGTACGTACACCCGGCGACGGGTTTACCAGGCAGTAGCCGGCTTCCTGGTGGGTATCGCGCTCCTCATGGCTGGAATGGTCGCTCAGCAGATCTGGATCAGCGTGGTGGGTTTTCTCGTCATGCTGGGCTGCGCGGTACTGGCCGTCACCGGATGGCGCAAGGCGCCGAAGCCGGGTGAGCAGCAGCAGGCGAAGGGCGGAGCGGCGGCCGGTGGCCGTCAGGCCCGACAGCGCCGCTCGATGATGACCCGGATCGAGGAACGGTGGCAGCGCCGCCGGGACGAACAGCAGGGCGGCGGCCACTGACGGCGCCCTGAGGCCCGCCGGCCTCTCTCCACGACCCCGAGCCCCGCGGCCCGCGCTTCCACGCGCCCGCGGGGCTCGTCGTATGTCCGCCCACCTGCCCCGGTCGCCCACCCGGCCCGGGGCGCGACCCCCATCCCGCCGGAGCGGTGCACCGCGGTCCCGCCGGAGCGGTGCACCGCGGACCCCACCCACCTGGTTGTGGATGACTGTCCCGCTGGGGCCATCGCCGACCCCGCCGTACCTCAGCTGATGGTGTGCATCTGTTCCGCCGGTGCGGAGCGGGTGGGCACTTCCCATGACGGCGCCGCACCCGCGGGCACCGCAGACACGGGGAGACCGGGCCCGGCACGGGCGCCGTCCCGTGTGCCCGGCCGTCCCTCGCCCCAGGGGACTCCCAGCGGGACGATTGCCCACGCGGGCGAGCGGCGAAGGGACGGAGGCACCGCCCCCGCCGGACCGTCGGACCACGGGGTGGGGGGGGGGGGGGGGGCCCCCCCCCCCCCCCCCCCCCCCCGTCGCCGGGGGGGGGGGGGGGGGGGGCCCCCCCCCCGAACCTTCGGGAGGTGTCCCGTCCCCCCCACCCCCCTGTTCCCCTTTACCCC